>NZ_JBFUAL010000014.1:0-158198 GCF_056406295.1 Rhizobium sp. P1_C7
CAGGCAGGAAGTCGGTATCCGGGGTCTTTTTGGCAGCGACGAACTCGCCCTTGGCCCAGTCGCCCATGACCTGAACAAGCGCATCGCCCTTGATGACCATGGCGGTCGCAAGGTTCCAGTCACGGCCGGAGAAGTTCGGGTCGACATATTCCTTGATCTTGGCAAGGTTGTCGAAAGACTTCTTCATCGTATCTGATTTCAGCGAAGCTTCGTCGAGATCGTTGAAGGCCTTCTTGTAGAATTCAGGACCGCCCGTCGACAGCACGATCGAATCGAACATCGTCGCTTCCTGCCAGTTCTGACCGCCGAGAGCCAGCGGAATGACGCCCGCCGCTTTCGCCTTGTCGAGCAACGCGATCAGGTCGTCGAAGGTCTTCGGCTCGGTGCCGCCGATCTTGTCCATGACGGCCTTGTTGATCCACAGCCAGTTGACCGAGTGAACGTTGACAGGTGCCGCAACCCACTTGCCGTCGTAAACGGAGAATTTCTGAAGAGCCGCTGGAACCGACTTGTCCCAGCCTTCCTTCTTCGCGGTCTCGGTCAGATCGCCCATGACGCCCGCCTGGGCATAGTCGAGAACGGTGTAGCCGAGCATCTGCGACGCGGTCGGATAGGTTCCCGCAGCGACCATCGCCTTCAAAGCGGTCATGGCAGCGTCACCGCCGCCGCCGGCGACAGGCACGTCCTTCCAGGCATAGCCTTCCTTGGCCAGATCGCCCTTGAGCACGTTGAGCGCCGCAGCTTCGCCGCCAGATGTCCACCAGTGCAGCATCTGGACTTCCTTGACATCATCAGCGCGCGCTGCACCGCAGCCCGCTACCATCAGCGCTGCAATCGCAGTCGTCATCATAAACTTGCGCATCGTATTCCTCCCGGTTGCAAGTCGAGACGGAAGCTCCTTCCTCCGCCGTTGAACGCCCTCCCGCCATCACTGGGGTCAAGCAATTCCTCTGCAGTGTTCTCACCGCATGGGATATTTAAAACGTTATAAATTGCACGGAGTCAAGCATCGCGCGGCGTCGTTTGAAACGGAACAGTAAAATATTGAATTGAAACGAGATATCTATGTTTTACGTCGCGCTCATACTACCAGTAGTGTTGCAAAGACTGCGCCATCAACGTTTTCACAAGCGCATTGCCTATCGGTGCGACTGCGGTTAGATAGTCATGTCATCATGGATGGGAGGAACCACGTGAGCGACACTCCCAGGGGAATGGTCCCTCAAACCATTCCAAAGAGCGGCAAGCCCACGCTGCGCACCATATCGGAGATCACCGGGTTTGCGGTGACAACCGTATCGCGTGCGCTCAGCAACGCCCCGCAGATTTCGATCGAAACGCGCAGGCGTGTCCATGAGGTCGCAGCCAACATCGGATATCTGCCGGACCGGGCAGCCCAGCGCCTCAAGACCGGCAGGACCAACGTCATCAGCGTTCTCCTGGACCCGCATGAGGAAATTCTCGGCTACGGCATTTCGATCATGCACGGGCTTGCCAAGGCCCTGAAGGATACGCCCTATCACCTGATCATCACTCCGAACCTCGTCAACGGCAGCAACATTGACGCGGTGCGCCATATCGTGCGCAACGGCATGGCCGATGGACTGATCTTTTCGCGAACCGAACCGTTCGACCCGCGCGTTCGCCTGCTTTTGGAAAACGGCTTTCCTTTCGTCTCCCATGGCCGCACCGAGTTCTCGACCGAACACCCCTATGTCGACTATGACAATTTCAGCTTCGCTTACGAGGCGACGAAGTGGCTGATCGCACGGGGGCGGCGCAAGCCGACGATCATCCTTCCGCCCAAGCGTTTGACCTTTTCCCAGCACCTGCTCCACGGTTTCATGACCGCCGTCAGGGAGGCAGGCGTTGCTTACGAGATCCCCGAAGACATCGACCTTGATTGTCCCGTCGAGCGTATCCGTAGCTATATGAGCTGGCGCGCTGGCCGACCGGAGGCTCCTGACGGCTTTGCCTGCGGCGGTGAGGTCTGCGCGCTTGCCACCATTACCGGGATGAGCGATCACGGGCTGACGCTCGGCCTCGAATACGATGTCGTGGCCAAGCGCACATCGCAACTGCTCAGCCAGATCCAGCCCAAGGTCGAGACGATCTACGAGGACCTGACCGATACCGGAGAGCAGATGGGCCGGTTGCTTCTCGCTCGCATTGCCGGCGAGGAAACGGCCAACCTGCAAATGCTGCTCAAGCCGCAGTTTCATTTTTCCAATCCTGAAAACGCTGCGTGACGTGGCTCCCGGAACCCTGAAGTTCAATCGCCCAGGCGGTGCGTGGACCACACCGCCAGTGGCGCGAGTACGGCTCGGATATCAACCGAAGGGTTTCTCCACTGGCCGGCATCGACCGGCCCTTGCAGAAGCTCAAGGGCCGCTGTTCGTGTCGTACGCAGCCTCGCTCACGAGAGCCGGAATACGTGACGGCCTGGTCAATCCTTAATCGAAGCTCAACTTTTCCCGCTCATTCCGGCAATCCGGCCATGCGATAGCCTTCCGCGAAGTGCTGGACCGCGTCTGCGTTGCGGGCGGGTTGAGCGACTGCCCAGTGAGAAATTTTGAAATACGGCGTCGACGCCATGAAAAGTGTGGCTTCTCGCTTCGCCTCGTCTGTGCGTCCGAGCTGCGCAAGACTAGCTGCAAGTATGCGGCGCGAGGCGCTGCGGTAGGTCGCCTCCATGCGCAAAACCTTGACGGCTTCCTCATACTGGCGGGCCGAATAGTGCGCGAGTCCAAGCTCCCAATAGTACCAGCCCGCGGGATGCGGGTTCAGTCGAAGCGCCCTTTGGATCAGTTCGATCGCCTCTGACGCTCGACCAGCGTAGACTGCAATCTCCGACGTCATAACCAGCGCGTCCGGCTGATTTGGTTCCAACGTGAAGGCAACTGCAAACTCGTGGTCGGACTCGGTCCAGTGTTTTTCATAGGCCAGCAAATATCCGAGAATCCAGTGACTTGCAGCGTCGTTCTCGTCCAATGCAACAGCTCTTCGGGCGAGTTCCAGCGCCCGCGATCGGTTCTCCGCGGTGGGCTCGATGCTGTGTGCCCACAATTGCCAGTGAACGAAGGCCAGCCAGTAAATAGCCTCCGCATATTCGGGATCGATCGATATTGCCCGGCCCAACAGCATCTGAGCCTCGCGGATCGCATCCGGAAAGCTGGTGAACACACTGATTAGGCGTCGCCCCCGAACACAGATGTCGTAGGCCTCCAGGCTCTTTGGACGATATCGCGCTGGCAAGGCCGCCAATCGTCCGACCAGCGCCTCGACGATCTTGGCTGTAACTTCGTCCTGAACGCCGAAGATGTCTTCGACGTCCCTATCGAAGCGCTCCGCCCACAGGTGATCTCCTCCAATCGCATCGATGAGCTGAACGTTGATACGCACACGACTGGCGACGCGTCGTGCACTGCCTTCGACGATGTAGCGAACTCCCAAATCGCGCGCGATCAATCGAACGTCGACCGATTTCCCCTTGTAAGCAAAGGTCGAGTGGCGTGCGATAACAAACAGGCTGGCATTTCTTGAAAGATCGGTAATTAAGTCTTCGGTCAACCCGTCCGTGAACACGGTCTGCTCCGCTTCACCGCCCATGTTGGTGAACGGCAACACGGCGATGGAAGCTTTGACAGGTAGCGGCAACGCCGCTTGTCCGTCATGCCAGATCTTTGCGCCGGGTTCAAAGAGAACACGATAGACATGAACCGGTTCGGCAATGTTCCTCAGGGATTTCGGTCCGAGATCGTCAAAGTCAAACGCGAGCTTGCGTTTGACTTGATCACGGATGCCCGCCGACACGTAGATGGCGCCCGGCTCGGCCAGGCTTTGTAGTCGTGCTGCGATGTTGACACCATCGCCGTAGAGATCACTGCCGTCTATGACGACGTCGCCGAGATTGATGCCGATGCGCAGGACGATGCGGCGCGCCTCCGGTAACGCACCGTTTGCCTCCTCCATCTTCCGCTGCAACTCAATCGCTCCGGCCATGGCGTCGACCGCGCTTGGGAACTCCAGGAGAACCCCGTCTCCCATCACTTTGACGACCCGCCCGCCATGCGCGTGCACCACCGGCTGGAGAATTTTGGACCGGCGCGCCTTCAGCGTGGTCAGTGTTGCAACCTCATCCTCCTCCATCAGACGCGAGTAACCAACGACGTCCGCGATGACGATTGCTGCAAGACGGCGTTGGACGCGTTCTTCGGCCATTGGGCAATATACCCGAGGAGGTGGAACCGCGCCTACGGTATTTGCAACTTGCGCAGAAGTCCATGATCAGCGGACGCACGGTGACTGTGCGTCACGATCCTCGATCGACGTTCGCTCTTCGGAACGCATCAGGCGTTTTCTTCGTCCATTTGCGGAATGCGCGGAAGAAGGCGCTGGGCTCGGAATAGCCGAGCTGTGCAGCAATATCGGCGATCGTCCTTGATGTGTTGGTCAGCAACTCGACAGCCAGGTCGCGGCGGATATCGTCCTTGATGGCTGCATAGCTCTGCCCCTCGTCATGCAGGCGATGGCGCAGCGTCGATGGCGGCATGCGCATCGCGGCCGCCAGTTCCTCAAAGGTCGACCAGGCGGAAGGGGACACATCCGCGAGGCGGCGGCGCACATTGGACGCGAGGCCGGCATCGTAGCGGTAGCGGACAAGGATGTTTGCCGGAGCTGCGCTGAGGAACTGCTTCAGCGCCTGCTCCGTTCGAGAAATCGGCAGGTTCAGCATGGCACTGTCAAAGCCGAGGCGGCTGGTCTCCTGGGAAAAGCGTACCGGCGCGCCGAAGAAGAGCCGATAGTCCGCCCCCTGCTTCGGTTCGGCGCATCGAAAATCGACCATTCGAATAGGAATGCGCCGCCCCACCAGCCAGCATGCGATCCCATGCAGGATGATCCAGTAGGTCCGATAGGCAAATGCAGATCGGGGAGCGCCTGCATCCATCAGCTCGATTTGCGCCAAACCATCGCGCACGACGAGTTCACCGCGGGGATCATCGAGCACGACATCCAGGAAACGCAAGGCCCGGCGCAACGCGTGGCCGAGCGTCGGGGCATGCAGGACACAATGGCAAAGCAGGGTGAAACTGCCTCTGCGCATCGGTCTTGCACCCATGCCGAAGAATTCATCGTCGAGTTCGGCTGCAATCGCCAGCCACAGCGCTCCATAGCGCTCTGCCGAGATCGGCTGGTCGACCTTCAACGGCAGGCCAATGCATTCAAGGAGCGGTGCCGTCGGCCTTGCGAAACGTCTAAGGCTATCAAGAGCCTCCTCGACGAACCCCGGGGCAATCATGCGTCTGTCGGTCTCTGTCACACCCGTCATCACTCATCTGTCATTTAGCCGTCTGCCATTCGCAAGTGGCAAAACTGGCCGATATATTGAAGCAGTTCTGTCATCGCCTGCAATAGCGCGGCGACGTAGACTTGTTGAGATTGTGGCCCTGACCAACGCGGCGAGGAGCGTCTAGCGAACGGCAGGGGCCGCCATTGCAGGACTGTGGGAGCAGAACCATGCAGATCCGTGGAGGAAGTTTTATCGTCACCGGCGGCGGGTCCGGACTTGGTGCCGCAACCGTGCGCATGCTGGTCGAGAACGGCGGTCGCGTCGTTGTCGCCGACCTCAATGACGATGCAGGACAGAGCATCGTCCGGGAACTCGGGGCCGATGTGGTTCGGCACATCCATGCCGATGTCACAAGTGCCGAGGATGGAGAGCGCGTGACGGAATTGGCGCTGAATGCGTTCGGCGGCCTTCGCGGTCTGGTCAATTGCGCCGGCATCGCGCCAGCGGAAAAGGTGATCGGTCGCGACGGACCGCATCATCTGGATAGCTTCGCACGGGCAATCAGCATCAATCTTGTCGGCACATTCAACATGATCCGGCTTGCGGCTGCGGCGATTGAGATGCAGGAGCCGGATACGGACGGCGAGCGCGGCGTCATCATAAGCACCGCCTCGGCAGCGGCCTTCGACGGGCAGATCGGTCAGGCCGCCTATTCCGCATCCAAGGGTGGCGTTGTTGCCATGACGCTGCCGATCGCCCGCGAGTTGGCCCGCTATGGCATTCGCGTTATGGCGATCGCACCCGGGATCTTCGAGACGCCGATGATGGCTGGCATGCCGCACGAGGTTCAAGACGCACTCGGCACGAGCGTTCCCTTCCCGTCGCGGCTCGGCAGGCCGGCGGAATTCGCAGCCCTTGTCCACCACATATGTGAGAACAGCATGCTGAACGGCGAGGTCATCAGGCTCGACGGCGCATTGCGGATGGGCGCGCGCTGACACTGCGTCCAGGAGGAAATGGAATGACACATCAGGATCCCATCGTGATTGTCGGCGCAGCCCGCACTCCGATTGGCGGCTTTCAGGGCGCTCTTCGTGAGGCAGCAGCCCCTGATCTCGGATCAGCAGCCATCCGGGCGGCACTCGAGCGCAGCGGGCTTGCAGCCGAGGCCGTCGACGAGGTGATCTTCGGTTGCGTGCTTGCCGCCGGTCAGGGCCAGGCGCCCGCAAGGCAGGCGGCGATCGGTGCCGGCCTGCCCTTCTCGACGTCCGCCAGCACCGTCAACAAGATGTGCGGCTCCGGCATGAAGGCTGCCATGATCGGCCATGACGCGATTGCTGCGGCAAGCGCCTCGGTCGTCGTCGCAGGCGGCATGGAAAGCATGACGAATGCGCCCTATCTTCTGGATCGTGCCCGCAGCGGCTACCGGCTCGGCCACGGACGCATGATCGATCATATGTTCCTCGACGGGCTGGAGGATGCTTATGACAGGGGGCGCTTGATGGGGACCTTCGCCGAAGACTGCGCCGAGGCCTACCAGTTTACACGCGAGGCTCAGGATGCCTATGCGGTCTCCTCGCTGACGCGCGCGCAAACGGCAATACAGGCGGGTTCCTTCGCGGCCGAGATCACGCCGGTTGTCGTCAGATCGGGCAAGGGCGAAGAGACCGTCAGTCTCGACGAACAGCCGGGCAAGGCAAGGCCAGAAAAAATCCCTTCCCTGAAGCCCGCTTTTCGCGATGGCGGAACGGTGACGGCCGCCAATTCAAGTTCGATTTCCGATGGCGCGGCAGCGCTTGTGATGATGCGCCGCTCCGAGGCCGAACGCCGTGGTATCCGACCGCTTGCAACCATTGTCGGCCACGCCACACATTCCCACGCACCGAACCTCTTTGCCACCGCCCCGATCGGCGCCCTCCAGACGCTGTCTGATCGCACCGGCTGGGCGCTCGCCAGCGTCGACCTTTTCGAGATCAACGAGGCTTTCGCAGTCGTGGCGATGGCCGCCATGCGCGATCTCGATCTGCCGCACGACAAGGTCAACATCCACGGTGGCGCCTGCGCGCTCGGCCACCCGATCGGAGCGTCGGGTGCCCGCATCATCGTCACGCTTCTCGCAGCACTCGAGCAATACGATCTGAGGCGCGGGATGGCAGCGCTTTGCATCGGCGGTGGCGAGGCAACGGCAATCGCTGTCGAACGGCACTGACGGAAGCCTTGAGGAACGAAACGATGATCCTGTCCGACGTTCAGCAGCAGATACGTGATCTCGCCCGCGATTTTGCGCGCGAGCGCCTGGCGCCGGGTGCTGCCGCGCGTGATCGCTCGCACGCCTTTCCGCGCGAAGAGCTGAAGGAGATGGGTGAGCTCGGCCTGCTTGGCATGCTGGTTCCCGAGGACTACGGTGGCTCTGACACCGGCACGGTAGCTTACGCCGCAGCACTTGAGGAGATCGCCGCTGGCGACGGCGCCTGCTCGACGATCATGAGCGTCCACAGTTCGGTCGGATGCGTGCCTATCCTGAAGTTTGGAACCGACGAACAGAAGCAGCGATTTCTGCCGAAGCTGTCGACCGGCGAATGGATTGGCGGCTTTGCGCTCACAGAGCCGCAGGCCGGCTCCGATGCCTCGAACCTTCGCAGTCGCGCTCGCCGCGACAGTGCTCACTACGTCCTCGACGGCGCCAAGCAGTTCACAACCTCGGGCAAGAACGGCCAGGTGATCATCGCCTTCGCCGTTACCGATCCCTCGGCCGGCAAGAAGGGCATCACCGCCTTCATCGTGCCGACCGATACGCCGGGCTACGAGGTCATCCGTGTCGAGGACAAGCTCGGCCTGCACTCGTCCGACACCTGCCAGATTGCCTTCAACGACATGCGCATTCCGGTAGAACTCCGGCTCGGCGCCGAAGGGGATGGCTACCGCATCGCGCTTGCCAATCTTGAGGGCGGACGCATCGGCATCGGCGCGCAGGCGGTGGGCATGGCACGAGCCGCGTTCGAAGCGGCACGCGACTATGCCCGCGAACGCACCAGTTTCGGCAAACCGATCATGGAGCATCAGGCGGTCGCCTTTCGCCTTGCCGATATGGCGACGCAGATCGAGGCAGCGCGCCAGCTCGTCTTCCATGCAGCCTTGCTGCGGGAAAGCGGGCTTCCCTGCCTCTCGGAAGCATCGATGGCAAAGCTTTTCGCGTCCGAAATGGCAGAACGTGTTTGCTCCGATGCGATCCAGATCCACGGCGGCTACGGCTATATCGCCGACTATCCCGTCGAGCGGATCTACAGGGACGTGCGCATCTGCCAAATCTATGAGGGAACAAGCGACGTGCAACGCATGGTCATCGCGCGCAATCTATAGTTCAAATGAAATAGGCCGTCCCGTTCCTGGAGGAGGAGCGGCACCGGCAAAGGGAGGAATGATACGACATGACGGAACCCGCTCAATTGAGCCTGCATGTCCCTGAACCCGCCGTCCGTCCGGGCGGCCAGCCCGATTTTTCCAACGTCAAGATCGCCAAGGCGGGTGCCGTGCCCCGCCCGGAGGTCGATGTCGCCTCCGAAGAGATCCGCGATCTCGCCTATTCCATCATCCGCGTCCTCAATCGCGATGGCGAAGCAGTTGGCCCCTGGGCCGGGATGCTGTCTGACGCGGAGCTGCTTGCCGGCCTTCGCAACATGATGAAGCTGCGCGCTTTCGACGCCCGCATGCTGATGGCGCAACGCCAGGGCAAGACTTCCTTCTACATGCAGCATCTCGGCGAGGAGGCCGTCAGCTGCGCGTTTCGCAAGGCGCTCAACAAGGGCGACATGAACTTTCCGACCTACCGGCAGGCCGGCCTCCTGATTGCCGACGACTATCCCATGGTCGAGATGATGAACCAGATCTTTTCCAACGAGAGCGATCCGCTGCGCGGCCGCCAGTTGCCGATCATGTATTCGTCGAAAGAGCATGGCTTCTTCACGATCTCGGGCAATCTTGCCACCCAGTACGTGCAGGCCGTCGGCTGGGCGATGGCCTCGGCGATCAAGAACGACAGCAAGATCGCTGCCGCCTGGATCGGCGACGGCTCAACGGCCGAGTCCGACTTTCACTCCGCGCTCGTCTTTGCCTCGACCTACAAGGCGCCGGTCATCCTCAACATCGTCAACAACCAGTGGGCGATCTCCACCTTCCAGGGCATTGCCCGTGGCGGCTCGGGCACGTTTGCGGCGCGAGGCCTTGGCTTCGGCATCCCGGCATTGCGCGTCGATGGCAACGACTACCTCGCTGTCCATGCGGTTGCGCGCTGGGCCGCCGAGCGCGCACGCCGCAATCTCGGCCCGACACTGATCGAGTATGTCACCTACCGCGTCGGTGCCCACTCGACGTCGGATGATCCGAGCGCCTACCGACCGAAGACCGAATCCGAGGCCTGGCCGCTTGGAGATCCTGTGCTGCGGCTGAAGAAGCACCTTATCGCCAAAGGAGCGTGGTCAAAAGAGCGTCACATACAGGCCGAGGCGGAAATCATGGACGACGTCATGGAGGCGCAGAAGAAGGCCGAGGAACATGGGACCCTGCACGCCGGCGGCAGGCCATCGGTGCGCGACATCTTCGAGGGCGTCTATGCAGAAATGCCGCCCCATATCCGCCGCCAGCGGCAGAAGGCGGGGTACTGAGATGGCTCGAATGACGATGATCGAGGCCGTGCGCAGCGCCATGGACGTATCGATGGCGCGCGACGACAATGTCGTGGTCTTCGGCGAGGACATCGGCTATTTCGGCGGTGTCTTTCGCTGTACGCAAGGGTTGCAGGCCAAATACGGCAAGACGCGCTGCTTCGACACGCCAATCAACGAATCCGGCATTGTCGGTACGGCGATCGGCATGGCGGCCTACGGGCTCAAACCATGCGTCGAGATCCAGTTCGCCGACTACATGTATCCCGCCTACGATCAGATCACCCAGGAGGCGGCGCGCATCCGCTACCGCTCGAACGGGGATTTCACCTGCCCGATCGTGCTGCGCATGCCGACGGGCGGCGGCATTTTTGGAGGCCAAACGCACAGCCAGAGCCCGGAGGCGCTCTTTACACACGTCTGCGGCCTGAAGGTGGTGGTGCCCTCCAATCCATACGATGCCAAGGGGCTTCTGATAGCGGCGATCGAGGATCCGGACCCGGTCATGTTTCTGGAGCCGAAGCGGCTCTATAATGGTCCTTTCGACGGCCACCACGAGCGCCCGGTCACGCCCTGGTCGAAGCACGAGCTCGGCGAAGTGCCCGACGGCCACTACACGATCCCGATCGGCAAGGCCGAGGTCCGGCGGGCGGGATCAGCTGTCACCGTGATCGCCTACGGCACCATGGTTCACGTGGCCCTTGCCGCCACCGAGGATACCGGTATCGACGCGGAAGTGATCGACCTTCGCGGCCTGCTGCCGCTCGACCTCGATACGATCGTGCAATCGGTGTCGAAGACCGGCCGATGCGTCATCGTCCACGAGGCGACGCTCACCTCCGGTTTTGGCGCAGAGGTGGCAGCGCTCGTCCAGGAGCATTGCTTCTATCACCTCGAGGCGGCCGTAGTGCGTGTCGCCGGTTGGGATACGCCCTATCCGCATGCCCAGGAATGGGACTACTTCCCCGGCCCAGCGCGTGTTGGGCGCGCCTTGATCGATGTCATGGAGGCCTGAGATATGGGCGAATTCACCATCAAGATGCCCGATGTCGGCGAAGGCGTTGCCGAGGCAGAGCTCGTCGAATGGCACGTCAAGGCAGGTGAACCTGTCCTGGAGGACATGGTGGTCGCAGCCGTCATGACCGACAAGGCAACAGTCGAAATCCCGTCGCCGGTCACCGGCACCGTCATCTGGCTCGGCGGCGAGGTCGGCGACACGATTGCCGTCAAGGCACCACTCTTGCGCATCGAAACTGTCGATGACGGCGGGGCGGCGCAACCGGTTCCCCCAACACCTCTTGGCGCCGCGCAGGCGGCCAAGCCTTCCGCAGCAGCGCAGCAGGCACCGATCGCGTCCACCGGTGCGGCAGGCTCCTCTTCCAAGCCGATTGGCGATCGAGGCGACAAAGCCGCGAGCAAGCCCTTCGAGGGGCCAGCGGAAAAGCCCCTCGCCTCACCCTCTGTGCGCTTGTTTGCCCGCGAGCACGGCGTCGACCTGAGGCAGATACGGGCAAGCGGTCCAGCCGGTCGTATCGTGCGGGAAGACATCGAGCAGTTTCTGGCGCGTGGCGCCGTGCCCTTGTCCGCGCAGCCCGGCACCGCACGCAAGACGGCAACCGAGGAGATCAAGCTCACCGGCCTCAGACGACGCATTGCCGAAAAGATGTCGCTCTCGGCATCGCGAATACCTCACATCACTTATGTCGAAGAGATCGACATGACGGCGCTGGAAGAACTCCGCGCGACCATGAACCGCGATCGCAAGGCCGAACAGGCAAAGCTCACCGTGTTGCCCTTCCTAATGCGGGCGCTGGTGAAGGCGGTTGCCGAACAGCCTGACGTCAACGCCACCTTTGACGACGACGCCGGAATTGTCACCCGGCACGCAGCCGTCCATATTGGAGTTGCCGCCCAGACGCCGTCCGGGCTCGTCGTTCCCGTGGTGCGCCACGCCGAGGCGCGCGGCATATGGGATTGCGCAGGCGAGATCGCACGATTGGCGCAGGCCGCGCGCACTGGCACGGCAACGCGTGACGAGTTGAGCGGCTCGACGATCACGATCAGCTCGCTGGGCGCGCTCGGCGGGATCGTCTCGACGCCTGTTATCAATCACCCCGAAGTCGCTATCATCGGCGTCAACAAGATCGCCGTGCGGCCGGTCTGGGACGGTACGCAGTTCGTGCCGCGCAAGATGATGAACCTGTCCTCCAGCTTCGACCACCGTATCGTCGACGGATGGGACGCGGCAACCTTCATCCAGCGCATCCGGGTGCTCCTGGAGACGCCGGCACTCATCTTCATTGAAGGCTGAAATCCATGAAAGAGATCGTCTGCAAGCTGCTTGTGATCGGTGCCGGGCCCGCTGGCTATGTCTGCGCCATCCGAGCCGGCCAGCTCGGCATCGACACTGTCATCGTTGAGGACAAAAGGCCCGGCGGCACCTGCCTCAACGTCGGCTGCATCCCCTCCAAGGCGCTGATCCATGCAGCTGAGGAATTCGATGCTGTCAGGCTCATGGGGGTCGGCAAGCATCCGGCCGGCATTCGCGTGGAAGGAGCCACCATCGATCTCGCGAGAACCGTCGCCTGGAAGGATGGCATCGTCGGCCGGTTGACCAGCGGCGTCACCGCACTCCTGCAAAAGGCAAGGGTAAAGATCGTCCATGGCAGCGCGGTCTTCCTCGATGGTAAGTCGGTGGAGGTCGAGACGGAGACCGGCGCCGCCCAGATCATCCGCGCCGAAAATGTGGTGATCGCCACTGGCTCGAAACCTGTCGAACTTCCTGCCCTTCCCTTCGGCGGCGCTATCATGTCCTCGACCGAGGCCCTTGCATTGAAGGAGCTTCCGAGGAGGCTTGTGGTGGTCGGAGGCGGATATATCGGACTGGAGCTCGGCACCGCTTTTTCCAAGCTGGGCTCCGAGGTGACGATCGTCGAAGCCACCCCCCAGATCCTGCCGCAATATGATGCGGATCTCATCCGTCCGGTGCAAAGAAAGCTCACGGAACGCAATATTCGCGTGCTGACCATGACAAGGGCGCTTTCAAGCGATGGGCTTGGGCTCCTCGTCGAAGCCGCCGATGGCACGCAGGAGCACCTTTCGGCGGAGGGGATTCTCGTGACCGTCGGCCGCGAACCAAACACATCAGGGTCGGGCCTGGAGCAGCTCGATCTCGATCGCTCCGGTCGCTTCATCCGGATCGATGATCGCTGCCGGACATCGATGCGCGGCATCTATGCGATCGGCGACGTCACCGGCGAGCCGATGCTTGCCCACCGGGCAATGGCGCAGGGTGAGATGGTGGCCGAGATCATCGCCGGCCGAAAACGTGCCTGGGACAAGCGCTGCATAGCAGCCATTTGCTTCACCGATCCGGAGATTGTCACCGCCGGTCTCGCACCCGACGAGGCCAGGAGCCAGGGCTACGACATCCGCGTCGGCCAATTCCCCTTCACTGCCAACGGACGCGCCATGACGATGCAATCGGATGAAGGCTTCGTGCGGATCGTGGCCCGTGCCGACACCAACCTGGTGCTTGGCCTGCAGGCAGTCGGACAAGGCGTTTCGGAGCTCTCCGCCGGGTTTTCGCTGGCGATCGAGATGGGCGCTCGGCTTGAGGATATTGCCGGCACGATACATGCCCACCCAACCCGCAGCGAAGCCATTCAGGAGGCTGCCCTCAAGGCACTTGGCCATGCCCTGCACATCTGACAAGCGACCGCTCGCACCGCAATGCTGAGTTGTGGGCCGGCTGTTGGTCAGCCGGGGATCATGAGACCCGTCAACCACTGCGGATGCGGGACCCATGTTTGTCGGTGGAGCCTGGGCGAGACAAGCTCGCCCGTGCCGGTGTTACTTGCGCGCGCCGCCCGGGCGACTCTTTCCACCCTGACCACTGCCGCCAGAGGTCTTGGCGTCATTGGCCTGGCCGAAGTTCGTCCCTCCGAGATGGCCGCCGCCACTCGAGTTGGCAACGTGGCGCTCTGTTCTGCGCTTAATCTCAGCCGCGTCGGTCTTGCTCATTGGATAATCCCTTCGATCGCATAGGTTATCGCCTCTGGCGCCAGGCCAGATGACGTGTAAATCGATTTTGAGAGAAAAGGTCAGCTTGAACGCCAAAGCGGCGTGAAACAAAGCTCGACTAGCAATTTCGACAGCTCAGTGTTGCATGTTGAATGTGTTCAAAGCAAGTTTTAACACGGCGTGGCGGTGGAGCTGGACTGGCTTGTTGCCGGCGTGAGAACCCGCATCCAAATCGTCTTCCGAAATTGCACCGAACGTTGGCCGATTGATGTGGAGTTGGCCCTCTTTGTCGTCAAGGCAGCAAACGGGCAATGGGATTTCAATCGCGCAGCTATAGCGCACGCGCCGCGAGTGCCTCTTCGGCCTCCTCCCGGCTCATGCCGAGAATGGTCTTGGCAAGGCCAAAGCTGAAACCGTTGCGGGCAAACGCCGCTATTTCCTTCGCCTGGCGATCTTCCGCCGCGCCGTCGCGACGAAACGGGCCAAATGCGCGCTTCCTGGCAAATATCACCGCAGCCGGCAGATCGTCGGTCTCCTCGAGCGTCGCAGCGACCGTCTCGCGATCGACGCCCTTGGCCGACAGTCGTTGCGCAATCAGCCGCTTCGACCGCCCGTTGCGCACACCGGATCGTGCGCTGATTTCCGCATAGGCGACGTCGTTCAAGCCACCCAGTTCATAGGCAAATCTGACTGCGGCCTCCGTGACAGCCTGGACCTGGGCATCGGTGATACCCTCGAACTTCTGCCTTGCCTTTCTGGAAATCGCGTAAGACAGCTGCTTTTCGGTCATCATCCTTCGCTCGAGGCGGTAGATGGTGGAGTTTCTCGCCCAGCTCAGCATGCGGGTCGTCGGAGTGTCTGAATGCGTGTCGTCGTCGGCCATGAGTTCACTCTGAGAATCGGTGGTGCGCTATTGTTGCGCAGTAAGCGGCATGTGCGCCAGAATGGCTGGCACTCGACATTGATCGATGCAGCATGCATTCGGTACATATCATTGAAGGCTCCCCCTTTGCCGGTGACGCCCGACCCCGCAGCCGAAACGCATGGCGCCTTTTTTGCTTGTTTTGAGATCCCAAGGAATACCTCGCCAGGGCACGGAAACCAGGGCACGGCACCGACTAACCTCCTGTGTCCCTCGGAGAACCGCAAGCGCTCGAAGCTGCGCGGTACCCGCGAACGCAAGCGCCGCGAGACCGGCAAGAAGGTCGGGGGCCGCAAGACCTACGCCGAAATCGACGGTGGACAGGAGATGGTAGCATTTGCGAAAAGGCTGACTGAGGGCGTGCTCGCAAGCGTTGCTACCGTCACCTACACCATCACCTGGGCCGCGATCCGATCTCGAAATGAAGTCTTGCCGAACAGCCTATTCGGTCTGATAGTGAGCGCCGGATGACGAATACGCTGGCGGTCATTTTTTTGCTATTGGTGTTGATGGGAATGGTGCCGACATGCGCATCATTCGCCCAGTTTCTGCTCGTCGGCCTTCACGGCATCTGGAATCACTATTCCCGGATTGGGCCCGGCACGCCGCGCGTAGCATTCGTGCTGCCGGCATGGAATGAAGCGGATGTGCTTGGCCCCAGCATCGATGCGCTGATGCGCATCGATTATCCGGCTGGCTCCTGGCGCCTCTACATTGTGGACGACGCCAGCACCGACCACACGCCCGAAGTCATGCATGCCAAGGTGGCGCAGTATCCCGGTTCTGTCTTTCATCTGCGACGTGAAAGAGGTGGTGAGGGAAAGGCACACACGCTGAACCACGGGCTTCAGGTGATCCTTGCCGACGATTGGGCCGAGGCCATCATGATCATGGATGCCGATGTCCTCTTCGAGGCAATGACCTTGCGGCGCATGGTCCGCCATCTCGCCGACCCGGAAGTCGGCGGTGTCACGGCATATGTGAAGGAGGGTAGTCATCCCGGTGGGCTGCTGTCGCGGTTCATCGGATTTGAATACATCGTGGCCCAGGCGGCAGCGCGACGTACGCAGAACGTCATGGGCGGGCTAGCCTGTATGGCTGGTGGAGCGCAACTCCACAGTCGCGCCAATCTGATCGCAATTGGTGGTGAGATCGACACCAGTACGCTGGCTGAAGACACCTACACAACATTCCAGACGCAACTCCTTGGTCATCGCGTCCTGATAGAGCCCAATGCCGTTGTTTGGGCTGAGGAGCCCGACAGCCTTGCGGCCTTCTGGAGGCAGCGTCTCCGTTGGGGGCGCGGCAACCTGCAGATCATGCGGGCCTTCAGTGATATCTGGTTCAAGCCCGGCCGCAGCGCACTACTTGGCAATTGGGCGTTCGGCATACTGTGGTTCAGCATAACTCTGATGCCGTTCTTCATGTTCGCAGGCTCGATCGGCGTCATCGGCCTCTATCATCTCTGGACACCCTGGGCGTTGGAAGCCTTCTATGTTGCATCAGGCGTTACCTTGGTCGCCCATCTCTTCCAGACAATGTTCTCCTTTGCCATTGATCCGACTGCCGCGAGACGCTCGTGGTTCGAGGGTATTGCCTTTCCCGGACTGATCTCAATCGGAGTGATGACGATCGCCCTTCTGATGCCTTTCGTCGGCGTCGCCAAGCTGGAAAAGCCCGGCGCTTGGTCGTGGGGCAATCTCTTGGTGCATGCCATCCTCGGATGGTCGGCAATCTCGATCGCGGCGGCGTGGTGCGTCTACCGTATGGACAAGGCAGGCGCGCCAAAGTGGCTGCGCAATGCAATGCTGGTGCTCGTCGGCTACGGGCCAATGTTGGGCGCGATCGCACTCGCCGCGATCGTGGCCGAAATCAGAAAGGCGGATCTCAAATGGGACAAGACGATCAAGACCGGAAAGGTGAGGATTCCAACGAAAGAGCGGCCGTCAACATATTCGATACACTAAAGTCTCATGACACCCGCAATGAACGACGCATCTTCTGGTGCGAAGTGGCGATAATCCACATCACTGCCTTGCTGGTGATCGCCTATCTCGTTGCGTCATCGATTAGTCTTGGCATTCTTTCAGTGCCTCTCCTGTGAGTTCGACGATCTCGCAATTAGCCATTGGTCGGGCGGTTTCTTCGTTCCGATAGCGCTTCATCCAGTCCGACGAGACCGTGAAACCCTCTTTCAGGCCGAATAAGTAGGCGCTGAAGAACTGCCCATGGCCGACGACTACAACGAAGTCACTGTCGGCCGAGATTAATCGATGATGGAACTCAAGCAGTCTCGTCATGAATGACCGGAACGATTCGGCATCCGGCCCATCCCTGAAGTCAGGATCGCAATGAAGCCAATACGCCTCGACCAGGGGGCGACGGATCTCGGCCGTCGACCCGTGACACCGCGCCGGGCTGAGATAGGTCAGTTCGTGGATCGGCCATGTCTCGCATCGTGCCAGCGGCCAGCGGGCACGAATTGGCTCGGCGGTGGCATGGGTACGCAGGAACGGTGACACGATCAGCATGTCAGGCTGGCGCTGGACCCTGTTCGCGACTTCGCGCGCTTGCTGGTGGCCCAGCGCAGTCAGCGGAACGTCGCTGTATCTGGTCGCTGGCAGGCCAGCATTGGAGGTGCTTTGGCCATGCCGGACGAGCCAGGTCAATGCGGGGGGCATAACGCTTCCCATTCGCGGGCATCAAGGTAGTGCTCGGTCCAGTAGCGAACGACCATTAGCTCCTTGAAAGGAAGCAGCCCGGCCGGCAACTGATGGCCCGCGAGTTCGTCTGCCATCAGCCTTGGCATGTCGACGCCCGCTGCGCCGGTCAACGGAAGCGTTCCGGGAAAGCGCGGGTTGACTTCGAGGAGCTTGAACACACCATCTGCCGAGCGCTTGAACTGAATGTTGGCGGTACCGCGAATGCCTATGATCTCAGCTGTGCGCACAGCTGCTTCGGACACTTCAGGCGCCTTAATCGTACGCGAAGCGACAGCGATGCCCGAATCGACCTTCATGCGAACGCGCGGAACGACGGCGATGACACGGCCGTCCCGGCTCACGTAGATGTCAACCGAATACTCCTCGCCCGGCAGGTATTCCTGCAACATCAGCGAGCCGTCCTTGGGCTGCTTGTCGAGATCGGCGCGGCTGTCGATCCTGGCGACGCCACGCGACCCCGCGCCCTCCCGTGGTTTGACGAAGCGGGGGAAAGAAACAACACTAGCGGCCACCACCTCGGTGAGCGGCTCGCTGTCGGGGATCGGTACCTTGCCCCGCACTGCGTCCATCAGGAGCTGCTTGTCGCGACAGGTGCGCAGGCATTCTACGGGCGAGATCGGCAGCTCGACACCAATTGATGCGAAGCTGTCGCGCGCGGCGGCCAGTGGTGCCAGCTCGGCGTCGACCGTCGGCACCAGAGCCTCGATGTGCCGTTCGTTGCAGGCGCGAAGGAGATCCGGAACGAGCTCGGGCGCGTCGCCGCGCGGAATAATGAGCCGGCGGTCTGGCGGGACGAGGTAGAGGCCGGTGGCCAACGGATCGATGTCGGCCATGTGAAGTTCATGGTCCGCCGAAAGGCTCTTCCAGATGCTGATAGCAGATGCGCCGCCCGCGCCCGTCACCAGCATCCTCATGCTTCGCTCCCTTCACTGTCGTATTCGGCGATTGATGAGATTGCCGCGGGCCCGATCCTTGGCCGGCGCGGGCCCGAATTGCTGTCGCGCTCGCGAACGATCTGCAGCGGCTCGGCCAGCACGTGGCCGGCAAACCGGCCCCAGTAACGAGCTGTCGAAAGGATCATGTCGGGCTGAATCGACTCCATGCAATCTACCTGGCTCTTGTGGGCTCCGATCAGGTCGATCTTCCTGTCGATGTAGTGCGTAATGTCGACGAAACGGTGGGGCTTGAAGTCCATCGTCGAGGAGGGAGACTGATAGCAATATAGGTTGGGCACGCCGCGCGCTGCCACCAGACTGGCGGCGTGAACCGCGCGATGGTCCTGGTGCGTGTCCTCGTTCGAATGTGTGTATACATGCGTGGCTTGCAATTCGCCGATCGCGGCCTCGATAATCGAGATCGTCTCCGCACCTGCGTCGATGCCAGTGTCGCGGAGGTTCTCCAACTTAAGTTGTGCGCCAACCATTGCGGCGGCGTTGCGCGCCTCGGCCATGCGGATGTTGGTATCGCCGCCCGCTGCTCCACGCGACAGCGTCAGAATATGGAGCAAATCGTATTCGTCGTAGTGCGCGGCCAGCGCGCCGCCGCAGCCAATCTCGACGTCGTCGGGATGGGCACCGATCGCCAGCACGCGCTTCTGCTGTCGACGGCGACGCGCACTGGCCTCCCTGGCGAGAAGCAGCGCCTGCTCGACGAACTCGGCGGAACCCGCCGGCCTGAACAACAAACCGTCGACACCGCAGCCGATCGCCTTGCGCAAAAACTGCGGCTCCTGATTGTGAGTGGCGATCAGAGTTTCGGTCCAGCGGTAGTTGTCCTTGATGTACTTAAGAAGCGCGAAGCCGCCGGAAGAAATTGCCGGATCCACTGCCACGAGGTCGTAGGGCTCGACCGACAACAGCCGGATTGCGGTCTTTGCGGACGCAGCCACCTCAAGTGCAGCGTCGGCCACGGAGTTGAATGCGCTCCGCAGCTTACTTGTCGCGGCGGAATCAGCGTTGACGACCAGCAAACGCAATCGCTCGCTGGGAATGTGTTGCACGACGTTCAGCCGGCGATTTCCCCGTACATGATGCATTGGCGCGGCTTGATCCTTTCACCAGTTGAATAGAAGGCCAGCTGCTACTCTCGTTGCTGTGTTAATCGTATCGTGGGACACATTGAGTTGTAAGGCAACGGTGTCGGTGATGGGCAGGGATGCGCGTACGTGCAGGTCGACGTTGTCAATGGAGGGGCTAGCGCCGATACCAGCGACGACAAGCATGTTGTGCGGTCCAAGGTAGGTAACGTCTATCACCCCGCTCCACAGGTCGCGAGAATCTTCGAACGCGGCCTGCCGCGAATCGTAGACCGTGGCCGTCACCAGCCAGGATGGCGCGACGGTGGCGGTGAGGCCAGTTCGAATCAAATGGCCGTCGTACTGGTCGGCGCCGAAGGACCAACGGTAACCGCCGAACCACTGCAGATTGTCGGTAATGTATATGGTGGTGCTGCCTTCGAGCCAGTGTTCGGTAGGCTGCACCGAGTAATCACGATAGTCGTATACTAGGGAAAAGGCGTAGCTGAGTGGCACCAGCCGATGGTAACCGACAGTGATGTCTTGCGACGGCAGGGTCGAGAGGCCGGTTTCCGACACCGTCGACAATTCATCGCTATAATGGCGCCAGCCTAGCTCCAGCGTGTCGAATGCCGTGATACCCGCCGTCCCGCGCACTTGGAAGCCCAACGATGTGCCTTCATCGGTCGAAACCGCCAGGGGACTGGTTTCGAGCTGATAGCGGTAGACGTCCCGAGAACTCGACAGGCCGGTTTTCGCTTCCTCATTGGTCGGTTCGATTTCGAGCACGTGCTCGAACTTGGCACGCGCTTGATTTCGGTTGCGTTGAGCCAGGTCCAGCCAGGCCATGCCGTTCAACGCCTCGGGATCCTGAGGGTCGACCGAAAGCAGGCGCTCGTACAACCGGCCAGCCTCGTCGAGTTTGTTCTGGCTGCGTGCGACCCGCGCCAGTCCGAGCATGGCCGGCCGCGAAGCAGGGTCGCGCCCCAGGAATTGCTCATAGACGAGTCGAGCCTCTTTCGGGCGCTTCGCTTCGAGGGTGACGCCAAGCTCGAGCGCCGGATTTGGCTCCTGTGGTGCCATCGCATTTGCTTTGCGCAAGTTCGTGGCTGCCAACTCGCGGTCGCCGGCATCCCGAGCGATGACGCCAAGGAACATGTAAACGCGATAGTCTGTCGAGCCGCTGACACGACATGCCTCAAGCAGGCGCTCGACTTTTGCCGTCGGGCGAGGATTTTGGCCGAACAGGCGTTGCGCTTCCTCGATCTCGCAACCAGGCTGTGCCGCGGCGATCGAAGGGAGCGACGCAAATACCAACGCCAGCAAGCGAGTGGTACGCTTCCTCAATGGTCTTTCGCCCAGTAACCGGGAAAAGGAGAAACGCCTCACGTGACCTCGTTTAGACCGATATTCCCCAAATGGCGTGCCGCCTGAGGTTAGTATGGTCGGATGCATCCTTCGGATCAAGTGCTTCTTTAATCGGGCCGCCTTCGCCCGGACCGCTTCAGCAAAGGCACGCAGCATAAAGGCAAGTGCGACTTCGGGCGCGCTTCGGCAGGTCGGTGATCTGGATGGGCTCGACCTTGCGAAGCGGGAATCGCTCGCCGAAATGGCGCAGGTCCGGCGTAAGGCACGAACGCGGAGACCCATTTGCAGGATGCGACTGAAAACCGGCGTTTTTGACCGATCCGGGTCGATACGATCGTTCTCGGCGCGGTCGAGGTAATCGTCGATCAGCTGTGGGCCGAGGCATGTCTTTGCTCTGCATGCAGGCGAACAGGAGGGCTGTCCCACGATCTTGAGACAATTGCGGCCGAGCAGCAGGCGGTCGTATCCTTGGGCCGGTCTATTTGACTGAGGTACTCTAGACCTCTGCCATTTTGAATGGCTCCCTTTAACTATTCGGGAGGGTCTCTATGTCTAGATGGGGGAATAAATACAGTTTCCTCCGAGGTCAGCATGCATCCGCTTCGTCTTGCAGCAGCCGCGCTCGCAATCGCGCTCGCACCACATGGGACTGGAGCAGCCGCTTCAATGCTGCAGCCCGTGAGAACGATCGGCGCGCCCCAGCCTTTCATCGCTGCTTGTCATCGCTACGCGTGGCTTTGTGGCAGCACTTCAGGCCGCGCGATGAGCGACGTCGACGCGCATGCACTCCTTGCCCGCGTTAACAAACAGGTGAATTTTACCGTCAGTCCTGCCGACGATCGTTCGGCAACGGGCAAAGACGATGATTGGTCTTTGCCGGTCAATGGCAAGGGCGATTGCGAGGACTTTGCGCTGATGAAGAAGAAGAAGCTGATCGACGCGGGCTTCCTGTCGAACCGGCTGGCGATGACTGTAGTGCTCGACCGGCGCGGCAACAACCACGTCGTGTTGATGGCGCGGCTAGCCGATGGCGATTACGTGCTCGACAATCTGAGCCACAGCGTCAAATCCTGGGAAAAAACCGGCTATACCTTCGTTGCCCGCCAGAGCTTCGAGAACAAGCGGGTCTGGCAGGTCATCCTCGCCGGGCCTCGAGCAAGCGGGATCGCTGCGGCCGACCGTCGTGCCGGGCATCCGTCATAACGACAATTTTGTCTTGGGCTCAAATTACCTCGGTCGGTGCTGAAACGTTTTGCATATCCTGGCGAAATGGTTTGGAGCAAATGACCAAACGCACCGAACTCGTCCGCATAATGGGCCGTGGCCGCTTTATCGCAAAGCGTCATGGCGTTTGTATCGACATGAACGTTGCGAAATGCGACCGCGCAGCCTTGTTGCTGAATACGACTTAACCGTCCTCGCCTGCGCCGTGTACCAGTATAACAAACCTGCGGAAAATTCACGCTTCGAGTCACAATATTCATCGTCACTCCCTCCCTTGTTGTAGTCGGGCTCAGCTCATGCCAAGCCGCTACGCACACGGAAGAGGACGTCAACACCATATGGTTGGACGTCGTGACTTAAATCTTCGGCCGCAATTCTCCGTTGAGGCTTTAAGGGTTAGCTCCTAAATGCCTTTTACGTGCCACTTCGGCTTGCAGTGAAAAAAGAGGCCCCGCGAGGCCTCTTTTCAGGTTCAGAGAGTTGGCACTACCGATTGCGGCCGTTACTTTTTGCCGCCGTTTCCGTTTCCGTTTCCGTTACCGTTACCGTTGGCATTGCCGTTACCGTTACCGTTACCGTTGGCATTGCCGTTGCCGTTACCGTTACCGTTACCGTTGGCATTGCCGTTGCCGTTGCCGTTACCGTTGGCGTTACCGTTACCATTGCCGGGATTGCTCGGGTCGGCGTGGCCCGGGTCGTTGCCATTGCCGTTGTCGTCGTGTGTCTTGCTGTTGTCCGCGGGTCCGGTATCGCTAGTGTCAGTGGGTCCGCCGCCGGTGCTCCCCTGGCCGCCGGTGCTCCCCTGGCCGCCGGTGCTCCCCTCGCCGCCGGTGCCACCCTGGCCGCCGGTGCCACCCTGGCCGCCGGTGCTACCCTGGCCGCCGGTGCTACCTTGGCCGCCGGTGCTACCCTGGCCGCCGGTGCTACCCTGGCCGCCGGTGCTACCCTGGCCGCCGGTGCTAGCCTGGCCGCCGGTGCTAGCCTGGCCGCCGGTGCTACCTTGGCCGCCGGAGCTCACCTGTACCTGGCCGCCGGAGCTGCCTTGACCCCGACTGTCGTGGTGGTTAGTGCCCACGTCCTGTCTTCCGCGCGTACCGAAGGTTGTTTTTGTCCGTTCTGTCGTCTTTATAGTCGCTGTCGGCTTGCAGAGGATTGCCTCGACAGTGCCCTGTATGGCTCTACGGCAATTTGCTTTCGATTGAGCGCTTACGACATGAGTACCCTTGGCGCTCGCCAAAAGTGCTTTCTTCGATGCGGCAAAGGATGGGCTGCCAATGAAGGATATTCCGAGGACAATTGCCAAGGCAGTTGTATTCGCGCGTTTCACATTTCCAAACATATTTTATCGCTCCGCAAAAATCGCTCCGACACCATTTTGCCGGTTTGCTATGAGTGATGTAGCTATTGCGAAGCGATGCCGGTTGCTCTTAGCTGCCAATTTCGCGCGGTATTCTGCCAAAGACATTGATTGTTGATCTAATTGCCTCCGTACGCACCGCGGCCCAACCCTAAGTGAATGGTACAACTGTTACGATACTTGCGAGAATAGTAATACAATATGGCGTTGGGAGACCCGCTCGATCGCCTGATTTATGTGTTCACGTCACGCTTACATTTGTTCCGGAAGCCAAGAGAAAAATGTACATGCAAATTCAATAGAGGAGCGGCAACCATGCCTAAGGTGATCGGAACGGCTTTCAGACGCTAGTTTCTGCGTCCACCGCCATGGAGCAGGCTTCCCGCTTGTTCTCTCCTGGATCAAGCGGGGAAACATCAATCCGCTGCCGCTGCTCAAACGAGCCAACTGAGCGAGGCTGTCCTCAATGAGCGAAAACGCGTCAGTATCGCATCACAGGTGAGCTTCCTCGGCGAGGTATCTCGCGCGCTCGACGACGAGTGGCTGGGCCTCACTCTGGCGAAGCAGTTCGACCTGCGAGAGATCGGCATGATCTACCTACGTCGCCGCATCCTCGCGAATATTTCATGACGCTCTCCGTCGTGTTGTCTGTTACGCTCGCTTGGTAAGCGAAGGGCTGGAGCTTCGGATCGACCAGCAGGGCGCAACCCTAAACATTGGGATATCCTATGCGGGATTTCACCGACACGCGGACCGGCGTCAAGCTGAATTCTTCGCCTTGGTGCTCCTGCGGATTTGCTGCAAACTGATTGGACATCAAGTTCCTCCAGTTGCAACTTTTCGTTCATCAGCGGTCGGATACGGCACAAATCCGGAGGCTGTTCGGCGCGACGTTCAGTTCGGTTGCAATGCCGACAGACTAAACATCGACGCAACGCTGCTTGATCATGCCGTTATTGATGGCGATCCCTATCTCGACGAATTGATGGCCAAGCTTTGCAATGAGGCCATCGACACCCGGGCAACGAACTTCAGTTCGTTTCGCGCACTTGTAGAAAACACCTTTACGCCGCTTTTGCCACATGGCGAAGGCAGCGTCGAAAATGTTGCCCGCCAGATCGGCGTCGGCGAGCGGACTTTTGCCCGTCGTTTGGCGTCAGAGGCACGGGGTTTGCCGAGATCTTAGATTGCCTAAGGCATGAGATGACCATCAACTATCTTCAGGAGGGTCTGAATGCATCTCAGATAACCTGGATGCTCGGGTTCCGTCAAAAGAGCTCCGTTACCCAAGCTTGCGGTCGATGGACGGAAAAACCCCTTCCTAACTTCGTCACGTCCATGGCCTTCGTTGATGACCGACGCACGGGGCTATGCTCAGCTCGCGCCTGCGCCGATACCACCGCAAATGCATTTGGCATTGCGGAGCAAACAATTGGCACCTCTAAGCAAGCAGCGCTTTCTATTGCTTCCTATGTGTAAGGCAGGCAGGGAATAGTCCATGCCGAATAGGGAACAATAGACATCATGAAGAAAATGATCTTGGCGGCGACTCTCTCGCTGCTCGCATCTGCAAGCATTTCGTTCGCTGGCGGCGCAACCATCGACCACAACAACAACTCAAAGTCGCAGGGCTCGGCAATCGGTAAGGCTTCGTCCGCCGCCACGCACAACGGCGACGTCGTATCCGGCAACGGTACCGGTACAGGGTTCTTCTCCGGCGACCAGACCACCTACGCTGGCTCGCGTGCCGATGCCGTTCACAAAGCACAGGCAGAAGCTGGCGAGTAACTGATACGCGGTGTCGTTAGCCCAATCACGTAATGTTGGGTGCGGGTATCGGTGAAAACAAAATGATGGCGGTTCGAACTATCGCACCGCCATCGCTGCCTTGGGGCTCGAGTCCTCAACAACGGTCTGTGCGGCCGATCAGTCTCGGCTGCTCGACTTCTTCTTCCTGCTCAGGGTCAATTTTTGCTTGTCATCATGCCCCAGATTCAAACCTGCCGAGCGGCAGCTTCGAAGGTGCGCCACGCCCCAATTAACGTGGGACTTGAGAGTCTGCAGGATTGGAGCAAGGAAGCGCATTACGCCGAACTGCCCCCTCACGCCGCCAGCGCGCGTTTTTGCTTCCTGGAGTATTGAAGCACTCTTGCTCCGTCGCCATATCAGATCGGTGATTGATAGGAGCCTGTCATGAAAGCCATGATCTACAGTTCGTTTTACGCCGCTGCGGTTTTCGTCCCGTCGATAGCCCTTGCGTCGAAGCTAATCGGCAATGGCTGACCGTATTGAGGCGGCCCGCAGGGGGCCATTTGGCAGCAGGCGCATGATCCAGGTGGTGCCACTGCGCGATCCTTCGAACAGAATATTCCGCCGAACCTGAAGCACCACCGGCACGCCACTTTTTCCACTTTTTGTCCCCGCAAAGACGGTGCGTGATAAAGGCCTAACAGTTCAACCAGGAAATTGCGGTGTTCATTCGTAACGCGAAATTGCGTTGCGAGCGCCACGCCATCGCGGTAGGCGGACACATTGCAAGTGCTTTCCCTTCGAGTTTAATGGATCCCCGCCCCAAATGAGCTTCGAGTTTTTCTATCGATTTTTCGATTTCTTTAGCCTGTCAAAATCCAAGTATCGCAATCACGTCGTGCCGTTCCCGATGGATTCACAAATCATCATATCCCCGAACGCCTACGGAAAAATTGTCGGCTTTTATACCTCGAATTCGTTCTACGAGCAGGAGGCGGCACGGATGGCAGCATCCGCCAAGCGCCTCGGGCTGCGCGTTCACACAACTGCGGTGACCAGTGCCGGCAGTTGGGTCCGCAACGCCGCACTCAAGCCCACTTTTCTCCTGAAAGCACGCAAGGAACATCGCGGGCCATTGCTTTATGTGGACGTGGACGCTGTTTTTCACCGGGATCCCTGGCCGGTTTTGATGGCCTGCGGTTGTGATCTCGCCGTTTACCGGGAGGAGGATCGCCTGATTTCAGCAACCATCCTCCTGAATGATACGCCTGCGACGCTCAGGCTGTTGGAAGTCTGGAAAGAACGGTGTGACCGGGATCCCGACATATGGGATCAAGTTGTTCTCCAGCAGATTCTTGATGAGGATCGCGCAAGTGAGAGCCCGCAATACCAGGTTGGCGAACTGCCCGCTTCGTTTTGTTGGATCTTCGACCGGCTTTCAAACGAAAGAACCGATGCTGTCTATATCGAACAACTGCAGGCAAGCCGGGAGGCCACCGCTCACGAGAAGCGGGGTCGCAACAAGTGGCTCGAGCGGCGCAAGGAGCGCATCGAAACGATTGAGGAGATCCTCGCGCCGCTGATGAATGCCACTGTCGACGAACGACCGAAGCTGTAACGACGAACGCGGAACCTCAACATGCCTCAAGGCGTGGCCGGTCGGGTGAGCATTCCTCCCGAGATCAGCCGGGCGGTTTCAAGACGGTCGACGCGCCGTCCGGCACGGGAGCGGATACCCCGCGGCGGGATAGCACTTGATGCCTCATGCAGCGGGAGTGAATGTCCGCTCTCTTCGCAAGTGCACCCCGTCACCCTGCTTGCCGGTAAAGGTCGGCCCATCGACGATGGTCTTGCCCCGGAGCAGAACACGTACCGGCCAGCCTTTGACCTCGAGCCCCTCATAGGGCGTGTAGTCTGCGCCGTGGTGCAGGATGTCGTTTGTGATGGTGACCGATCGTGTCGGATCCCATAGCGCGATATCGGCATCGGACCCGATCGCAATCGTGCCCTTTTGCGGATAAAGACCGTATTGCTTGGCATGGTTGGTGGCAGACAGGGCGACAAAACGGTTGATGTCGATCCGTCCCTTGCTCACGCCTTCGGAAAACAGGATCGGCAGCCGCGTCTCGACGCCGGGAATTCCATTCGGGATCCAGCGGAAGTTTCGTTTTCCCTTCTCGTTCAACTTGCCCTCATCGTCGTCATAGCGGAAGGGGCAATGATCGGACGAAAACAGCTCGAAGGTGCCGTTCTGCAGACCTTCCCAGCAGGCAATCTGGCTCTCCTTGTCGCGCGGTGGCGGCGAGCACACGAATTTCGCCCCTTCGAGCTCGGTTGCATCGAGATCATCGGCGGTCAGAAGCAGGTATTGCGGGCAGGTTTCGCCCCCGACTTTGCTGCCGCGCAGGCGTGCGCGCTGGATCTCCTCCATCGCCTGGCGGTTCGAGACGTGGACGATGACGATCGGCGTGTCGACGACCTCGGCCAGCGACAGCGCCCGATGCGTGGCTTCGCGTTCTGCTGCAACGGGCCGGCTTAAAGCATGGAATTTCGGCGCAAATTCGCCTTTCTCCTCGTGGCGACCGATGAGATAGCGGATCGCATCCTCGTTTTCGCAGTGGACCATGACAAGCGCGCCCGAGCGGCGCGCACTGTCGAGTGTATCGAGAATCTGATCATCGCGAAGCCTCAGGTTCTCATAGGTCATGAATACCTTGAGCGATGTGTAGCCATCCTCGACCAGCGCCGGCAATTCCTGGCCAAGCACATAGGCGGTAGGATCGGTGATCACCAGATGGAACGAGACATCGATATGGCACTCACCATCGGCCTTTGCGTGATAGTCCTTGAGGGACTGGCGCAACGTCGTTCCCTTTTCCTGCATGCAGAAAGGCAGGATCGTGGTGTTGCCGCCGAACGCCGCCGACAGCGTGCCGCTCGCAAAATCATCGGCCATGACGATGCCGTCGCCAGACGGCTGGGCGATGTGAACGTGGCTGTCTATTCCGCCGGGCAGAACGAAGAGCCCCGATGCATCTATGATCTCGTCGGCATCGGCAAGGTCATCGGCGAGCGCCGCAATCTTCCCGTCGCGAATGCCGACGTCGCTCCTGAAGGTGTCGCTCGCCGTGACGACCGTGCCGTTCTTGATGATAGTGTCGAACCGCATCTTCACGCTGCACCCTTTCGCGCAACCCCGTCGCGGCCAAGAATTTCATCGAGCGCCGCCGTCAGCCGGTCAACCTCGGCAAGGGTGTTGTAGTGGACCATGGAGACGCGGACGGCGCCATTATACTGCGGCAGGCCCAGATGGTCTCCGAGCCGGCGGGCATGAAAATCGCCGAAACGGATGGCGATCTTGTAGGCATCCATCGCCTTGCAGATGTCCTCGGAATTGCGACCCTCGAAGACGAAGCTGATCGTGGGAATGCGGCGCCCGTCGCGGTTGGTGCTTTCGCCGATGATGCGGCAGTCGTTGCGGCTGCGCAGGTACGCCAGCAACCTTTCGGTCAACGCATTCTCCTGGATGGCGATGGCGTCGAAGGCTGCAATGATCCGATCCCGGGCAGAACCGGTGGCGCCTGCCTTTTCTCCAACTTCGCAGAGGTAGTCGACGATCCCCGTCAGGGAATAGGCAAGCTCGTAATTGGGGTTTCCGGGCTCCAGCTTGCCCGGCACCTTATCGCGGCCGTAGAAGAAGTGGTAAAGCGGATCGAGCTCCAGCAGATGCTCGTATTTTCCGTACATCATGGCGTAGTGCGGGCCATAGGTCTTGTAGAGGCTGAAGACGTAGTAGTCGACGTCCCAGGCGCGGACGTCGATGGCACGATGCGGCGCATAGGCCACGGCATCGACGCAGATGCGCGCGCCATGCTCATGGACGAAGCGGGCGATATCGGCGACCGGGTTGATCGCGCCCAGGATGTTTGACACATGCGTCACGCAGACGAGCTTCGTTTTTTCGCTCATGAGCGGAACAAGATCGGCGATGTCGAGCTCATAGGTGCGCGTATCGAGCGGCCAGAACTTGATGACGATGCCCATGTCGCGCAGGCCGTCCCAGGGGCCGATGTTGGATTCGTGATCCGAGATGGTGACGATGATCTCGTCGCCGGCCCTGAGTTGGCTGCGCATGGCGCGCGCAAGGTTCTGAATGAGCACCGTCGTCGAACTTCCGAAGACGATTTCCTCCGGACGTGCGGCGTTGACAAGGTGCTGGCCCGCCATGCGGCCCTCAAGCAGTGCCTTTGCCGCCTCTTGCGAGACCTCGTAGCTGCCACCGATCTGGACGTTCTTGTCGTAAAGAAAGCTATTCATCCGCTCGACGGCGCGCTTGAGGATCTGCGATCCCCCTGCATTGTCGAAAAACGTCCAGCCGTGGTCCAGCCCGGGAAACTGACTGCGAACGAAGTCGATGTCGAGTTGGGTTTGAGTTTCCATGGGTTCCTCCAAATTCTCTTGTTAATGATTGAGTACGGCGCGCAGGAAGCCTTTCGTGCGTTCCTCCCGCGGCGTATCGAAAATCTCGTTGGGTGTGCCGGCCTCGACGATGCGACCGCCGTCCATGAAGATCACCCGGTCGGCGACCTGTTTGGCAAACCCCATCTCGTGCGTGACCACCACCATGGTGACGCCGGTCCCGGCAAGCTTGCGCATGACGTCGAGCACTTCGCCGACCATCTCCGGATCAAGGGCAGACGTCGGCTCGTCGAAAAGGAGAACCCGCGGCTCCATCGCAAGGGCACGCGCAATGGCGACACGCTGCTGCTGGCCGCCAGACAGCTGCTCGGGGTACTTGTCGGCCTGCTCGGAAATGCCGACGCGGGCAAGCAGCTCGGTCGCCTTGCGTTGCGCCTCGGCAACGGACGTGCGGCGAACTCGCATGGGAGCGATCATGATGTTCTTCATGACGGTGAGATGCGGGAAGAGATTGAACGACTGAAAGACCATTCCGACCTCGGCACGCACCTTGGCGAGGTTCTTGCCCTTTTCGACCCTGATGCCATCGACCTCGACCCTGCTTTCGGGTGAAAAACTCTCCAGATGGTTGATGCAGCGGATCAGCGTCGATTTTCCGGAACCAGACGGGCCAATCACGCAGACGACTTCACCCTCCAGGATCTCAAGATCGATGCCGTGCAGGACCTGGAAATCCCCGTATGCTTTCTTGAGATTGTGGATGCTGACGATCGTTCTCATGAACGCCTCCTCGTGTTGAACCGGTTTTCGAGGCGGGCGACAATGCTGACGAGCGGCCAGAGAAAGGCGAGATAGATGATTGCCGCGCCAATCAGCGGCGACGGGTTCGCCATCAGGGCTTGTGCCTGCGTCGCCTGCTTCAGGAGGTCGGGCATGGCCACCACGGAGGCGAGAGCTGTATCCTTCATGACGTTGATGCAGTTGTTGGTGAGCGGCGGAATGACGATCTTGACGGCCTGGGGCAGGATGATCTCTGCCATCATGTGTCGATATGAGAGCCCGAGCGCTTCCGATGCCTCGAACTGGCCGCGCGGGATGGCCTCGATGCCGGCACGAAAAATCTCCGCGGTGTAGGCCGTCGAAACCAGCGTCAGAGCGGTGACGGCCGACAGAAAGGGGGACAGGCGGATGCCGACGAAGGGCAGCGCGTAATAGATGACAATCAACAGGACAAGCAGCGGAATGGATCGGAAGATGTCCGTATAGATCTTGGCAAGCGCCCTCACAAAGGGCGCCGCGTAAAGCCTGAGAAGGGCGAGGATCAAGCCGCCGACGAGGCCAGCGACGATGCTGACGACGCCGAGTTCAAGCGTGATCCAGAGACCGGAAAGGAGCAGCGGGAAGGAGCGCTCCAGAACCGCGATGTTGAAGAAAGTCGTGAAAATATCCATTGCACCACCGGCATGTCGTTATGGGACGGGTGACGACCTCAGTCGCCACCCGGATATCGACCGGCCGATCTATTTGGCGGCAGGAATTTCGGCGACCTTGACGGTCGACGTCGTGTCCTCAGGCTTGGCGCCGAACCAGGTCTCGTGCAGCTTGGCGATGAAGCCTTCGCCCTTGAGCGTGGTGATCACGGCGTTGACCTCGGCGGTCAGGGGATCGCCCTTGTTGAACATGATCGAGTACTTCTCGCCGGTCGGAATGCGTTCGACGACCTTCAGCTCAGGCTTGTCCTTGACGTAGTATTGCAGGGCGGGAATGTCGCTGATGTAGCCGTCGACGCGGCCGGCGACGAGATCGAGCATGGCGGGCTGAAGACCCTCGAAGCGGCGGATTTCTCCAAGGCCGTACTTGCCCGTGTTTGCCGTTGCCCAGACGTCCCCTGTCGAACCTGTGTCGACGCCGACGACCTTGCCGCCCATGCCACCGAGCCCTGTGATGCCACTCGCCGCCGTGACTGTCAACGACTGATCGCTGTCGTAATAGGGCTGCGCAAAGCTCACCGATTCCAGCCGCTTGTCAGTGATTGTAATGGAGGAGACCGCCATGTTGATGCGGCCGGACTGAACGGCCGAGAACAGGCCGTTGAAAGGAATGTTGACGAATTCGACCGACTTGTTCAGCCGCTTGGCAATCTCGGTCACGAGATCGATTTCGAAGCCGACCGTCTTGCCGCTTTCGTCCTGGAATTCCCATGGAACGTTGCCGATGTTGGCGCCCACGTTAAGGTCTGCCGCATGAGCCGCGATCGTCCCGGTCAGTGCCAAGACGCCCGAGAGCAGCGCGGTCTTCATGAAGGAAAATGTACGCATTTTGGGTTCCCCTTGATTTGATTTGCGTATACTTGTTGTGGCCTGACTGGTCAGACCAGTCAGGCCAATGAAACATGGCCGCTCGGCATTTGCAAGACAGCGACCAACTAAATTAATGTCGTGGCTGTATGAACGCCGCGGAGGCGCCAGGGAGGCCGGACAGCATGCTCAACAGGACATTGGTTCCGCAATCGGCAGCGCGTGCCATTCAGGACATGATCCAGAGCGGCGAACTTCCCGCCGGACAGAAGATCCCCTCCCAGCGCGAGTTCTCGATCAAGCTCGGCATCAGCCGGGCGTCCCTGCGCGAGGCGCTCCTGACGCTCGAAACGCTTGGGCTTTTGAAGACCGAAGCCGGCCGGGGAACCTTTGTTGCCGGCACACGTCCCTCTTCCGGCAATGCCATGGCGCCCTGGCGTTATTCCGACAGCTATTCGGTCTTTGATGTGTTTCAGACACGCATCATGCTCGAGGGCAGTATCGCCGCCCTGGCGGCCGGACGATTGACCGGCAACCAGCTTCAGGCGATGGAAGACGCAACGCGACGCATGGAGGATTGCTGGGCAAACCAGGATCTCGTCGCCAATGTCGAGGCGGATCTGGAGTTTCACGGCATCATCGCGTCTGCATGCAGCAACGCGATGATGCGGGCGCTCTACCAGGCCGTTCGCGATCAGATCACCGAAACACAGCGCCAGCCGATCCCCATTACCGAGCCGGCCCGCATGCAGGCCTCCATTGCCGAGCATCGCAGGATCATATCCGCCCTGCGCGACAATGCGCCTTCCCGCGCACGTGAAGAAATGGAAACCCATGTGCGCAACACAGCGCGATGCGCGGGGCTCAATCCCTGAAATCGCGGCTTTTCGGCCGCGTCCGGCGCTCTGGTCGGCCTCCCGTAGCCCCTCCGGCCCGCGATCAGTGCACCGGCTGTTGCTTTGCCCTTGCCACGATCTGCGTCGGATTGACGAACTGCAGTGCGATCACCAGCCAGAAGAGTGTCGTCACCATGTAGACGACCGCCATGGCGTCAATCGACTGACCAGCGCGCACGCCTGAGGCAAACACCGCGTAGTAGAGGGACACCACGAGCGTCTGCGTGGTCGGGCCCGCAATCAAGAATGTCAGTTCGAACATGGCAATGGTGCGAACGAGCACCAGCAGGAGTGCTGCCAGCATGCCGGGCAAGAGCAGCGGCAGCAGGATGCGCAGGAACAGGCTTGTCGTTCCGGCGCCAAAAACGCGGGCGGCCGCTTCGATGCGCGGATCGATCTGCTCGATGAACGGGATCATGACCAGGACGACGAATGGCAAGGAGGGCACGATGTTGATCAGCACGACGCCCCAGAATGTCCCGCCGAGCCCCAATCGGTAAAGAACGGTCGCGAGCGGAATGCCATAGGTCAGCGGCGGGATGAGAAGCGGCAGCAGAAAGAGGAGGATCACCAGTCGCTTGCCCGGAAAGTCGCGGCGCGCCAGCGCATAGGCCGTCATGACGCCGAGAATGCCGGAGATGATGACAACGGTAAAGACGATCTCGAAGGTCACGAGCACGACGCTCGAAAGCTGGAACTCCTTCCAGGCGCTGAAATACCACTTGGTCGTCCAGCCTGCCGGCAGCCACGTGCCGAGCCAGCGCGTCGCAAATGAGTTGACGACAACAGCGGCAATGACCGCAAGAAGGTTGAGGATGAAGAGCGTGGCAAGTGCCCAGATGGAGACACGCCAGATCTTTGAGGTGAGACCTTGATCGCGGATCATGACTAGCCTTTCGTGCCGCCGGCGGGGCCGCGATAGAAGAACGACCGGGCGCCGAGCACCGCAAGCACCACGACGAGTTCGACACCACCCATGATCAGCGCGATCGCAGACCCCAGCGAATGGTCATATTGCTCGAACGCCGCCTGGTAGGCAGCAATCGAGATCACCCGCGTCGGGCCTGCCGGCGCGCCGAGCAGTACGGCCGAGGGGAAGACGGCAAAGGCCTGGACGAAGGCAAGGCAGAATGTGACCGCAAGCCCGGGAACGAGCAGCGGCAGAAACACCCGGAAGAAGCGCCGGCGCGGCCCTGCCCCCAGTGTTGCCGCCGCCTGCTCGATCGCAGGATCGATCCCGGTGATGTAGGAAAGGGTCAAAAGGAACGCAAAGGGAAAGCCGGTGATCAGGAGCGAGGCGAAAACGCCCCAGTAGTTGTTGGTCAGCTTGACCGGATTGTCGAGGATGCCGAGGAGGAGAAGCGTGTGGTTGAACCAGCCGCGCGGCCCGAGAAACGTCAACAGACCATCTGCCACAAAAACGGTGCCGAGCGTGATCGGCAGCACAAGAATGGTGGTCAGCAGGCGCTGCCTTTGCATCAACCGGACGCGAAAGGCAATCGGCACGGCAAGGGCGAGATTGATGATCGTCACCGGAAGCGCCAGCCACAAGGTGGCAGCGATGGTGTTGTACTGGAAAGGATCGTCGAAGAATTTTGCGTAATTGGCGTACCAGGCGCCGTCCTTCGGCATCAGCGAATCGGCAACACCGTAAAAAAACGGATAGACGAAGAGCGCCATCATGAAGGCAAGGCCGGGCAAGAGCAGCATCGTCGTGCCGTCAAGCCCGCGCGCCGCAAGCCGCGTCCTCAGCGACGGCCCGCTCATCTTGTCGTGTCCTTGAACAGCAGTGCTCTTCCTGCAACCGGATGCAGCCGGGTCGGTGCGCCACGGGCCAACACGTGGTCGGCGCGGAAATAGAGTTCGGAGCCATCACTGGCTCGCGCCAGGCCAAAGAATGCCCGGCCGCGATATTCCATGCTGGCGACCGTCGCCGGAATGCCCTCGCGTTCCGATGCGACGAGATCTTCGGGCCGTACCGACAGGATGGCGGCATCGCCGAGCTTCAAAGGCGTGCGCATGGCGCCCGATATGCGTGCTCCAGCGATGTCGATCTCGGCCTCGTCTCCCGAGACCCCTGTTATGTGACCTTTGATGCGGGTTCGAAACCCCATGAAGTCGGCCACATCGACATTCACCGGCCGCTGGTAGAGATCCTCCGGCGTTCCGATCTGCTCGATATGCCCCTGGCTCATCACCACGATGCGGTCTGCCAGCGACAGCGCCTCGTCCTGATCGTGGGTCACATAGATGGTGGTCGAGCCGATCTGGTCATGGATGCCCCGGATTTCGGCGCGCATTTCAAGGCGCAGCTTCGCGTCGAGGTTGGAAAGCGGTTCGTCCATCAGGACGATAGGGGGGCGGATGACGATGGCGCGCGCGATCGCCACACGTTGCTGCTGGCCACCGGACAGCTGGCCGGGAAGCTTCTCCGCCTGGCTTTCCAGGCGAACCAGCGCCAATGCATCGTTGATGCGCCTATCGGCTTCCTGCCCCTTGATGCCCTGCATGGCCAGGCCGAAGCCGACATTCTTGCGCACGCTCATATGGGGAAAGAGCGCGTAGCTCTGGAACACCATGCCAAACCCGCGTCGTTCGGGCTCCAGCTGATCGATCCGATTGCCGCCGAGCCGGATTTCACCGCCCGACAGTCCCAGAAGACCGGCAATGCAGTTCAATGCCGTCGACTTGCCGCAGCCGGACGGGCCGAGCAGCGCCACGAATTCGCCGGGCTCGATCGTAAGGTCAATGCCGTCCAACGCATTGTAGGCGCCGAAGGATCGGGACAGTCGATCAAGTTCGAGGCGCGCGGTGTTACGTGCTGATACGGCTGCGTTTGAAACCGAATTCAAGCCAATCTCCATTCACTGACGCAAACGAGCCCGCTCCGATCGTCGCGATCGGAGCGGGCCTACTTCGTGATCAGCCCTTCTTGGCGCCGATCTTTTCGTCCCAGATGCGGAATGCCTGGACGAGCAGCTTTGGTTCAAGCGGCACTTCCAGCGGATTGTTGGCAATCCAGTCGGCATATTCGGGTCGGCCAAATTCCTTGATCGTGTCCTGGCTTTCCTGCGGCGCCATCTCGAGCGTCACGTCCTTGACGGCGGGACCCGGATAGAAATAGCCGGCATCATAGGCAATCGCCTGCTGCTTCGGCTGCAGAATGTAGTTCAGAACATCGATCAGAACCGCAATCTTCTCGTCGGAGACGCCCTTGGGGATGACCGCGTAGTGGGCGTCGGTGACCCAATGGAAGCCCTCGAGCTTCTGCACCTTGGCCTCGGCTGGAACAATGCCCAGCGCGCGGGGATTGATGTCCCAGCCCGTGGTGGACACGACGATGTCACGTGTGCCTTCGCCGAGTTCCTTCATCACCTGTCCGGTGCCGGTCGGGTAGTATTCGATGTTCTCCCCGAGTTCTGCAAGATAAGCCCAGGTCTTGGCCCAGCCATTGACCGGATCGCGAGGATCGCTGTCACCGAGCAGGTAGGGCAGACCCATCAGGAAGGTGCGCCCGGGTCCGGAATTTGCCGGCCTTGCATAGATGAAGCGGTTCTTGTTGGCCTTTGCCCAGTCGAGCAGTTCCTGCGCCGACTTCGGAGGGTTTGCGACCTTGTCCGGCATGTATTCGATCAGCGGACCGGAGGGGTAGTAGGTGATGACTACGCCCTGATCCTTGGCGAGTGCCTGCATCTTTAAGGCCTGCGGCTGCAAGATCGCTTCCAGATTGGGCAGTTCTGCCTTGTGCGCGGACAGATCGATCCACAGACCCTGATCTAGACCGGCAGACAGCGCATCGGTGCCCGTCAGGACAAGATCGATATCAACCTTGCCGGCAGCCTGCTGCGCCTTGATCTTTCCCGGCAGCTCGGGAGCCGGGGCCTTGGTGAATGCAAAACCGGAAACCCAGTCGGGTTTTTCGGCCGCATAGGCCTCGAACATGCCTTGCGTCAGCGCCAGGTTGCCGGCCACATCGGCAATGGTGATCGCGACCGGGCTCGCCGGCTTCTTTGCCTGGGCCCAGACCGTGACCGGAAGCATGCTTGCGACAGCCGCGCTCGCGGCAGTGCTGACAAATGTCCTGCGGGTGATTTTCATGCTGTTCTCTCCTCCTCTTGTTCTCTTGTAGGAACATCGGCCGGTTGCAGCGTCCTTGCGCAGCAGCACGTGCCGACCCGTCAACCAACGTTAAAGCGTTCTATCGCTCGCTGTGCAGAACCTCCTGAATAGATTGCCAAAAGTACCGTTCCTCCTCGGTGCATCTTGGCAGTAGGACATAATTGATATACTAGTATGCTTAAGCAAGTCAATAATTAGGATATGTCATGCCGTCAGCAGCCGGTTTCGCAGCCACCTCCTTTGCGGCTCTTGCCGAGAGGCCGGCAAAGCTGCGGCGCGTGACGACAGCGGACGCAATCTTTGATCGGCTCCATGCGGATATCCTGTCCCTTCGCATGCCACCGGGAATGCTCCTGCAGGAAAAGCGCATTGCCGAGACCTTCGGCGTCAGCCGAACACCGGTCCGCGAAGCGTTGCTGAGGCTCTCTGAAAGTGGACTGGTCGAGATTTACCCGCAGTCAGGCACCGTCGTGTCGAAGGTCTCGGTCGGCTCCATCCCCGAAGCCGTTGTCGTGCGCAAGGCGCTCGAGGGAACGACGGTCGAACGGGCAGCCGAGATCGCAACAGCCGCTGATCTCGCCCGCCTGGACGCCATCATTGCCAGGCAGCAGGCATTTGAGGCTCTTGGCGATACATCCGGCTTCCACGGTGAGGATGAGGCATTCCATGAAGCGATCACGCAGATTGCCGGCTATCCCGGCATCTGGACAATTCTGAAGACCGTCAAGGTCCAGATCGACCGCGCGCGGCGGCTGACGCTTCCCGCACTCGGGCGAATGAACAATGTCGTGTGCGAACACATCCTGATCCGCGACGCGATCGCCGCCCATGATCTTCAGGCAGCGCGTGCCGCAATGACCCATCACCTGAGTGCGGTCATACCTGATGTGGCCGAACTTCGTACGCGCTATCCCGACTATTTCTGCTGACAGTCGCAGCAGACTGAAAAACAAGAAAACAGGCACGAAGGAGGAGACAGATGCGCCAGGGTTGGAGATGGTTCGGACCTGAAGCACCGGTAACACTCGATGAAGTCAGACAGACCGGGGCGACCAATATCGTCTCGTCGCTGCATCATGTGCCGATCGGCCGTGCCTGGACGCAGGCCGAGGTCGGCGAGCGCCAGGCGATGATCGAAACGACGCCGGCCGGGCGTTCGACGCTCACCTGGTCCGTGGTCGAGAGCATTCCGATCCCTGACGCCGTCAAGCGAAAGGGTGGGCAGGCAAAAGCGGAAATCGAAGCGTGGATTGCAAGCCTTGAAGCGGTGGCCGCCTGCGCCATTCCGATCGTCTGTTACAATTTCATGCCTGTCGTGGACTGGACCCGTACCGACCTCGATCACGAGATCGAGACCGGCGCGACCGCAATGCGCTTCGATCATGAGAAGTTCGCTGCATTCGACCTGTTCATCTTGCAACGCGACGGTGCAGCTCAGGCATACTCGGACGAGGACAAGGCGCGCGCCCGGATCGTCTTTGATGACATGTCTGAGAATGACATCGCCGATATCACGCGCAACATCACCTCCGCGCTGCCGGGCTCGACGACCGAGCCACTGACCATACCCGAGTTCCGTGACAAGCTCGCCGCTTATGCCGGTATCGATGCTGCCAGACTGCGCCAGCATCTGATCGAATTCCTGCAGGCCGTAACGCCTGCGGCCGAAGCCCGTGGGGTAAAGCTGACACTGCACCCCGATGACCCGCCGCGCTCGCTCTTCGGCCTGCCGCGCATTGCCTCCACTGCAGACGACTATGCGGCCCTTTTCGACGCGGTGCCGTCGTCGGCAAACGGAATGTGCTACTGCACCGGCAGCCTCGGCGTGCGCGCCGACAACGATCTTCCGGCGATTGCCCGGCGATTTGCCTCTCGCATCCATTTCGCACATCTGCGTGCCACCAGGCGCGAGGGGGATGGCCGAAGCTTCCATGAGAGTGCGCATCTCGAAGGTGATGTCGACATGGTTGCCGTTCTCAAGGAACTTGTCGCGGAAGACAGCCGCCGCAAGGCCGATGAGACGATCGTGTTTCGCTCCGACCACGGCCACCGCATGCTCGATGATCTCAACAAGCAGGTGACGCCCGGCTATCCCGCCATCGGACGCCTGCGGGGCCTTGCCGAGCTTCGCGGCATTCTCCACGCACTCGGATCCAAGCCGAACTGAGCGGCAGCAGGATGAGCGCTGATGAGCGCCATCGGGATGAGCGGCAGCACTCGTCGCCCATCCCTGTGGTCAAGCAACACGCCTGCAAGGCCAGCCAAAGACCGCTGGAACAGAGCCGGATCGCGTCATCGCAGTGCAGCCGTGAAATCAAGTGTGCTGCGGACAGCCGCAGCCCACCCCTGACAAAGTCGATCACGGGCCAATTGCTCCATGTTCGGCTCGAAGCGTTTGCCAGATGGCAGATCCTTCGAAAACGCAAGCTGGTCGGGCCAGATACCGGCCGCGTTGCCGGCAAGCCATGCAGCGCCCAGCGCGCTGATTTCAGCGCTCGCTGCGCGATCAGCGGCAAGATCCAGAATATCGGCGAGCCGCTGCATGGCCCAGTCGTTACGTGCCATTCCTCCATCGACGCGCAACACCGTCTGCGCCCGATCCGAACCACGCTCGTGCATTGCGTGGAGCAGGTCGCGCGTCTGGAAGCAGACCGATTCCAGAGCCGCGCGGGCGAATTCGGCGGGGCCTGTACTTCTCGTCATTCCAAACATGGCTGCGCGGGCATGGGGATCCCACCAGGGGGCACCAAGCCCCGTGAAGGCGGGAACAAGATAGACCGATTGGGTTGCGTCAGCGCTCTCGGCAAGACCTGCCGTCTGGTCGGCGCGATCGATCACTGCGATCCCGTCGCGAAGCCATTGTACCGCTGCCCCGGCGACGAAGATCGAACCCTCGAGCGCGTAGGTTATCTCTGGTCCGATCTTGTAGGCGATCGTCGTCAGGATGCGATTGTCGCAGACCACCCGCTCAGTGCCTGTGTTGAGAAGTGCAAAGCAGCCCGTTCCGTAGGTTGCCTTGATCATCCCGGGTTGAAAGCATGCCTGCCCGATCATCGCCGCATGCTGATCACCGGCCATACCGCGAATGGGAAGGGCCACCCCGAAGATCGCCGGATCCGTCACTCCGAAATCGGCCAGGTTGTCGCACACTTCCGGCAGCATCGCTTCTGGAATGCCGAACAGGGAAAGGAGATCATTGTCCCAACCTGCCCTGCCAATATCGAACAGCAGGGTTCGCGACGCATTCGTGATATCGGTGACATGGCGCCTTCCACCCGTCAGCTTGTAGACCAGCCAGCTGTCGACTGTCCCGAAAGCGAGATGACCGGCTTCAGCCGCCTGCCTCGCCCCGGAAACATGATCCAGGATCCAGCCGATCTTGGTTGCCGAGAAATAGGCGTCGATCCGAAGCCCCGTCTTTGCCGCCACCAGTGCGCAAGCCCCCTCCTCGCGCAATCGTGCACAGTGGTCGGCCGTGCGTCGGTCTTGCCACACGATCGCATCGTGAACTGGCTCACCCGTCCGGCGGTCCCAGACGATCGTCGTCTCGCGCTGGTTGGTCAGTCCGACCGCTGCAATGCTCGTGGCATCTATCCCCGCTGACGCGATCGCGTTTCGGGCCGTTTCCACGGTTGCGGCCCACAGGTCATTCGGATCATGCTCCACCCATCCCGACTTCGGGAAGTGCTGCCTGATCTCGCGTTGATCCGAGCCGCAATTCCTGTAGGTCTTATCGAAAATGATTGATCGGGTTGACGTGGTCCCCTGATCGACAGCAAGCACATAGGCGCCCATTCCATACTCCAGATCGTCCGCCGCGTCGGGCTGGTTATCCCGAGCGGGGCGCGGGTTGCGCACCGCTCGCAACACTCGTTACAGTCCTGCCAGGCAGACATATTTGAGCTCGAGGAAACCCTCGATGCCGTATTTCGAGCCTTCCCGACCCATGCCGGACTGCTTGATCCCACCGAAGGGCGCCATTTCGTTTGCGATCATGCCGGTGTTTACGCCGACCATTCCTGCTTCCAGCGCCTCGGCAACGCGCCAGACGCGTGCCATGTCGCGCGCGTAGAAATACGAGGCAAGGCCGAATTCGCTGTCATTGGCCATGGCGATCACGTCATTCTCATCCGCAAACGAAATGATCGGCGCGAGCGGCGCAAACGTCTCTTCCTTCGCCACCTTCATCGCCTGGGTCACTCCGGTGATGACCGTCGGCTCATAGAAGTTGCCGCCAAGCACGCTGCGTTTACCGCCTGCAAGTAGCGTTCCGCCCTTGCCAAGTGCATCGGCAACATGCTCTTCCATCTTGGCAACAGCACGCTCGTCGATCAGTGGCCCCTGGTTGACCCCCGGCTCCGTGCCCCGGCCAAGGCTGAGAGCGGCAACCTTGGCCAGCAGCTTCTGGGTAAAGGTATCGACCACGCTCTCCTGGACATAAATGCGATTGGCGCAGACGCAGGTCTGACCGGCATTGCGGAATTTGGAGATCATCGCCCCTTCGACAGCAGCGTCAATGTCGGCATCGTCGAAGACGATGAAGGGCGCGTTTCCGCCGAGTTCCAGAGACAGCCGCTTGATGCCATCGGCGGCTTCCTTCATCAGCCAGCGGCCGACGCCGGTCGAACCCGTGAACGTGATCTTGGCAACCTTCGGATTGTGGCAGAACTCCAGCCCGATCGGCTTTGCCTCGCCGGTGACCACCGAAAAGACGCCCTTGGGCACACCGGCACGTTCTGCAAGAACGGCGAGCGCCAGTGCCGAGAGCGGCGTTTGCGACGCGGGCTTCAAAATCATGCTGCAACCGGCCGCAAGGGCCGGTCCCGCCTTGCGAGTGATCATGCCGTTCGGGAAGTTCCAGGGCGTGATGGCCGCGCACACCCCCACCGGCTGCTTGAGAACCATGATCCGTTGGCCAGGATTGGCGCCTGGGATGATGTCGCCGTCGATGCGCTTTGCCTCTTCGGCAAACCATTCGAGATAGGAAGCGTTGGACATGACCTCGCCCTTGGCTTCCGAGAGCGGCTTGCCCTGCTCGGTTGTCAGGATCAGGGCCAGATCGTCTGCATTGGCGACGATGAGATCAAACCAGCGCTTTAATACCCGCGCCCGCTCCTTGGCGGTGCGCCTTGCCCAGGCCACCTGCGCTTGCGCTGCAGCGTCGATTGCCTGACGAACAGTGTCGCGACCGAGGTCTGGCACCTCAGCGATCACCCCGCCGTCGAAGGGATCGGTAACAGCAAATGACTTGCCATCGGGCGCGCAGATCCATTCGCCACCGACGAATGCCTTGTTCGTCAGCAATGAAGGGTCCTTGAGGTCGATCTTGCGAATGTCGGTCATGAAAAGTCTCCCATGATGTTGAGAAGGGCGGGTAGAGCCAATGAAAGCCCGGAGATGAGAAGCAGCACGAATGCCAGACGGCGCAGCGACAGGTTCGAGATCGGTGGCGGCCAGCGCTTGGCGGCAAAAGTGAGCGCGACGACGACGGGAATGGCGGTCAGACCCCACCAGAATCCGGCGTGCGGCATGTCGCCGCTGAACGCGACGACGAAAAGCCGGATGACGGCATTGATCGCAAAGACCGCGACCAGCGTCTCGCGGATCGCGGCCGCCGACATTGGCTGACGATAGAGATGATAGACAAGCGGTGGGCCTGCGGTGGAAAACAATCCACCCATGACGCCGGCAACTGCCCCGAAGAAGGCAAAGGAACCACGCGAGGACACCTGCGCCAGCGGCGCGGGTTTCAGCGCCAGCTGAATGCTGGACACGATGATCACCATCCCAAGCACGAGCTTCAGCCAATTGATCGACGCAGCCGCCATGATGGTGAGGATCCAGTAGCCGGCCAGAAGTGCCACGGCGCTGGAAACGACCACCGGGACGAATGCGCGCAGCGCAATGTCCCGCCAACCCTTCACGAGCACCTGCACGGCATTGACGAATGTCAGGCAACTGACGAGGACCGCTGCATCGGGCAATGCGATGACGCCGGTCAGTCCGACGCCACCCATCATGATCAGCCCGAACGCAAACCCTGTCAGGGTCTGCAGATAGGCCGCCACGGCCGCAAGGGCCAACACTGTGGCGAGGCTGGCGATGTCCATCCTCACAGTGTCCGCAAGGCGGCAAAATGCTCGGCGAACGTCGCGTCCGCTCTGTAGAACACCGGGGGCTGCCCAAGCGGCGAAGCGACGGTGACGTCGTTTCCGCCACCATATTCCTTGCCACTCCAGGCGTGGATCCAGCTTGAGCCCTCCGGAAGATAGAGCGTGCGTTCGCTCTGGTTGGCCTGCCAAACAGGCGCGACGAGAACGTCCGACCCGTAAAGGTAGCTGTCCTGGATGTCGTATGTCCTGCGATCATGTTCGTAGTGGAGGAAAAGCGGACGCTGGACCGGCAGGCCACGTGATGCAGCGATGGCGGAAAGTGACTTGAGGTATGGCGCCAGATGCACGTATATCCGCGTCATCCGGGCAAAATGGGCCATCACCTCTTCGTCCTGATCGATCTGCACGTTCTCGCGGGGGCGATTGCCCTCATGGCTGCGCATGACCGGGGTGAAGGCCGCCATTTCGGCCCAGCGCATCAACAGCTCCGGCGTGCGGACATTGCCGAACAGGCTGGTATAACCGCCGATATCGGAATGGTGATAGGCATTGCCCAACAGACCGGAGGAGAGCGCGGCGCAGATGACGGTCACAAGCCCGTCATGGCGAGAAAAGTCCACCGACTGGTCACCACCCCATAGCAAGGGGCAATGCTTCTGGACGCCGGTGAAGCCGGCGCGCATGAAGAAAAGAGCCTCGCCTGTCTTGCCGCGGCTTTCGACGGCCCTGGCGTTCACTTCAGCCCAAAGGGTCGGCCACTGATTGTGCATGAGCTTGGCATCGATACCGTTGGCAAGTTCGACGTCGATCGGCAGATATTCGCCGAAGTCCGCCATCCAGCCTGACAGACCATAGTCCAGCATCTTGCCGCCTATGATCTCATCGGCGAACCATTCGGCCGCAGCCGGATTTGTGAAATCCACGACGCCACAATCGAACTCTCCGAAATCGACAAGAGCGGTGCGGCCGAGCCGGTCCTTTGCGAAATAGCCCGCCGCCTCCGCGTCTGAAAACAGCGGTCCGTCGACACAAAGGTAGGGATTGACGTAGCCGAGGAACCGGATGCCCTCGGTGTGCAATTGGGCGATGCGTTGACGCAGTGCCGGATATCGTTCCTCGTTGGCTTGCCAGTCCCAGAAAAGGCGCGCGCCGAACGAAGTCTGGCGCAGCCCCACCCAGTCCTCGCACCAGAGACCCGAGACGCGAACCCCGGCCTCGATCATTTTATCAAGGCGGTTAAAGGAGTTGTCGCCGTCTTTTAAACCGACGATTGCGCCGCTGTAGACCCACTCCGGTAGTTCCGGCTGCCGTCCGAAACGCAAAGAGAGCGCCTCGACCAGACCGACAAAGGTCGGCGCGGTGAAGAGCTCGATGCGCTGCGGAATTGCCCAGATCTCGATTTCATGGAACGTCTTGCGTCGGAAGTCGAAGACGGAATAGGCCGAGGTCTCGACGTGCAGTGCATATCGAGCTGAGGAAACATAGGTCGGTTGCGGATAGTTGGTGTTGAAGTAGTCGCCGCCGGCCTTGTCCTTGACGTTGGACCTGAAGGTGATTTCGCTCATCTTGTCGCGTCCGACACCGGGCTCCGAGGTCCACAGAGGGAACCGCCGCCCCCGCATGTCGAAGTAGGACATCTGTTCGCCACCGCCCCAGACATGCTCGTCGTGATCGGCCACGGTCCGGATCCAGAGCCGGTTGACGGTCGGATCCGGCGCTTCAAATTCAATGGCATTGCCCGCAAGCGTCAGGACCAGACGCGGTCTGTCGCCCGCAGATCTGCAAAGAACGATCCGGTCGCCGGCAATCTCGGCATGACGCAAGGCACTGCGCTCGATGACGTAGTCCTCGATCTCGAAATTGCCGCGATACATGTCCATCCGCTCCTCGCCGTGGCCGGCGAAGACACAGGGAGACGACGGGCTGTGGTGCAGGATGGCACGACCGTCGAGCGAGATGGTAAAGCCGTTGGAAGTCGTTTCAAGTTTCATGTCATTCACACTCAGTTTTGTGTAAGGCCGGCATCGACGAGAAAATTGGCGCCCGTGCAGCCGCTGCTTTCGTCAGAACCGAGAAACAACGCCATCCGCGCAATATGGCTGGCGTCGAGCCGGAATTTCAGCGCCTGAAGGTCGATGAATAGCTGGTTCTGCTCTGGCGACGTCCAGAGTTTAAGTTGGCGTTCGGTCACGATCGCTCCAGGAACGATGCAGTTCACGCGGATCCCGGAAGGGCCAAGCTCGCGGGCGAGCGTCCTGGTCATGCCGTTGATCGCGGCCTTGGCGGTGGTGTAGCCGATCATCCCGGGCCGTCCGCGCATCCAGGAAATCGACCCCAGCATGATGACCGAGCCGGCTCCCTTTTCCGCCATTTTTGCGCTCACGGCCTGGGTCGCGAAGAACTGGTGATCGAGGTTGAGCGATAGCGCCCGCCGCCAGTCCTCGGGTTCAACGTCGCTCATCGCGTGGCGATCGTCCTTGCCGGCGTTGTTGACGAGGACGTCAATACCGCCCCGCGCCTGCTCCACCTCGGCGATAACCCGCCGCAATGCGAAAGTATCGGTGATATTGCATTCGTAAAACGCCGCTCCGGTCGCAGCGGCAACCCTTGCGCCCTCGCCAGCGTCAATATCGAGGAACGAAACGTGAGCGCCCTGGCCGGTAAAGGCCGTGACCATTTCCGCACCGATACCCGACGCCCCACCGGTGATCAGGACAGCCCGATTTTCGAGCGATGAATAGCGAACACTGTCATAGTTGAAAGGCATGGTTCAGACTTCCGGGTTGAAAAGGGGCTTGGCCAGGCCCGCGACGTCGGTGCGCATGGCAAACACCCCTCCAGACAACGGAAAGGCCGATAGCTCGTCGTCAGGGCGACCGATCCTGGCTGACGTGCAATAGAGTGTGCGCATGTCCTTGCCGCCGAAGGTGATCATGGTCGGGCACTTCACGGGAACCGCGTATTCGGAAAGGAGCACTCCATCGGCGCTGTAACGCTGCACACGCCCGCCCTCAAACAGCGCCGTCCAGTAGCATCCCTCAGCATCGACCGCGCCGCCGTCAGGACGGCCCTTGTCGATGTCACTGCCAAACCGGGCAAAGACCTGTCGGTTGGCGGCAACACCCGCATCGCAGTCGTAGTCATAGGTGTAGAGCGTGTAGCGAAGCGTGTCGGCGTGGTAGAGCCGCCGACCATCGGGTGAAAAGGCCACGCCATTGGAGGTGAGAAGCCCGCCAGCCAATGGAGCAAGCCCGCGGCGGTCGTAGCGATAGAGCGTTGCGATCCCCTTCTCGCGCGTCTCATCCACAGTCCCGGCAACAAATCGCCCCCTTGGATCGACCATGCCATCGTTGAAACGGCTGATCGCCTGGTCCTCCGGATTGTCAGCAAGTTTGCGAAGTGCCGTGCCATCTGCGCCTATCAGCCAAAGCCCCGACCGCAGACCGGCAATAAACCCGCCGCCGCGGGAAAGGCCGATGCACCCGACCTCCTCGGAAAGCTCGACGGTCGTCAGTCCTTCGGTGGAAGGGTCAAATCGATGGATGTGACGACGCTTGATGTCGACGAAATACAGCACCTGCTCAGCCACAGACCACAATGGGCATTCGCCGAGTGAAGCCTTAAGATCAAGAACGGGTTCGAAGCCGGTTTTCACGGGGATGATCCTCAATAGGCTGCCGCTGGGGCGACAGCGACCGGCTCGCCCTTCAATGCGCCAAGCCAGTCGTTGGCGCGACCGGTCATCATGGCGATATCGGACGCGATGGCCGCGAAATCGTAGCCGTACCCCAGGAACCGCTTCACCATCTCCGGATTGGGACCAACGATGCCGACTGGCTTGCCGGCGGCATGCGCATCCTTTGCGGCCTTTTCGATCAGCGCCTGGACCTCGGGGTGGGCAATGTTGCCGATATGGCCCATCGCAGCAGACAGATCACCGGGGCCAACAAACAGCGCATCGATGCCATCGACCGCTGCAATGCCCGGTAGTCTTTCGATAGCGTCGGGCGTTTCGAGCTGCACGATCGTGCAGACCTCGCCGTTGGCCCGCTTCAGATAGTCCGGGATCGTCCCGAATTTCGAGCCCCGATGAACTGCGGCAACGCCGCGCACGCCCTGAGGCGGGTAGCGAGTGTAGGAGGCGGCAGCTCGCGCCTCCTCTGCCGTCTGCACGAAGGGCAGCATGACTGTCCTTGCGCCAGCATCAAGGACCCGCTTCACCAGGACTTGGTCGTTCCATGCGAGGCGAACGACAGCCTCGGCCGGCGTGCACCCGATAGCGCGCAAAATGCCTGCCACATCCGAGACCTCGATCGGAACATGCTCCATATCGACGACGAGAAAGTCGAAGCCCGCATAGCCGAGCGCCTCGGCCGTGGCGGGTGCGGCCGCCATAAGCCAGGTCCCCAGAGGGGCCGGCCGCTTTTCCTCGGCAAGCCACGCCTTGAAATGGTTGGTCAGGCTCATGGTCGTCTCCTCAGTAGATCGCGGGATCGGGCACGACTGCGGTGCCGCTTAGAAAATCGAAGTCACAGCCCTGGTCAGCCTGGCTGACATGCTGCTGATAGAGAGCGGCGAAGGACCGTTGATAGACAGGTGGCGCAGGCTTCCACGCCTGGCGCCGCCGGTTAAGTTCGGTTCCATCGACCCGCATGTTGATCGTGCCGGCTTCGACGTCGAGCTCGATCAGATCTCCTGTCTGGAGCAATGCCAGCGGTCCGCCGATTGCCGCCTCCGGGGAGACGTGCAGGATGCAGGTGCCATAATGCGTGCCGCTCATGCGCCCGTCACAGATGCGCACCATGTCGCGCACACCCTGCTTGAGCAGTTTTTTCGGGATCGGGAGGTTGCCCCATTCCGGCATGCCGGGTGCACCGACCGGACCGGCATTGCGCAGCACGATCACCGTATCCTCGGTGATGTCGAGGTCGGGATCGTCGAGCGTTTTGTTCATGACGCCGGGATTGTCGAAGACGATTGCCGGGCCGACATGCTTGAGGAACTTGGCACTCGCTGCCGAAGACTTCATGACCGCACCGTTCGGCGCCAGGTTGCCACGCAGGACCTCGAGTGTCTTGCCGCGCGATAGCGGCACGACAGGATCGTCCTCACCGCGGATGACATCGTCATTCCAGCACTCGGCACCCGCAAGGTTCTCACCGAGGGTCCGGCCGTTGATCGTGGGCCTGGTAAGGTCGAGATGACGTGAGAATTTCTTCAAAAGTGCAAGCAGTCCGCCGGCGAAATAGAAATCCTCCATCAGATACTCGCCCGATGGAAAGATGTTGGCGGCGACCGGAACCTTGCCAGCCATTTCGGCCATGTCGTCGAGCGACAGGTCGACACCGGCGCGCCGCGCCATGGCGACCAGATGGACGGCGGCGTTGGTCGAGCCACCGAGCGCCATATAGGCAACGAGACCGTTCAGAAAGCTGGACTTGTCGAGGATGTCCGACGGCTTGAGGTTCTCCCACACCATCTCCACGATCCGCACGCCGCAAAAAGATGCCATGCGCGGATGACCGGAATCGGTCGCCGGAATGGATGACGCACCGGGCAAGGTCAGGCCCATTGCGTCAACGATCGACGTCATGGTCGAGGCGGTCCCGATGGTGTTGCACGTGCCGGCAGAGCGGGTCATCCGGCTCTCGAGATCGATCCAGTCTGACTGCGTAATGTTGCCGGCGCGAAGCTCATCCCAGTATTTCTTGGTATGGGTGCCCGCGCCGGTCTTCATGCCGCGCCATTGGCCGTTCGACATCGGGCCGGCCGGGCAATAGATGACCGGCAGATCCATGGAAATAGCACCCATCAAAAGCGCCGGCGTCGACTTGTCGCAACCACCGAGCAGAACCGCTCCATCGACCGGATGGGAGCGCAGGAGCTCCTCGCATTCCATCGCGAGGAAATTGCGGTAAAGCATGGTGGTCGGTTTCACCATGACCTCGCCCACCGACAGCGCGGGCATCTCGACCGGATATCCGCCAGCCTGCCAAACGCCCCGCTTGACGGCCTCGGCCCGATCGCGAAGGTGCGCGTGGCAAGGGCTCATCTCGCTCCAGGTGTTGATGATACCGATGACGGGCCGGCCCATGAACTCCTCGCGGCGCATACCCATCTGCTGGGTGCGCTGCCGGTGGGCAAAGCCACGCATGTCGTCAGAGGCGAACCACCTCTGGCTGCGCAGTTCGGAAAGATCGCGTCTTTTCGGTACCCCGCTCATCCCTTGATACCCCCCGCGGTCAGGCCCGAGACGACGCGCTCCTGGAAGATGACGATCAGGACGGCCACCGGTACGATGCCGACGACCAGCGCCGCTGAAATGACAGGCCAGGGAAATGCGAACTCGCCCTGATAAAGCTGGATGCCGACGGGCAAGGTGCGCAGCGACGGGTTGGAATTGAACGACAGCGCCAAAAGGAACTCATCCCAGGCATTGACGAAGGCAAGGATGCCGGCGGTAAATACACCTGGCGCGCAGAGCGGCACCACCACCTTGAAGAGGGCCCCGAGGCGGGTGCATCCGTCGATCATGGCGGCATTTTCCAGATCGCGCGGAATACCTTCAAAGAACGAGACCAGCATCAGCGTGCACACGGGAAGGCTGAGAACCGTGTAGGGCAGGACGAGTGCCGTCCAGCTGTTGAGGAGATTGAGCGCCCGCATGATCTCGAACAGCGGCACCAGAAGGGTTACCAACGGAAACGTCGAAACGGCGATGATCAGCGACAGGATCAGCCCGCGATAGGCAAGGTTGAGACGTGCAAGGGCATAGGCGGCCAGCACCGCGATCAGCAGCGTCAGCGCCGTTGACAGCAGCGCCACCATGACGCTGTTGAACAGGAAAAGATGCAACGGCTGGTCTGAAAAGGCCTGTACGTAATTCTGCAGCGTAGGGGCATGCGGGAACCAGGTGATCGGCTTGGCGGTCAGTTCTGCTTCCGTCTTCAACGAGGTGAAGAGGATCCAGAGCGCCGGGAACATGCCATTGATCAGGAGGATTGCTGCAGCGATGAAGCGAAGCGGCTTTCCGGACAAAACCGGTATCGATCCGGACGTGGTGGCGGTACTCATGGCGATTACTCCTTTGTCCGGATGAGGCGCAGATAGACAGCCGTCACGCACATCGACAGCGCGAACATGACGACGGCGAGTGCAGATCCGTAGCCGAGATCGAGGAACGAAACGGTGTTCTGGTGGATGTACATGGCAAGCGTCGAGGTCGACGTGCCCGGTCCGCCACCGGTCATCATGTAGGGGATGTCGAAGGTCTGCAGCGCGGTAATGGTGCGGAAGATGAGCGCAACCACGATCGAAGGCTTGAGAAGCGGCAAGGTAATTTCGAAGAACTGCCGCACACGTCCCGCCCCGTCGACATCGGCCGCCTCATAGAGCGAACGCGGGATCGTCTGAAGACCAGCAAGGATGATCAGCGCCATGAAGGACGACGTCTTCCAGATGATGGTCAGGCAGATGGCGGCAAAGGCCAGGTTCGGCGAGTTGAACCAGATGACCCCCTCAAAGCCAAGCCGCTGGAGCACATCGTTGACAACGCCATATTCGGAATGAAAGAACCAGGCGAAAATCAGACCGGCGAACGACAATGGCAGCGCCCAGGGGATGAGCAGCGACAGGCGCACAGGCCACTGCATGCCAAAGGGCAGGTTCGCCAGCAATGCGAGCGCCAGACCGACAAGCAACGCGCCTGGTACGGTGATCAGCGTGATCAGGACTGTGTTCCAGGTCGTTTCCCAAAAGACCGGATCGTCGATCATCAGCCTGTAGTTTTCGAGCCCCACGAACTCGGCCGGCAGTCCGGAGGTCAGCGAAAGATTGAAAAAGCTGGTATAGAGCAGCCGACAGACCGGATAGACAATGATCAGCGCCAGCAGGATCGCGGCCGGGGCCAGGAGCAATACGGCAAGGGCGCGGTCACTGAGGTCGAACCAGCGTGTCCAGCCAGGAGCGCGGGTCTCGCTCGCATGTGTCACCTTGTATGTGGTCGTCGTCGCCATGGTTTCATTCCGAACCGTTGAGAGATCAGGGCGCAAAGCCACCCCCTTCGACCGGGCGAAGGAAACTGACTTCGGCTATCTCATGAGTGGGCCCTCTCCCCGGCTGATCAGGGAGAGGATGAAGCTGGTATCAGAACCCCGTCACCGCAGGATGCGCTTGAGGCGCGCTTCGATCTGGTCGGCGCCGGCTTCAGGCGTCGTCACCCCGGCAAGCACGGCATTGACGGTGGTACGGATGACTTCGCTGACTTCGTTGTAGCGCGGCGTCACCGGACGTGGCTTGGCGGTCTCGACCACCTGGCGCGCATCGGCAAACCATGGGGCGCTCTTGGTGATGTCGGCGTCACGATAGAGGTCCGGATAGGTCGGCAACAGCGCGCCATTGATGGCCATGAATTTCGACACTTCCTGCGAGGACAGGTATTCGACCAGCTTCTTGGCCTCGTCCTGATGCTCGGAATAGGCAGAAACGCCCCACTCCCAGCCGCCAAGGCAGGTTGCCTGCTCGCCACCCGTCATCGCCGGCAGCCGGGCAACGCCGACCTTACCGGCAACCGCCGAATCCTTTCCCTGCGCCTGCGCCCAAGCATAGGACCAGTTGACGGCAAAGATGACGTTGCCTGACTGAAATTCCTTGCGGGTATCATCCGTGCCCACTTCGGCAATGTTTTTCTTGGAAATGCCTTCGTCGGCAAAGCTCTTCCAGAGGCTTAGCGACTTCACCGCGGCATCGTGGTCGAACGTAAGACGGCCGTTTTCGGTCAACGCCTTGCCCTGGCTCCAATAGGGAAGAAGAAAGGTGCAGACCGCGCCCTCGATTGCCTTGCCCTGGAAGGAAAGGCCCTGCAGATTGGCGTTCCCCTCGCCCCCGGAAATCGTCTTCACCGCCGCCTTGAGCTCATCCCAGGTCGTTGGGGGTTTGATACCGTATTTGTCCAGCAGGTCCTTGCGGTAATAGAGAAACTGCGAGTCCGCAAAGGCCGGCAGCGCAATCACCTTGCCATCGACCGTGTTTGCGCCTGAATAGGCAGGAAGGTAGCTCGACATGTCCTTGCCCTGGAAGTCGCTGGTCCAGCCCGCGGCGGCAAACTGGGCCGGACGAATGACGTCGAGGATGAGCACATCGAGGGACGTATCCTTGGCAGACATGACCGTGTTCAGGTACTGCGCCTGCGCTTCCGACGTATTGCCGCCGGTTTCGATCTTGACCTTGACGTCCGGATTGGCGGCTTCGTACTTGTCGAGCGCCTTGCGCCAGACATCGGGCTGATGCTGGCTGGAAATATAGACGTTGAGCGCCGTCTGGGCCGAGGCCGGTGCTGCAAAAGCAAGCATCGTGCCGCCGATGAGTGCGCCGGCCAATTTTGAAAATGTCATGGTTTCCTCCCATTCTGGTTCGTGGATGCGACCGCAAGACCGCAATGTAGTCGTCTGTGGATGCGTCAGTTGATCGTGCGCTCGCTCGTCGCGTCAAACAGATGGATCTTTGCGGGATCCAAGCCGATTTTCAGCGTTTCACCAGCGCCTACACGCGTCTCCGGAGGCATGCGGGCGGTCAGGGTTTCGCCACCGACGGCAAAGTGCACCAGCGTGTCGGAGCCCAGCGGCTCGACGACTTGGACGTGGCAGGTCAACACCGGTCCCGATGCCGTCGCCGGTCCGAAATGCTCCGGCCGAATTCCGACAATGAACTCGCGTCCATCAACAGCCCCGGCCTTACCGGCGGCCTGAACGGCAGATAGTGGCAAGGCATCGCCATTGGCAAAGACCAGCTTTTCACGGTCAGCCCTTGCCCGCGCAAAATTCATGGCGGGAGAACCAACGAAGCCACCGACGAAGACGCTTGCCGGGTGGTTATAGACCTCATCGGGCGTCCCGACCTGCTCGATGACGCCGCCCCGCAGGATCACGATCCGGTCAGCAAGTGTCATCGCCTCGACCTGATCATGCGTCACATAGATGATTGTCGTTCCGATTGTCTGGTGCAGCTTCTTGATTTCGGTTCGAACCTGGCCGCGCAACTTTGCGTCCAGATTGGACAGTGGCTCATCGAACAGGAACACCTGGGGTCGGCGGACAATGGCACGACCCATCGCGACACGCTGGCGTTGACCACCCGACAACTGGCCAGGACGACGATCCAGAAGGTGCGAAATGCCAAGCATGTTGGCAGCCTCATCGACGCGAACGGACGCCTCGCCGGCGGCGACACCGCGCACCTTCAGGCTGAAGCCCATGTTCTCGCGAACCGTCTTGTGAGGATATAGAGCGTAGTCTTGGAACACCATCGCAATGTCGCGCTCGCGTGGCGGCAGGTTGTTGACAACACGATCGCCGATCCTCACCTCGCCACCCGTGATGGGCTCAAGTCCAGCGACCATGCGCAGGGTCGTCGATTTTCCGCAGCCCGAAGGGCCGACGAAAACGACGAACTCACCGTCTGCGATATCAAGATCGATGCCCTTCACGATTTTGAGCGCACCATAACTCTTGTCCAGCGCCCGCAGGCTCACTCCCGCCATTCCAGCCTCCCGAAAGCGGCACCTAAGCAGGCGCCCATCATTGTCATTGCGAAAATAATAGCGCTACGATTTACAATTTGCAAGCCCACTTGTTTTTGACGACCGCCATTCGCCTGCGAGACGGGACGAAACATGGCGAAACGTAATTAATGGCATTCCAATCAGATATTTGATGCATTTCGAGAAACAGGAATTGTTCTCGACGAGCCCATGGGTTATCATCGAAAGTAATAATAGCGCTATTATTCAGATGGTGAAAATGGTGGATAACGCAGGCTCGATGAAACCAACGCGCAAACGCCGCAAGATCCAGCGCGTCACGATGATGGACGTCGCCGCCGCGGCGAAGACCTCGCCGTCGACGGTCTCCCTTTACCTGCGCAAGCCGGACGCGGTTTCCGCGGCCGCAAGCGAAGCCATCGCCAAGGCCATCGATACGCTGAGCTACGTCCCCAACCTCATGGCGGGCGGACTTGCGGCGGCCTCCTCGCGAGCTGTCAGCATCATCGTACCATCCGTCAGAAATGCGTTCTTTGCCGAAACCGTGGCCACCATGCAGACGGAACTCGGCAAGGAGCGATTGCAGGTCCTGCTTGGCCACACCGAATATAGCGAGCGTGAGGAGGAGAACCTCGTTCGCATGGCGCTGTCATGGGCGCCGGCTGCCATTGTCTTGACCGGTCTTTCCCACAGCAATGCGACGAGAAGACTGCTTCGCGAAAGCACCATTCCCGTGGTCGAAATTTGGGAGCTCGGATCAGAGCCGATCGAGATGGCGGTCGGATTTCACCATGAGGATGTCGGTCGCTCGGCAGCCGCCCATCTTGTTCAGCGAAACCGCAAGCACCTGGTCTATCTCGGTGCCCGCTTGCACGAGGACAGGCGAGCCGCCCATCGCGCCGACGGCTTCATGGAGGAGGCCCGAAAGGTCAAAGGCGTGATGGCTGACATCATCCAGCATCCGGCACCTTCCAGTGCGGAGGTCGGGGCCATGCTTCTTGGAGAAACCATTCGCAAGTTTCCGAAGGTCGATGGCATAGCGTGCTCCAACGACCACGTAGCGCTCGGCGTCATATTCGAATGCCAGCGGCTTGGCATAGACATCCCGGGACAGCTGTCCGTGGTCGGCTTCGGAGACCTGAGCTTCAGTGCGGCCTCAAATCCTTCGCTGACCACGATCCGTCCACCCGGTGATCTGATCGGGACCGAGGCGGCGAGACTGATCCTCGAGCGCATTGCATCAGGCGGCGACAGAACGCCGAAGACCATTGATACCCGCTTCACGCTGCTTCATCGTCAGAGCAGCTGAACCGCGTTTTGGACATTGATTTACAAATGGCGCAAACAACAAACGCTCTCTTCTTCCGAGTAGGCCACCGCCTGTGATCACAGCTGCCAGTGCCAGAGGGACATGACTGTAAACAAGTGCGCTGCGCTCGCACCGGGACCGGGCTGGAGGTATAAGCCATGACAAATGCATGCGAAATAAGCTGGTTTTCGGCGCTCTGCGACGACGACTATGAATTTCTCGGCTCTCCTGATCCGCGGTTGCAATCGAGCTTCGAGCATTGCCGTGACATTGTACTGCAGGCCGAGAGCGGCGGCTTCGACAACATCCTGCTTCCATCCGGCTATGCGCTCGGTATCGATACGACCGCCTTTGCCTCAGCCATGGCCGCACTGACACACCGGATCAAACTCCTCATGGCCACCCGAATCGGCGAAAGCTGGCCACCACAACTTGCACGTCAGATTGCTACCATTGACCGCATGAGTGGCGGGCGGCTTTCCGTCAATATCATTTCCAGTGAGATGCCGGGTGAAACCCTTGCCAGCGCCCCTCGCTACGCACGCACCATCGAGGCCATGTCGATCCTGCGCGCACTTCTTAACGGCAAACATGTCGATCATGACGGGACGTTCTGGAAGTTGAAAATCGATCCGCCGCGACTTGCGCCGGTCTCCGGACGCTGTCCGCAATTCTATTTCGGTGGCCTCTCCGAGGATGCGCGCGAGGCAGCCGCGGCTGGAGCCGACATCTACCTGATGTGGCCCGACCGCATGGCCGTTGTCCGCGAAACAATCGCGGATCTGCGCGCGAGGGCAGCGGCGCGCGGTCGCGCGTTGCGCTTCGGTTATCGCGTGCATGTTGTGGTTCGCGAGACAGAAGCGGAGGCACGGCTTGCAGCAGATCGCTTGCTGTCGAAACTCGATGATGCCGTGGGGGCAGCCATCCGCGCGAAGTCGCTGGACAGCCAGTCCGCCGGCGTCAGAAGACAAGCAGAGCTGCGCGAAGAGGCTGGCAAGGAAGGTTATGCGGAAGACAACCTGTGGACAGGGATCGGGCGAGCGCGTTCGGGCTGTGGCGCTGCGATCGTCGGAGATCCCGATCAGGTACTGAAAAAACTGGCGGCCTATCGCGAAGAAGGAATTGAGGCCTTCATTTTCTCCGGCTACCCGCACGCTGCCGAAGCTGATCTTTTCTCACGCTATGTCCTGCCCAGGATAGATCACGGACCACTCTAGGTCACGCATTCATAAACTGCTGGCGGTAGCTGCAAGGTTCTGATTCAAGCTTCTTGAAGGGAGCTGCTGATGGGCCAGCCTTGTCAGACTCGCTTCAGAAAATCTGGATGCGCTTTACGAGTCGGTGAGCTAGAAAGGCCCCTCGGACGCTCGGAGAGGCGTTCAGACAGGAGCCGACCATGATCAAGATGAGCGTCTACTATCCGGCCGATGGCGGCTCGAAGTTCGATCACGACTACTACCGCACTCACCACATGCCACTGATCCAGGAACGGCTCGGCGAAGCCTGCCTGCGCTACGAGATCGACAAGGGCCTTGCGGGTGGCGAACCTGGAAGCGCGCCGGAGTTCGTCGCGGCGTGCCACATCTACTCGCCGACCCTGGGGACATTCCAGGAGGCCTTCGGTCCTCACCGCGCGGAGATCGTCGCGGACGTCGCCAACTATACGGACATCGCGCCCATCGTGCAGATCAGCGAAATCGTTGGAGGGTAGAGGGCTTCGGCGCGTCAGGCGTAGCCGTTGAATTTTCCAAGATCGGCGTAGTGCTGGTGCACCTGATCCATGGTGACGTAGCCGGTGCCGAACCGATCGACGATCGGGAACATGTGGTTGCCGTTGAAGCGAAAACTACCTTGCTCTCGTCAAGCTCGCTTCAGCCAAAATCTGGATGCGCTTTATGAGTCGGTGACCTGGAGATGCACCATGGTTGCGCCCTACCGACCTTGGTCCGTAGGCGCCGGATCGCCTTGTCCTCTAGAACGACAGGTCCAGGGCACGCCCTTCGAACAATCGATCCCTCGACCCTTCAAGATGGGTCTTCATCAGATCACGCGCCTCCTCCGCGCGCCCCTCGGCGATCGCCTTGTAGATCGCGTTGTGCTCCTGGAACACCTGTTCGAGGCCGGGCCTCGGGCCAAGCAGCGACAGTCCGTGCAGATGCATGCCGACAGCGATATGTGCCTTCAGGGCGTCGATCGAGGCCGTGTAGTAGTGATTGTTTGCCGCTTCCGTCACAGAGCGGTGAAAATTGAAATCGGCATCTGTCCGGTGAAGCTGGTGGCTGGTCGCCTCTCGAAGATCGGCGAGCGCGGAAGCGATTTTCTGGATGGCGGCGTCATCGCGCCGCTTTGCTGCGAAATAGGCCGCCGCCGGTTCGATGGTCAGGCGAAACTCGTAGCAGCGCTGGATGTCCGCAATCGTCTTGACCGGCGAATAGGACAGCTGCGTGGTGGGCGAGCCATGCGCACTGACGAAGGTGCCGGCACCCTGGCGCGCATAGACCATCCCCTGATCCCGCAGCTTGGCCAACGCATCACGCACGATCGGGCGCGACACGCCAAGCAAGGAGGCAAGCTCGTGCTCCCCCGGCAGGCGCGAATCCGGCGGGTAGTTTCCGGAGCGGATACGCTCCAGAAGCTGGTCGAAAACGCGATCGACCAGCTTCACCGCCTTGCCGCGTTCCGGCTTGGCTGCTGCCGGGGCTGGTCGCCCGCTCGCCGATGCTCCGTTTGCTTCATCCACGTTCATTCTCCCCGCCGGCATCGTCTCACGCCAGCTGATTCTGCGGTATCACTCTTAGCAAACTATCCGAATTCCCAAAGCCCCCGGACTTGACGGCACAGCGCAAGGCGGCACCATCTGCCGCAATCACGTCGAACCAGGGAACGCCCGCCTCGATCTCACCCTTGGGTCTCAGAACGAAAATTCCCAGTTCCCGGAAAACGGCGAGTGCCGTATCGCCACCGCCGACCATCACCATGTCCGGCCGCGTGTCCTCTATCACCGATTTCACCCCTTGCGCAAAGCGACCTGCAACAGCCGCCCCCTCGCCCGAGATCTCTCCTGTACAATGCAAGAGCACCGGCAACGCCAGGCCTTCGCCGTGTTCTATCGCTCCCATCGGAGCCTCGATGCTCGCGCCCAGCATGCCTGAAGCCTCGAGCCTTGCCATCTGCGCCGCGGTGATCGGGTCGCGGGAGCCGAACGCGAAGACGGTCTTCAGCGTCGCCTCGAACTGTCCCGAGGGCTTGTTCGCCTTGCCGATGCTGCGGGCAAACGCGCTGCCGATGCCACGTGCGCCGACGGCGAGCGTCGTTTTCCAGTCGTGCTCCTTGATCAGTCGGTCGAGATCACTGTCACTCTCGGCATCGACGATGAGAACCGCCTCGCGACGCGGCTTGAAGAGATCAGCGATCGGCAGTGGCTCGTCCACGCCGCGCCCGACGACATGCGCGTTGCGGGTGAAGCGTTCCTGATCGGGAATGGCAGGGGCAAGGACGATCTCCTGGTGACCGAAAACGGCGGCGAGTGCCGCACTTTCCGCGGCCACATTGCCCTTCAGTCGCGAATCGATCTTCTTCAGGACGATTTCAGGTGAGGCGGCAAGAAGTGCGCTGGCCGCAAGGCCGACCCTTCTTGCCGCTTCCTCCTCCGGGAGAGCTCTTGAGGCCGTGTTGACCACGACGACGTCAGCGCCTGATGCCAGCGCCTTGGATATCGCTTCGATCTCGATCGCGACGACGACGGAAAGACCGGCATCGACGAAGGGCGTACCCGTGTCGAGGGCGCCGGTCAGATCGTCGGCGATGATCGCGACCTTCAACGTCATGCGGTCTGGCCCGTATTGACGGCATGGCATGCGACGAGATGGCCGGGTTTGGCTTCCTTCCAATCGGGCACGACCTTGCTGCAGACGTCCATCGCGATCGGGCACCTTGTGTGGAAGCGGCAGCCGCTCGGCGGATTGAGCGGGCTTGGCACGTCGCCCTGCAGGATCTGCCGGGTACGGGTGCGCTCAAGCTCCGGATCAGTCTCGGGCACTGCAGACAGCAGCGCCTTGGTATAGGGATGCAGCGGGTTTTCGAACAGCTCCTCACGGGTCGCAAGCTCCGCCAGGCGACCGAGATACATGACGCCGACGCGCGTGCTGATATGGCGCACGACCGCCAGATCGTGGGCAATGAAAAGATAGGTCAGGCCGTATTTTTCCTGCAGGTCGAGCAGCAGGTTGATGATCTGCGCCTGGATCGATACGTCGAGCGCCGAAATCGCTTCGTCGCAGACGATGAACTTCGGCTGGCATGCCAGTGCCCGGGCGATCACCACGCGCTGGCGCTGACCGCCGGAGAGTTCGTGTGGATAGCGTTGCGCAAAGCGTGTCGGCAGACCGACGTCGGTGAGCAGCGTTGCGATCTTGTCCTTGAGCTCTGCTTTGGTGCAAAGCTTGTGGAACAGGATCGGCTCTCCGATCGCCTCGCCGATCGTCATGCGCGGATTGAGCGTCGAATAGGGATCCTGGAAGACGATCTGCAGGTCGCGGCGGAAGGGCCGCATCTGCTTCTCGTCCAAGGTCGCCAGATCCTGGCCCTTGTAGACGACCTTGCCACTGGTCGCTTTGTAAAGGTTGAGGATGGTGAAGCCGGTGGTCGACTTGCCGCAGCCGGATTCGCCGACAAGGCTCAGCGTTTCGCCTTCCATGATATCAAGATTGACGTTGTCGAGCGCATAGACGGTGGCCTGGCGCTCGCCGAAGGCGCCCAGCTTGACATGGAAATGCTTGACGAGGTTTTCGATCTTCAGCAGCGGTTGGGCACCCATCACGCGGCCTCCTGCATTTTCTGGACGACGAAACAGGCGGTGCGGTGGTTGCCGGCGCCGCTCAACGGCTCCAGCTTCGGCACGCTCTCGTGGCAGATGGCTTCGGCCAGCGGACAGCGCGGCGCAAACGGACATCCCTTCGGGCGGCGGCCGGGTTCGGGCGGCGTACCGCCGATCGAGCTCAGCCGGCTTGCCGGTGCATCCGAGAGCTTCGGGATCGAGGCAAGCAGGCCCCGCGTATAGGGGTGGCTCGGGTGAGCATAGAGTTCATCGACCGGTGCGTCCTCGACCACGGTGCCGGCATAGAGCACTGCCACCCGATCGACGAGACCGGCGATCAGGGCCAGATCGTGGGTGATCCAGACGACCGACATGCCGAGCTTGGCGCGCAGATCCTTCACGAGATCGACGATCTGCGCCTGAATCGTGACGTCGAGTGCCGTCGTCGGCTCGTCGGCGATCAGAAGCTTCGGATTGCACGCAAGACCCATAGCGATCATCACACGCTGGCGCATGCCGCCGGACAGTTCGTGCGGATAGGCCTGCAGGCGCTCTTCCGGGCCGGGAATGCCGACAAGGCGCAACAATTCGACCGCCCGGATGCGTGCCTCGGATTTCTTCATGTTGCGGTGGTAGATCAGCGGCTCGCAGATCTGGTCGCCGACCCGCATCACCGGGTTCAGCGAGGTCATCGGATCCTGGAAGACGAAGCCAATATCGCCGCCGCGCACCTTGCGCAGCTCGCGGTTCGACATCTTCTGCAGATCCTTTCCGTCGAAAATCGCCGTTCCCTTCGTCACCTTGATCTTGTTCGGCAGGAGCCGCATCAGGCTCAGCATCGTCAGGCTCTTGCCGCAGCCGGATTCGCCGACGACCCCAAGCGTTTCGCCCTTGTTGACGTAGAGGTCGATGCCGTCGACCACGACCGCCGGACCATTCCGGCCGTCGATCTCGACCGTCAGGTCGCGAACATCAAGCAGTCGTTCGTTGGATTTGGTGATGGTCATCACTTGTTCCCCCGAGGATTGAGTGCGTCGTTGAGGCCATCACCGAGGAAGCTGAAGGCGACCGAGGCAAGCCCGAGAACCGCTGCCGGGGCAGCAAGCAGGTGGGGATAGTGCTGCCAGACGCGCAGGCCGTCCGAGATCATGTTGCCCCAGCTGGGGGTCGGCGGGTTGACGCCGACGCCGAGGAAGCTGAAGGCGCTTTCCAGGACCATAGCGGTACCGAGGCCGGCGCTGACGGAAACGATCAGCGGGCCGAGTGCGTTCGGAATGACGTAGCGCTTCATGATGATCCAGTTGGAAAGACCGAGCGCCTGGGCCGCCGTGATATAGGGCCGGCCGCGGATCGACAGCACCTGGGCGCGAACGAGACGCGCATAGGGCGGCCAGGAGATCAGCGCCATCGAGCCGAAGACAAGCATGAAGTCGACCCAGATCGTCTGGCGATAGAACGGATTGAGCGTCGCCAGATACTGCGCTTCCATCCATTTCGTGATCGGCGACTTCAAGGACGCGTTGATGACGACGACGAGCAGCAGGTTGGGCACCGACATCGTCATGTCTGTCAGCCACATGATGATGCGGTCGAACGGATTGCCGAAGAAACCCGCAATGGCACCGAGCACGACGCCGATAAGAACCGCAATGACGGTGACGACGACGGCGACCAGAAAGGCAGTGCGGGTGCCGAAGACAACGCGGCTGAAGACATCGCGGCCGAGATCATCGGTCCCGAACAGGTGATGCAGCGAGGGTGCTGCATTTCGGGCCTGAAGGTCCTGGCTCAGATAGTCATAGGGCGTGAGGTAGGGCCCGAATATCGCAGCAAAGGCGAGGATGAGCACGACGATCAGGCCGAAGACGGCGAGCCTGTTGCGCTTCAGGCGATACCAGGCATCGCGCCACAGGCTGACCGGTGCTTCGTCCGGGGTCGCGGTCGGTGAGAGAGGGATGGCGGACATGGTCAGCGGCTCCTTCTTGCATCATTGGCGCGTGGATCAAGCAGCGGATAGAGGACGTCGACCAGAAGGTTCGACAGCATGACTAGGAAGGATCCGATAAGCGTGATCGCCAGAATGACGGGATAGTCAGAGTTGATCAGCGCCTGGACCGTCAGGCGACCGAGACCGGGCAGACCGAAGACCAGTTCGACGAAGATCGCGCCGTTGACGATCGTGATCATGATCAGGCCAAGCTGGGTAACGACGGGCGTCAGCACCGGGCGCAGGATGTGTCGCAGCGCAACGACGATCTCCGGCACGCCCTTGGCCCGGGCCGTGCGGACGAAGTCTTCAGACAGAACCTCGATGACGGCGGCGCGCGTCTGGCGCACGATCAGCGCGATCGGCTGGAAGGAAAGGACAAGAAGCGGCAAAATGATGCGCACGTCGAATACGCCACCCCAGCCGTAAGGCACATTGGCATGCGGCAGGAGCACGATCAGACCGACCATCAGAAGCGGGCCGGCGACATAGGCCGGGATCGCCCAGAGAAACAGCGCCGAGCCGAGAATGGCATAGTCAATGCGGCTGTTCTGGTTCATGGCGGCAATCATGCCGAGCGGAATGGCGACAACAGTCGTCAGGATGATGGAACAGAGCGCAAGCTTGAAGGAGACAGGTGCGGCAGCAGACACCATCGCCCAGACCGAGCGGCCCGAGGTCAGCGAATTGCCAAACTGACCATGCAGCAGGTTCCAGATGTAAAGGCCGAACTGCTCGATGAACGGTTTGTTCAGGCCCGCGCTTTCGCGAATGGCTTCGATACGCTGCGGATTATAGGCGACATCGCCGGGCGCACGCAGAAAGATCAGCTTAATCGGATCGCCGGCGCCGTAGAAGGCCAGCGCGTAAACGGCCAGCATCACGATCAGAACGGACGGAATCCAGATGGCAAACCGGGTTAGCACGTAGCGTAACAAGGTCACCTCCCACCGGTTGGTAGACACGTTTCCGCGTCAACGCGGACATGCGATGTCTTCTTGAAATTTGCGCGAAGGCCTTGCGGTCTTCGCGCGGTTGTCAAAATGCCCAAGGGCTATCTTTGGAACGCTTGACCGGCTCAGCCGATCGAAATGTCCCAGGGCGCCACGACCTGCCAGTCGAGGTTCTTGTCCATACCCTTGACCTCCTTGGTGGCCCAGCGCGACATCGCCTGAGAGTACCACGGAATGAAGGCCCAATCCTCGCGGAATGCCTTCTGGGCTTCCTGCGCGAGCTTGATGCGCTCGGGATCGTCGGCAGCCTTGGTCGCGGCTGCGGCGAGCGCCGCATCCACCTTCTCGTTCTTGTATCCACCGAGCTTGTTCTGCGCGTTCGACGACGTCGAAGCGATGCAGCCAGCAAGGTAGGAAACGGCATCGGGAACGCGCGTGCCGACGTCGTCGCGGAAGATCTGGACCGCGTTCTGGTCGGGACCGGCATAAGCGTCCTGCTGAGGCTTCATGTCGACGGCCGTGATGCCAAGATTCTGGCGCCATTGCTCGGCGATGAACTGGGCTGCCGCCTGGATTGCCGGCGCCGAAATGCCGACGAACAGGATCTTCGGCAGACGGTCCGGGCCACCGTAGGTGGATTCGGCAAGCAGCTTCTTGGCGGCTGCCGGATCGTAGGGATAGGGTTCGAAGCCCGAGTTCTCGGCGCCGGGTACCGAGTTCAGGATCTGGTCGGCCTTCTTGTGCGGACCATCCGGATAGGAGGCCTTGAAGAGACCGTCGCGGTCGATTGCCATGATGAGCGCCTGGCGAACCTTCGGATCGTCCATCGGCGCACGCGTGACGTTGAACCAGAAATGCTGGCTCGTCGGAATGATCGGGCCGGCGGAAAATTCAGGCCCGAGGTCCTGGATGATCGTCGAGGTGACCAATTCGGTGTGAGCATTGAATTCACCCGACTTGATCAACGACGTCGCGGTGACGTTGTCTTCGATCGAGGTGATTTCGATGCGCGCCAGCTTCGGCTTGGGGCCAAAGAAATTCTCGTTCGGCTCGAACACCAGCTTGCCGGCGTCGATATCGAGGCTGGTCAGCTTGAACGGACCGGAAAACACAGCGCCGCTCTCGGGCTTGTACCAGTCGGCGATTTCCTGGCCGTCGCTGCCGCGCGACTGTGCCGCCTTGGTGATCGGAGCGATGTGGTTGGCAAGACGCATGAAGAAGATCGGATCGACGTCCGCCAGCGTGACGACAACGGTACCCTCGTCAGGCGTTGCGACGCCTGCAAGTTCGGTTGCGGAGCCACCGCTGATCTCCTTGTAACCCTGGACCTTGCCGAGCACCTGGTCGGCGCGCTGGCTCTTGGTGTTGGGCATGGACGCCACTTCCCAGGATCCCTTGACGTCGGCCGCGGTGATCTTGCTGCCGTCGGAGAACACGGCCTTGGGGTCAATCTTGAAGGTCCAGACCTTGTTGTCGGGCGATTCCCAGCTGGTGAAGACGTAGGGCTTGATCTTGCCTTCGCTGTCGAAATACATCGGCGAGGCCCACCAGATCGAGTTCCAGCGGAAGGGCACGCCACCGCCGCGCAACGGCGACCAATCCTGGTTGAAGGCCGGGTTGGCAACCTTCAGGACCTGGCCTTCGTCGGCAAGCACGATGCGGGCATTCATCCCGAAAACCGTAAGGCCGACGCCGGCCGCAAGGCCGAGCTTCAGCGCATCGCGGCGCGACATCTGCGTCTTTTGCGCAGCATTCTGTTCATTCCGATCAGTCATCTTTTCCTCCCATGACAATATCCGTGACGCCCTCACCTTCACTCTATCCCGAAGCGCGTCATGTATGCAGCAGACAGTCGCGCGATAATGTAAATATGTCAACAAAAATTAATCTGGCGCCGGCGGTCCTCTGGCATCAAAATATTTTATATATATTTTTCAATGCCTTAAAAAATCGATGCCCGGCTTCCGCCTATTGTCATATTGACAACACGCCTTGCGAGGATGAAGAAAACGGCACCCTGCGGGCCAGACGTCCCGCCCTTGCCGCCCGGTGCGCGGCCTTCATCCGAGGAGGACGACATGAACGATCACAAGATTACTGGCGTATTCAGTGCTGCCGCAACGCCGCTCAACGCCGATGGCAGCCCGGATCTCGGACTGTTTACGGCCCATTGCCGCACGCTTCTTGATGAGGGTTGTCATGGCGTGGCACTTCTCGGCACCACGGGCGAAGCCAATTCCTTCTCGTCGAGCGAGCGCCGCGCCATCCTCGAAGCGGCACTGAAGGCGGGAATTCCGGCCGACGCGCTGCTTCCGGGCACCGGCGTGGTGGCCATTCCTGAAACGGTCGAACTCACCAGGCACGCGCTTTCCCTTGGCGTGACCAAGGTCGTCATGCTGCCGCCGTTCTACTACAAGGGCGTGTCCGATGACGGCCTGTTTGCCGCCTATTCGCAGGTCCTGGAAAAGGTTGCCGATAGTCGCCTGCAGGTCATTCTCTATCATATTCCGCAGGTTTCTGGCGTGCCGCTTTCTGTGCCGCTGATCGGCCGGTTGATCGAATCCTTCCCCGAAACCGTCGTCGGCATCAAGGAATCTGCCGGTTATTTCAATAACATGCAGGCGATCATCGCCGCCTATCCCGGCTTCTCCGTTCTTGCTGGCGCCGACCCACTGCTCTTGCCGCTCTTAAAAGCAGGCGGGGCCGGCTGCATCACGGCCACGTCCAATCTTGTCGCGGGGTCGCTGCGCGCCGTCTACGACCACGTCCATGACGAAGCGCGGACCGCCGACGTCGACGCCGCCCAGGCCAGGATCAATGCCTTCCGTACTCTGTCCAATTCCTATGTGCAGATCCCGACGATCAAGGCGATGGTGGGGCTGAAGACCGGCAACCCGTCGTGGAAGCGCACCCGCGCGCCACTGATGCCGATCAGCGAGGCAGATTATGCCGCGCTCTCCGAGGCCTATGCCAAGCTGTAAGGAGGATGACAATGACCTTCACGGGCTTGCAGCCGGACGCGGTTCCGGCACTGATGACCGGCGAAATTGTCGCCAACAAGAGTGAAAAGGGACGCGAAGACGCCTATCTGCCGTCCCCATGCATCCAGAACCACGCCGCCAACCTTGCCTTTCTGCCGGATGGCACACTCACCTGCGTCTGGTTTGGCGGCACCATGGAGGGGATGGGCGACATCTCGATTTACATGTCGCGCCTCGCGCCTGGCGCCACCGGCTGGTCGCAGGCAGAAAAAATGTCCGACGATCCCGCAAAATCCGAGCAGAACCCATTGATTTTCAAGGCTCCTGACGGAACCGTGTGGCTGCTCTACACGTCCCAGACCTCCGGAAACCAGGATGGTTCTATTGTCAAATACCGGAAATCGGCCGACGGCGGGAAGACATTCGGAGATGTCGGTGTTCTCTGCGATCTTCCCGGTACCTTCGTCCGTCAGCCGATCATCGTGAACGGCAGCGGAGACTGGCTTCTTCCGGTCTTTCGCTGTGTCGGATTGCCCGGGGAACGCTGGACCGGAGATGCAGATACGGCTGGCGTCCTGATCTCCGGCGACCAGGGCAAGACCTGGACGATGACAGACGTGCCGGACAGTCTGGGCGCCGTTCACATGAACATCGTGCCGCTTGCCGGTGACAGTCTCGTCGCCTTCTACCGCAACCGTTTTTCGCAATCCGTATTGTCCAGCCGGTCTTCGGATGGCGGCAGGCACTGGAGCGCGCCAGAGCCGATCGACCTGCCCAACAACAATTCTTCGATCCAGGCAGTCAAGCTAAAAAATGGCGTTATCGCAATGGTTTACAACCATTCCAATGCGCTGACATCCGATGCCAGAAGGCAGTCGCTCTACGACGAAATCGAGGGCGAGGAAGACGTCGAAGCAGCGCCGGTAACGTCGACTACGCGGCAGAAGGCGGTCTGGGGCGTTCCCCGTGCCCCCCTCAGCCTTGCCTTCTCCAGCGATGGCGGCCAAAGCTTCCCGCGCCATGTCGACCTCGACACAGGAGATGGGTTCTGCCTCAGCAACAACTCGAAGGACGCGGTCAATCGCGAATTTTCCTACCCTTCGATCGTCGAAGGGGCCGATGGTGTCGTGCACATCGCCTATACCTATTATCGCCGGGCCATCAAATATGTGCGTCTCTCACAAGCCGCACTCAAGTGACCTGACAGCTTGTCAGTTGTGAATAGTGTGAGGCTGACGCGTCATCTTTTGACAGATTCTCGCGTCGGCCAGCCGATCTGCCGCTTCAGATTTGACAAATAGGCGCTGTGATCCCGGGTCTCCGGTGACAGCCCCTCCCGCGATAGCAGCGATGGCAATTTATCATTGAAAATATACGCAATAACAAAGAACTAGTACCGGAATCCTCACCTTTACCACGTTGCCACGCCGACTGATCGGTATGAATTCTTCGACAAATTCGCTGTGAAAGCTTGCCAAGCCAATCAGCATTGTATAACAACTTTACATCTTGGCGGCAGCATCATATGCCGCACGATCTTGCAGGGAGGAGTGGTCCAGTGGTCAGCTTGGATTCGCCTATCACGATAGTCCGGCCGCATTTGATCGAGTTCGGCGTCGGCACCGCCGATCGGCTCGGAAAGTGGGCGAGCGAAAAAGGCTATGCCCGCATTCTTGTCATCTCCGACGCGTTCAATGCGAAGCGGGTCGATCTCTTGGCGCTCAAGGGCGACGTCACGGTCTTTGCCGACGTGACACCGGAGCCGGATACGGCCAATCTCGACAAGGTTCTTGCCGCGGCCAACGCTGCCGATGCGCAGCTGGTGGTCGGGTTCGGCGGTGGCAGCGCCATGGATCTTGCAAAGCTTGCCGCCGTGCTTGCGGGCTCGTCGCAAACGCTGCATGAGGTTATCGGCCCCAACAAGGTCAATGGCCCCCGTCGCGTCGCGCTGGCGCAGGTGCCGACCACGTCAGGCACCGGCAGCGAAGCCGGTATCCGCGCGCTCGTCACGGATCCGAAGACGATGGCCAAACTGGCTGTCGAAAGCATTCACATGCTCGCCGACATCGCCGTCGTCGATCCCGCACTGACCTTCACCGTTCCGGCCGGCACGACCGCTGCAACGGGTGTCGATGCCATGGCGCACTGTGTCGAGGCCTTCACCAATCGCAAGGCGCACCCGATGATCGACCTCTATGCGATCGAAGGAGCCCGGCTGGTCGGCAAGTACCTGGCGCGAGCGGTGAGTGACGGTTCCGACGCCGAGGCGCGCGCCGGCCTGTCGCTCGCATCTCTCTATGGCGGTTTCTGCCTCGGTCCGGTCAACACCGCGGGCGGCCACGCGCTAGCCTACCCGCTCGGCACGCGCTGGCATGTGGCGCATGGCGCGGCAAACGCGCTGATCTTTCCGCATGTGCTTGCGTTCAACACGCCGTCGGTTCCTGAAAAGACGCGCGCCATCATGGATGCGCTCGGCCGCAAGGCTTCGCAGGATATTCGGTCGGTCTTTGACGCGGCCTATTCCTTCTGCGCCGAGCTCGGCATTGAAATGAAGCTCTCGGGGCTCGGCGTACCGCAAAGCGATCTCGACGCCATGGCCGACGATGCCTTTGCCATCCGGCGCCTGCTCGACAATAATCCGCGCGATCTGTCGCGCGCCGATATCCGCTCGATCTATGAGGCCGCCTACTAGGCGCGTGCCACGCGAAAAGGAATGTGACTGATGGACAGGAATGCGAAAGTCGCCGTGACGCTGGGCGATCCGGCAGGCGTCGGGCCTGAGGTGATCGTCAAGGCGCTGGCAGCCATGCCCGAGGTAGAGCGCCGCGATTTCGTGATCGTCGGCAACACCGAGGCCCTGGAGCGGGCCAATCGTGCCGCTGCCACCGGATTGTCGTTCGCGCCCGTCGATGCTCCCGGCGCTGGCAGGATTGCCGTCGATGAGGTGGACCTTGGTGCACCACTGCCAGAAATCGGCAAGGTCAGCCCGGTGGCTGGCGACGCCTCCGTGCGGTACATCACGCGTGCAGTCGACCTCGCCATGTCCGGCGCGGCCGACGTGATCGTGACCGCACCGATCAACAAGGAAGCGATGAACCTCGCCGGCCATCATTTCGACGGTCATACCGGACTTTTGGCGCATCTGACGGGATCGAAGAGCTCGTTCATGCTGCTCGCCTCCGAGCGGCTGAACACCATCCACGTCTCGACGCATATCTCGCTGAAGGGTGCGATCGAGCGCGCCAAGACAGAGCGCGTGCTGGCCACCATCGAGGCCGGGCACAATCATTTCATGCGGCTCGGCCAGAAGGCGCGCATTGCCGTTGCCGGTCTCAATCCACATTGCGGCGAAAATGGACTGTTTGGCACTGAGGATATGGAATTCCTGGCGCCCGCCGTCGAGCAGGCACAGGCCAAGGGCATCGACGTCGTCGGTCCGATCTCGGCAGATACCGTGTTTGCCCGCGCCTATAACGGCGCATTCGACCTGGTGATCGCGCAGTATCACGACCAGGGCCACATCCCGATCAAGCTCGTGGCCTTCGAGACTGCCGTCAACGTATCGCTTGGTCTGCCGATCGACCGTGTCTCCGTCGACCACGGCACCGCCTTCGACATCGCCGGAACCGGCAAGGCCAATCACGTCAACATGCTGTCTGCCATCGCCTATGCGCGGCTGATGGCTCGATCGCCGCGCCGCCAGGCGGCCTGAGCGCTTCGTCAAGCGCTTCGTCAGGGGAACCTTATCCCTTCGCCATTGTGCGTCGCACCGGCGATGATCTGTGGCTCAATGAGGAGATGCGCGATGGACAAGACAGTTGTCATACTCGGCGGAGACCTCGCACCCGAGGGGCGCACGCTCCTTCAGGCAGCCGGCGTCACAGTCGTGTCAACGCCCCCCTATATCGACCGGCAGGCCGTCATCGAGGTGATGAACGCCAACCGGCCGGATGCCGTGATTGTGCGTCTCATCACTGACATCCTGGGGCCTGAGGAAATGCAGGCCGGAGGGAGGCTTCGCCACATTGCCAAGCACGGTGTCGGCACCAACGACATCGACGTTGCCGCCGCGATCGGTCTTGGAATTGCCGTGTCGATGACGACAGGCAGCAACGGGCATTCCGTTGCCGAGCACGCACTCGCTCTCATCATGGCGCTCGTCAAGGAGCTTCCGAAACAGGATGCGCTGATCCGCGACGGCATCTGGGACAAGGGCCAGTACGGGGGACGAGAGTTGCGCGGCCAGCACCTCGGTCTGGTCGGCTTCGGCTTCATCGGCCAGACGCTTGGTAAAATGGCGGGCGCGATCGGAATGATCGTATCCGCCTTCGACCCCCATACCCCAGACAGCGCATTTTCCGATGTTGTCAGCCGGACCGATGATCTGGACACACTCCTTGCAGGTTCCGACATCGTCAGCCTGCACTGTCCACTGACCCCTGAAACACACAGGCTGATCGATGCCCGCCGCATCCGGCTGATGAAGCCCGGCGCGTTCCTGATCAATACCGCGCGCGGCGAAGTCGTCGACGAGAACGCACTCGTCTTGGCACTGGAGGAAGGCCATCTCGCAGGCGCCGGACTGGACAGCTTCGCGCTCGAGCCGCCTGGTATTGGAAACCCGTTATTTCAGCTCTCCAACACGCTTGTGTCGCCGCATGTGGCAGGCGTCACACTGGATGCCAAGCGGGCGGTTTCCGTGATGTCAGCGCAGAACGTTCTGGCTGCGCTCAGCGGCCAAACCCTCGCGCCGCGGTTCCTTGCGCGCTGACCATGCCACGGTCGACATAACCACGGAGAGATCGATGCCTGACGCCCCTGATATCCGCTATTCGCCTGAAGCGCTGCGCGACTTTGCAATCGCGCTCTTTGTCGCCGCCGGCCTCGAAAGCGAAAAGGCCGCCGCGGTGGCCTACTATCTCGTCGAAGCCGATTTGATGGGCCACACCACACACGGTCTGGCTCTGGCGGGCTGGTATCTTCAGAGCATTGCCGACGGTGTGATGACGCGCGAGGGACGGCCTGTCGTTGTCTCCGATCGCGGTCCATCGGTCGCCTGGCGCGGACAGCGTCTCCCGGGTGCCTGGCTGACGTCCGAAGCCGTCAAACTTGCCTGCGACCGTGCAGCGGTTTACGGGACGGCGACGATTGCAATTGCCGACAGTCATCACATCGGCTGTCTCGCCGCATATCTGCCAATCGCCACAGAGCGTGGTTACATGGTCAGCATCGCATCCTCCAGTCCATCCGGTGCACAGGTTGCGCCCTTTTGCGGACGTAAGGGCGTCTACACGCCCAATCCCGTCGCCCACGGCATTCCGACATCAGGAGATCCGATCCTGATCGATATCAGTGCATCGATCACCACCGTCAACATGGCGCAGCGGCTGATCCGCGAGGGGCGGCAATATGATCACGACTGGCTGCTTGACGAGGACGGCAAGCCGAGCCGCGATCCTCGGGTGATCGAGCGCGGTGGCACGCTGCTGCCAACGGGAGGGGTGGATCACGGGCAAAAGGGCTACGGGATGGCGCTCCATGTCGAGGCGTTCACACAGGGCCTTGCAGGCTACGGGCGCGCGGACGCTCCCAAAGGAACCAATGCGGCCGTGACCGTGCAGGTCTTTGACCCCGATGCATTTGGCGGCCGTGAAGCATTCGCGCGCCAGACCGACTGGCTGGTCGACGCCTGCCATGACAATCCGCCTCGCGAAGGCGTCGAGCGCGTCCGTTTGCCTGGCGAAAATGGCCTGGCGCGCAAGCGTCAGGCGCAGGCCAGTGGTCTCGTGCTGTTTCCCGGCATACTTCAGCCATTGCTGCAGCACGCAGAAAAGCTGGGCGTCGAACCTCCGAAGGCGCTTTGAGGAAAGGCCGCGGGCACTCCATTGATGGCGGGCCGGCGCGATCTTGCATCGCGCAGCCATGAATTGCGCGTGTCCTCATTGCATCGCGGACTGCGGCTGCTAGTTTTGCCGGATGAGCAACACGCGCCTCGATCAAAACCCCGAGCCCGATCGACTGAAGGACCTCAGGAACAGTCTGCGTTGGCTGCAGGGCGGACAGGATGTCCGTTCCCTTCGCCTGCAAGGCGTGCTTGCAGCCGTCGATCTGGCGATCCTGGCCTTCTTCCTGTTCGGCCCCTATCTCAGAGGAAGTTCCTATCTGGTTCTCGACTATACGATCGCCGTCTGGATCGGTCTCGAACTTGTCGCGCAAGCCATCATCGCCGGAGATGCAAAGGCCTTCGCAAAAAGGTTCATGACATGGGTCGATGTTTTCATACTGGCGACTTTGCTGTTTCCGGACCTCCTGTTCAATTTTGCTTTCCTGCGTGCCATCCGTATCTGGGCGATCGGCAACAACATCCTTTTGAAAGAGGGATTGCGCAGGCTGGGTTACAATCAATGGCTCGACGTCGTCCGCGCCTGCCTTAACCTCGTTGTCTTCCTGTTTATCGTCACCGGTTTCGTCTACACGAGCTTCTTCTACAACGAGGAAGGCGCCGAAGGCTTCGTTGATGCGCTCTATTTTACAGTGGCCACTGTGACCACGACAGGGTTTGGCGATATCACACTGCCTGGGATACCGGGAAAGCTGACCTCGATCGTGACAATGATCATCGGCATCTCGCTCTTCGTGCGCCTCGCCCAGGCAGTCGTGCGTCCATACAAGGTACGCTTTGCCTGTCCCCAGTGCGGGCTACAGCGTCACGACGTGGACGCGGTTCACTGCAAGGCGTGCGGACACCTTCTCAACATTCCGGACGAAGGTCGGTGATCCCTGCCGCGGCATAGCGGATCCCTGCCGTCGCAATGCAATCCACTGGATATCCTCGCGCTAACCCCGTATGCGGTAAGCACAAGGGCGACGGCCTCCACATTCCCGTGTAAATTCGCCCGGCGCTGCAAGTTGAAGACATGAAGGCAATTTCAGGTACAAATCTCGAGCAGGCAAAGTCGCACAATCGGCGTGTGGTGATCGAGGCGATCAGGACGAACGGCCCGCTGTCGCGCGCAGCGCTGGCGCGTCTGACGGCGTTGAGCACGCAGACCGTCTCCAACATTGTCGAAGAGCTCGAGGGTTCGAAGCTTCTGAAGGCGGGAACTCCGCTGAAGGCGACGCGTGGGCAACCGATCACGCCATACTCCATCAATCCGAACGGTGCCTATTCGGTCGGCCTGGAACTGGAACGCCACCACGCGGTAGGGGTCCTGACGGACCTGTCGGGAAGCGTCCGGGCAAGGATCGAGCGTGCCGTCGACCGGCCGACGCCGAGCGAGGCGATCCCCATCCTGGCCGGTATAGCGCAGGATCTGCAAACAAGCTTCCGGTTCGACCGAAGCCGCCTTCTGGGTGTCGGTATCGCCATGCCCGGTCGCTATGCCTCCGAAGGGGTCACGTCGCTGAGCCCCGTCACGCTTCCCGGATGGCAGAATTTTCCAGTCGCTTCAGAACTTCACCGCCTCGTCGGGGTCCCGGTTCTCGTCGAAAACGATGCAACCGCTGCAGCTATCGGTGAGCGACTGTATGGCGTTGCACGCGGCCTGAGCAGCTTTGTCTATCTCTTCCTCGGTGGCGGCATCGGCGCCGGGATGTTTCTGGACGGCCACCTCTACAAGGGCAGCCGGAACAATGCCGGAGAGATCGGCCACATGATTGCGGTTCCAAACGGGGACCTTTGCACATGCGGCAAGCGCGGCTGCCTGGACCGGTACGTGTCGCTCGGAACGGCCTACGAGCATCTCGGAATTCACAACCCCGACAGCTCTTCGCTCGAAGAGCTGGACACCCTGATCGACAATGCGGGGTCATCGCTCGACGCATGGCTCGACGCGGCAGTCGAGCCGATGCGTCAGACGATCGACTTTCTGGAACTTGCCTTCGACCCGCAGACCATCGTCCTTGGCGGGTCCATGCCCCCTTCCCTGTTGAAGCGGCTCGCCCTTCGGCTGGAACCGCTGCATGTGCCCGTCAATCCGACCGCCGAGCGCGCCATTCCCCGCATCATGGTGGGCGCGACCGGCAGGGACACGGCGATCCTGGGCGCCGCGGCACTGCCGATCTTTTCGGAGACCAACCCCCGGTTCGACGTCCTGCAGAAGCCTCTGGCCCGATCCCGTCACGGATAGTCGTAGAGGACCGGCATCAGTCCGGCGACGGCCTTGAAGCGGTCCCACGACTTGTCTGAGGGCTTCGTCCAGCCGCTTTCGGCAAGCGCCGAGATGCGCGGGAAAACCAGACGATCGAACACGGCACGGTCGGTCATCGGCTCGGACCAGATGCAGGCCTGGATGCCGCGCAGCCTTTTCTTCTGTTCGTCGGTCCAGCCTTCCACCGGATCGAAGTTATAGAGCTTCTCGGGCTCGGACCAGCCTGCCCAGCTCGCGCCCGGCTCATCCCAGTCGGGGCTATTGGCCATGTCGAGATAGTAGACCTGCCCAGGGCAGACGACCATCTCGTAACCCTCCCCGGCAAGAGCTGCCGAGACTTCGACACTGCGCCAGCCGCAGAGATAGCTTTTCGTCTTGTCGATGACATTGCCATGGGCCGCTTCTTCCCATCCGCCGGTGATGCAGCCCTGCTCGGCCAGGAACTTCTGGACGCGCGCCAGAAATACGGCTTGCAGAATGGCGGCGCCGGATCCGTCGATGTCGTCGGCGCCGTGGGTGTTGGTGATTACATTCAGGCGCTTGGCATGTGCCTCGGCCGTCGCATCGCCAGCGATGTCGCGCAACCGGGCAAGCGCTTCCGGCGAGCCCGACCAAGCCCCGAGCGGAACCTCGTCGGCACCGATATGGATCGTCTTGAACGGGAACAGCTCGATCAGTTCGCGCAAGATCGTCTCAAGGACCTCGTAGGTCTTTTCACGGACAGGATTGATGCAATTGTCGGGGAAACCCTGGACCGAGAAATAGCTGCCGATCTCGGCCGGATCGCGCAGTTCCGGGATTGCCTGCTGCATGGCAAAGCAGTGCCCGGGCACGTCGAGCTCAGGCACGACCTCGATGCCGAGCTCCTTGGCATGCGTGACGATCTCGCGGACGGCTGCCTTGGTGTAGTAGCCTCCGGTACGCGCCGGGCCCGATCCGAGAAGCGGCGGAACTGCCAGCCCATGTCCACGCCATGCGCCGATCTCCGTCAATGCGGGATAGGCGTCGATCTCGACGCGCCAGGCTTCGTCGTCCGACAGATGCCAGTGGAAGCGATTGACCTTGTTCCAGGCCAGGATGCTCAGAAGCTTCTTGATCTCCGCCTTGCCGTAGAACTGACGCGCGACGTCGAGATGCAGTCCACGCCATCCCATCGAGGGCTCGTCTGATATGTTGCCATCAATCGGGAACTTGAAAGCATGCGGGTAAAGATGGGCGCCGCGCCAGATCTGCCCGAGCGTGATCAGACCGTAGAGCAGCCCCGTCTGCGTCGCCGCCGAAATCCGCACGAGGTCGCCCGAAAACGCGATTGAATAGGCTTCTGGCGCAACCCCCTCGACTACGTCCAGCATGACCGGCATACCGCCTTCGGATGCCTGACGCACGATACCCTCGACGGCAAAGAGATCGTCAACGAGGGCTGTGAAAGCCTCCGCGGCCGCAAGCGCGCTCGGATCGCTCGCATTGAGCGCAAAGCCCGGCGGCAGGGAACGCCTGCCCGACACAGACACATGGTTTGGCCACGGCACGATGGAAACCGATACCGGAGGGTTGACGGGCACCGGATAGATTTCGGCACCACGCTTCAGCGGCGCATTGTTGGCAAGGGAGCGCGTCGGCTCCACCGAAAGCGACAGGGTGCTGCCGTCGGCAAATGCGAGGTAGGCGCCAGTCGCTCCATCCGTCCAATGGTGAAATGGCCAGCTCAGGGCCGAAATCGAGATCGTCCAGGTCTTGCCCGCCTCCAGCACGAAGTTTTCGGGGGGCAGAAACTGCGTGAAATTCGACAGTCTCTGGCCGATCGTTCCACCTTCGATCTGAACGGCAGGGTCGACGCGGCCCGGGCCGCTGATGCAGAGCGTAAAGTCGGAAATCGTCTTCGAGGAGAGGTTCTTGAGGCTGAGTGTATAGGCCTGGGCTCTCTCATCCGAGGCGGGGAGCCATGAGGTTTCGAGCCGCAAGGCGGGTTGGCGTTGTGTCGACATGATCATCTCTTGATTGCGTTTATGGGATCAGACCTTGAGCATCCCGGCGTAGACGCCGGGTGCTGAATTGGGGATCGGCATGGCGCCGACCGCTTTCTCGTAGAAGGCTGCCGGTCCGACATCTCCGATGATGGCGTAACCATAGCCCATGGTTTTGAGATCGACGAGGCAGGCGGCGAGCAGCGCATGGCCAATTCCCAGCCCGCGCGCTTCTGTCTGTACGCCCGTCGGCCCGAAAAAGCCGCGCGCGATGGATTCATGGCAGGCAAAGCCTACGAGCTCTTGATTGCGGGTTGCGATGAAGCATGTCGGCGGCTGACGCGAAAGTGCCACGGCGGCTTCGCTTGCCCAACCGTCGCCGAATTCTTCGGCGACCCATCTGGTGACGGCTCTTGCTTCCGGCGCAAGCGCGCGCCTGATCGTTACGCCGGCATCTTTCATCCTGGCTTCACGCACGGTGTTCGGTTCCAGGACCGAGAGATTGACGAGATAGTCCAAAGGCTGGCCTCCTTCAGTTCGGTGCCGCAAGCGCGCGGACAAAATGGTTTGGTCCGACCTGCTCGACGGTAGCCGAGGGCGGTCGGCTGAGCGCGCGGACCCTTTCGGCCCGCTCCAGAAACCGCGCGCTGCCACCTGTGACAAACGGACGGCTGCCATCGGGAACCGCCGACAGGAGCAGCTGCGTATAGGGGTGCCGGGGCTCGCCGATGACGGCGTTGGTCTCACCCCATTCGACCATCTGGCCGGCAAACATGACGACGATCTCCTCCGCCACATGGGCAGCGGTCGCGATATCGTGGGTGATGTAGAGCAGCGCCAGGTTCTTTTCACGCTTGATGCGCGCAAGCAGCTCGAGAATGCCCATGCGTATCGAGACATCGAGCATCGATGTCGGTTCGTCTGCCACGAGCACGCTCGGCTGTACGGCGAGTGCACGGGCAATATTCACGCGCTGTCGCTGTCCGCCCGAAAGTTCATGCGGAAACTTGTGTTTCGTGACTGAAGGATCGAGCCCGACATCGGCAAGGAGTTGCCAAACCGCGCTCGAGAGCGCTGCCTTGCCGGCCGCATGTCCGTGCAAAATGAGTGGTCTCGACAGGTGGTGGTCGATCGAGAATACCGGGTTGAGCGACGAAAACGGGTCCTGAAACACCATCTGGACCTCGCGGCGATAGGCCCGTTCGTCCTGTGCTGTGCCGATGGTGGTGACATCGCGCTCCCGAAAGCGGAGCTTGCCGGCGGTAGGCTGATCCATGCGTGCAATGATACGGGCACAGGTCGTCTTGCCGCAGCCCGATTCTCCGACCAGAGCGAGCGCCCTGCCCGGATTGAGGGAGAGCGAGATACCGCGCAATGCATGAACAGGGCCGAAACGGCGTTCGATGTCGTCAAGCCGGATAACCGCTTCGGATGGTGCCGGGGAAGGCTGAGGATGAATGTTCATGCGGTCTCTCCCGCCAGATGGCGATGGCCGGGAAGCTGCGGTATGGCGTTCCAAAGTTTGCGCGTGTAGGCGTGCTCCGGCATTTGGCTCACCTGGCTGACGTCGCCGACCTCCACGAGCTCCCCCTTCAGCATGACGCCGATCCGGTGGCAGAGCTGAGCCATCAGATGCAGGTCGTGGGTGATGAACAGCACCGAGAACCCATAGGTCCGCTGCAGATCGATCACCTGCTCGAGGATCTCGCGTTGCACCACGACGTCGAGCGCCGTCGTGGGCTCGTCCATGATGATGAGTTCCGGCCGAAGTGCCAGGCAGATGGCAATCACGATCCGCTGCCGCATGCCGCCGCTGAACTGGTGCGGGTAGTCGGTGATCCGGCTGACGGGAATTCCGACCAGCTTGAACATCGCCTCGGCCTGTTCGCGCGACTGGCTCTTCGAGCAGCCGGTATGCCTGTAGAGCACGTCGTGAAACTGTGCGTCGATGCGCATAAGCGGATTGAGCGAGTTCATGGCGCTCTGGAAGACCATGCCGACCCGCTTCCAGCGGATCTTCTGCATGTCGCCTTCCGGCAATTTCAAAAGGTCCTGTCCGTCCAGGATGATCTCGCCGCCGGCGACCCAGGCCGGCACCTTCGAGAGACGCGTGATTGCGTAGGCAATCGTGCTCTTCCCGCAACCTGATTCGCCGGCGAGACCGAACAGTTCGCCGCGGCCGATGTTGAACGAGACATTCTTGACCGCTCTGAACTCACCCTTGTCGAGGAGATAATCGACGTCGAGATTACGGATCTGAAGCAGATCATGGCTCATCGGGCGGCCTCCAGCTTGCGATTGCGCGCACGATTGAGGCGGAGCCAGCGGCTGAGCGCCGGGCCGGATCTCAGCTGCGGATTGGCGATTTCGTCGAAGGTGAAGTTGACCAGTGCCAGCCCCAACCCGATCAGCGCGATACCGGCTGCCGGTGTGGCAATGTCCCACCAGGCACCGACGATGATGGCCGAGGAATTCTGCGCATTGTAGAGCATCGTTCCCCAGCTCACCTGAAGAGGATCGCCGAAACCCAGATATTCGAGCGTCGTCTGGGCAACGATCGAATAGATGATGCTGCCGACGAGGTTGATGCCGATCAGCGGCAGGAGGTTGGGCAGCAACTCGACGAAGATGATCCGCCAGCGCGGCTCGCCGATCATCCTGGCGGCGGTGACGAAATCGCGGCTGCGCAGCGCAAGCGTCTGAGAACGCGTCATGCGCGCGCCCCACGGCCACGAGGTCAGCGTGATGATGGTCATGATCGCCATCGGTCCGACCGTACCCGCAAACGAAGCGAGCAGGATCAGCAACGGGATATTCGGTATGACAAGCACGGCATTGGTCGCAAGATCAAGCACTGCATCCGTCTTGCCGCCGACATAGCCGGCGATCAGGCCGATCACCGTGCCGACCACGGTGATCGCGATACCCGTTGCAAAACCGACCGCGATCGAGGTGCGGGCACCCCAGACGAACTGGGTATAGACGTCGCGCCCCATCTTCGTGGTGCCGAGGACGTGCTCGAGGCTGGGCGGTTGGTGCGAGCGGCCGACGCGTGCGCTGGGCGCGCCCGGCGCAATGATCGGGGCGAAGATGGCCATGAGGCATAGTGTGCAGATGATCACCAGCCCGAAGAGCGCCTTCTTCTGCTGTCGGATGAGTTTCAGAGCGGCATTCATTCGGCAGCCTCCCTCAGTCTGGGGTCGACCAGACCATAGATCATGTCGACGAGAAGATTTGCGCCCAGCGTGGCGAGGGTCATCAGGAGGAGCTGGCCCTGGATGACCGGGTAGTCGCGCGCGACGCTCGCCGTGAACAGTGTCAGGCCGAGGCCCGGATAGTTGAAGACGATCTCGGTAACGATCGAGCCGCCGAAGACGGCGCCGAGCATCAGCGCCAAGTTGGTCAAGACAGGCAGCATCGCGTTTCGTGCGCCGTAGCCGAACATGACGGTTGTGGATCGCAGGCCCTTTGCCCGGCCCATCGTCACGTAGTCTTCGCCGAGCACCGAAATCATGGAGGATCGCATCGTCGTCTGGAATTCGCCGATGAGGTATGGCGACAAGGTAAGGACGGGCATGATCGCATGAAAAAACACGCTGCCGGCGAACGCGAAGTTCAGTCCGGGGTCGAGGCTCGGATCATAGGCATAGCCGACAGGAAACCAGCGCAGAGACACGCCGAAGATGAACAGCGTGGTCAGTGCGACGATGACAGGCGGTACCGCGATCATGACGACGGAAAGAGGCGAAACGACCGTGTCGAAGCGACCGCCGCGCCGCCAGGCAGCGATCGCACCAAGCGTCACGCCTGCAAACAGCGAGAAGGTGATGGCGGTGATGACCAGAAACGCCGTCCATAGCGTCGATCGGCCAAGCACCTCGACCACTGTTTGCGGATAGTATTTCACCGAGACGCCGAGATCGAGCGTCGCCAGTCCCTTCAGGTAGTCGATGAACTGGGTCGAGATGGGCGCATCGACTGCGCCGAAACGGGCCTTGATCGCCTCGATCGCCGCCGGTGTCGCGCGCGATCCAAGTTGCGCGATCATCGCGTCAACGGGGGTCCCCGGCATGAGCCGGGGAACGGTGAAGTTCATGACGATCGCAAAGAGCAACGCGACCGCATAGACGCCGAGGCGTCGGGAGGAGATACGCATTCTGTCGTTTCCTTCGGCCTTTGTGCTATTGCACGGGCTTCAGACGAAGAAGGTGCATCAACCGCATGCGGTTGTTGTCGTGGTTTTCGGGGTTCATCACCGGCTCCTTGTCGGTCACCCAACCCGTGAAGCGCTTTGTCGAGAACTGGTACCAGGTCGGTCCATTGAACACCGGGATCATGGGGAAATCGTCGGCGACGATGACCTGGACCTCGTCGAACAGCTTCCGGCGGTCTTCGTCGGTGGTTGCCTTGCGATAGGCATTGAAGGCCTCGTCGAGCTTGGGATTGGAATAACGCGTCGCGGCACTGGTGATGCGGCCGGCAAAGGCCGTCGACATCGCCTGGTAGTAGCCGCGGAACGGCGTCGAGCCGTCTGCACGCGAATTCAGGGCAACGTCGAAGCTGCCGTCGAGAAGCTGCTTCTGCCACTGCTCGTATTCCGGCGTTGCCACCGAGACGTTGAGGCCGCCGGCGCGCAGTCCTTCAGCCGCGATCTGCGCGTCGTCGATCCAGTCGGTCCAGCCGTTCGGAATGATGATTGTAAACTTGATCGGCTCTCCGGCGGCGTTTGCCCTGAAACCGTCGTCAGCCTTCTTGTAGCCGGCATCGTCGAGGATCCTGTTGGCCTTGTCGACGTCATAGGCCATCCATTCGTCGGCCGCCCCTTCTGCCGCCTTGTTGCGCCAGGCCTCAAACCGTGGCGGCAGGCCGCTCGCATGCTGGCTTGCCACCGGGTAGCCGAAGCCTGCGACATCGACCATGGCCGTGCGGTCCATCGCAAGGCTGAAGGCGCGGCGAAATTTGAGGTCGTTGAAGGCCTTTGCGTTGGCGGCATTCTCCGTCTTCAGGTTCATCTGGAACGCGACGGTTTCAGCCGGCGGCTGCCAGTAGCCGTTGTTGGCAGGGTCGAGCGCCACAAACGTCTTGTCGATCTGCGGCAGGAACGAGCCGATCCAGTCCATCGTCCCCTCTGGCAACAGAGCGAGCATCTGGTCGTTGCCCGATATCTGCGGCAGTTTCAGGCAGTCGACGTGCAGGGATGCCGCGTCCCAATAGTTCGGATTGCGGCACTGCTCGTAGACCTGTGGTGTGAACCGGCGGATCTCGGTCATCGGCCCCGAGCCGACGGGATTTTCGTTCTTGAATGCCACCGGATCGGCAACGCCCTTCCAGATGTGCTCTGGCACGACAGCCAGATCGGCAAGCGATTCGGGGAATTCGGTATTGACGTCCTTTAGGTTGATCTTGACCTCGCTTGGTGATGGCGCCTCGACGGAAGCGATCGTGTCGCCGACACCGGCGGTGTCGACCGCGGGGTTCTTGAGCATCAGCTCCAGCGTGTACTTGACGTCCGCCGACGTCAGCGGCTCGCCGTCCGACCACTTGACGCCGTCACGCAACACGTAGGTGATCGATTTCAGGTCATCGGAGAACTTGTAGCTCGTGGCCAGCCGGAAGATCGGCTTGCCCGCATCATCGGCATTGAAGATGACCAGCGGCTCGTAAATGAAATCCATCGTGCTCTGGCGACGCCCGGCAAGATCGAAGGGGTTGAAATTGCGCACCCAGCTCGTCTGCTCCTCGATGTGCATCGAGAGCGTTGCTTCCGCCCTTGCCGCCGTGGCGAAGGCGCCATCATAGGCCAGAGACGCCGCAACGCCCGTGGCCGCCAAAAGCAGATTGCGACGCGTAATCGTAGCATAACGCATTGTTTTCATGTCACTATGTTCCCGTCTTGCGTTTGATTTGATTTAGTCAATCAATTTGATTTAATCAAACTACGATTTTCGGACGCGGTCAATCGGGCTTTCCAAAAAATTCGGGGGACAGTGGGAAGGGATGGGAAAGAGCGTCGCGAGGCTCAACCCGCGCGTTGCCAATCAGGCAGATTTTCCCCTGGAGACCTGCGACAAAAGCCAGGCCGTGAAGGAGAGCCCAAGCGTATGCTCGCGCTTGCCGTCAGGCGTCACAACGTAATAGCTGTTTTCGGTCGGCATCGGCTGATCGAACACGATCTGCAGCGCGCCCGAGCTCAGCTCCTCCTCGATCAGATAGAGCGGAAGAAGCGCAAAGCCGATGGCCGCGACGGAGGCTTGGATGATCATCGAGAACTGGTCGAAGCGGTTCCCGCGATAAGAGGGCGCTGTGTCGATACCTGTGGTTTCGAACCATTTCGGCCAGAGGCGTGGGCGCGTGGCCAGATGCAGGAGCGGTCTGCCAGCGAGTTCAGCCGGCTCCAGAACCGGCATCGCCTGCAGCAATCGCGGGCTGGCAACGGGAACCACGACCTCTCCACACAGAAACGTACAGGTTGCCCGGGCCCAGATCGGTTGGCCATAGTGGATCGCAAGGTCGAAGCTCTCCTGCTCGAAATCGAATGGCTCGGACCGTGACGATATGTCGAGAAGTGTGCCGGGATTGGCCAACAGGAAATCCGGCAAACGGGGCGTCAGCCATCGGCTCCCGAACGTCGGGAGCGTCGCCACCGACAGTGTGGCGATGGCGTCCGCGCCGGAAGCCGCCCGGATCATCATCTCCTCGGTATGGTGCAGCAAGCGCCTTGCCTGGGGCAGCAAGCGTTTGCCGGCGTCCGACAGGATCGCCCGCTGGCGTACGCGCTCGAACAGAAGAACGCCCAGCTGGCCCTCAAGCTCCTTGATCTGGCGACTGATGGCGCTCTGCGTCAGATTGAGCTCAACGGCCGCGCGCGTGAAGCTGCCGTGGCGCGCGGCGGATTCAAACGACTGCAATGTCGTCAGGTCAGGCATCAGTCGTCGGGGTATGGTCATTCCAAAACCGCATCATGTCAGCTTCATTCGTCGCTATTTCTCTCTACTCCAGGCGCGATATGATCGCAATCAAGAATGAACTCCAGGAACAACCTTGAAATCGAGAGAAGATATGTCGACCAGCAGTTTTGTCTCCTCCTGCTCCATCCGCTCGGCGTTTTCGGCCGCAATGTCTGCGATGTACCGGACCGAAGTCCCGGCATATGGGACCTTGATGGAAATCGTCGCCAAGGTGAACGCGGAGACCCTGGCGGCAGATCCCGCACTGCACGCCAGACTGGAGGAGACAGACACGCTGGAGCGCGTCTCGCAGGAGCGCCACGGTGCGATCCGCCTTGGCACGGCCGGCGAGCTCTCGATGATGCGACGCGTCTTCGCTGTCATGGGAATGTTCCCGGTCGGTTATTATGATCTCAGCGAGGCCGGCGTGCCGGTTCATTCCACCGCCTTCCGGCCGGTCGGCGATGCGGCGTTGAATCGCAATCCGTTTCGGGTGTTCACCTCTCTTCTGCGCCTCGATCTGATCACCGACGAGGCGCTGCGCGCTGAGGCTCAGGCAATCCTGCAGAGCCGGACGATTTTCACAACGCCTGCCGTCGAGCTGACCGACAAAGCCGAGCGGCAGGGCGGTTTGGACCAGGACGACGCACAGCGCTTCGTTTCGGAAGTTCTGGAAACCTTTCGCTGGCATGATCATGCCAATGTGGATCTCGCCATGTACGGCCGCCTGCATGATGCCCATCGGCTGATTGCCGACGTCGTCTCGTTCAAGGGACCGCACATCAACCACCTGACGCCCCGTACCCTCGATATAGACAGGGTGCAGCACCTCATGACCGCATACGGCATCGCGCCGAAGGCAGTTGTGGAGGGTCCGCCGACGCGAGCCTGCCCGATCCTGCTCCGGCAGACATCGTTCAAGGCGCTGGAGGAGGCCGTGTCCTTCAGGGATGCCGACGGCAATTGGCAGAAGGGCACGCATACCGCGCGCTTCGGCGAGATCGAAAGCCGCGGTATCGCGCTGACGCCCAAGGGCCGGGCGCTCTACGACGCACTGCTTTCGGATTCGCGAAAGCGCGTCCGCCCCGCCGCGGACGGATCCAATGCCGCCGCATACGAAAAGGCGCTCGCCGATGCGTTCGCCCCCTTCCCCGACAGCTGGACCGGCATCCGCGACGAGGGGCTCGGTTATTTCCGCTACTCCCTGACCCAGAAGGGCTTGATTTCAACTGCGTCGGAGGATGCCAGCATCGAGGGTCTGATCGAGGATGGCTTCGTCCGCTTCGATCCCATCGTCTACGAAGATTTCCTGCCCGTCAGTGCGGCCGGCATCTTCCAGTCCAATCTCGGCGGCGAGACCGCCCAGGAGTTCGCCGCAAGTCCGAACCAGCAACGCTTCGAACGCGACCTCGGCGCGGCGGTTCTCAACGAATTCGATCACTACGCCGGTATCGAGGCTGCATCGATCGACGATTGCCGTGGCCGCCTCTTGCGGGCGCAGGCCGCTGAATGACTGACAGGCCGTTGATCGGCACGGGTATCGTCCCTCTGCGAGGGTGCTGACGAGACCCTTGCTGCTTGACTGACGTTTCAACACAACAGGAAAGGGTCGTGACATGACCATAACGACAAGAACAATCAACGTTGTCCAGGAAGCCGCCGCACTCCTTGAAAAGATGGGCGTCGACAAGGCGCTCTATAGCGGCGGCGACATGGCTTCCTGTAGCCCGGTGACCGGCCAACAGCTCGCCAGCCTGCCGAGTGACAGCCCGCAGGCGGCCGTGGCCAAGATCGAGAAGGCGGATCTTGCCTTCCAGAGCTGGCGCCTTGTGCCTGCACCCAAGCGCGGCGAACTCGTCCGGCTGCTGGGCGAGGAACTGCGCGCCTTCAAGCCCGAGCTCGGTCGTCTCGTATCAATTGAAGCTGGTAAGATTCCCTCCGAAGGTCTTGGCGAAGTCCAGGAAATGATCGACATCTGCGACTTTGCAGTCGGCCTCTCGCGCCAGCTCTACGGCCTGACCATCGCAACCGAACGCCCTGGGCACCGGATGATGGAAACCTGGCATCCTCTTGGCGTCGTCGGCGTCATCTCCGCCTTCAACTTCCCGGTCGCCGTCTGGGCCTGGAATGCGGCTCTCGCACTTGTCTGCGGCAATGCCGTCGTCTGGAAGCCGTCCGAGAAGACGCCGCTGACTGCGTTGGCCTGCCAGGCCATCCTTGATCGCGCGATCGCGCGTTTCGGTGATGCACCGGAAGGCGTGAGCCAGGTACTGATCGGCGATCGCGTCGTCGGCGAGGCGCTTGTCGATCACCCGAAGGTTCCGGTCGTCTCGGCCACGGGGTCGACGCGCATGGGAAGAGACGTCGGACCACGACTTGCGCGCCGCTTTGCCCGCGCCATTCTGGAACTCGGCGGGAACAATGCCGGTATCGTCTGCCCCTCGGCCGATCTCGACATGGCCCTTCGCGCCATCGCCTTCGGCGCCATGGGAACCGCCGGCCAGCGCTGCACGACGCTTCGCCGCCTCTTCGTGCACGAGAGCGTCTACGACCAACTCGTGCCGCGCCTGAAAAAGGCCTATGCCAACGTGTCGGTCGGCAATCCACTGGAAAGCACGGCGCTGGTCGGTCCGCTGATCGACAAAGCCGCCTTCGACGCCATGCAGAAGGCGCTTGGTGAGGCTCGCGCCCACGGCGGTGTGGTCGCAGGCGGCGAGCGCATCGATCTCAGCCATGACAGAGCCTATTATGCCAAGCCTGCCCTGGTCGAGATGCCGGCACAGGTGGGTCCGGTGTTCGAAGAGACCTTCGCGCCGATCCTCTATGTGATGAAGTACAGCGATTTCGATCAGGTCTTAAGCCATCACAACGCCGTCGGCGCCGGCCTGTCGTCATCGATCTTCACGCTTGACCTGCGCGAAGCGGAACGCTTCCTTGCCGCCGATGGCTCCGACTGCGGCATTGCCAACGTCAATATCGGCACCTCAGGCGCCGAAATCGGCGGTGCGTTCGGCGGCGAGAAGGAAACCGGCGGCGGCCGTGAATCCGGCTCGGATGCCTGGAAGGCCTATATGCGCCGCTCCACCAACACCATCAACTATTCCCGGGCGCTGCCGCTTGCGCAGGGCGTGTCCTTCGAGATCGAATAGGATCGGCCATGACCATCAACACACGGGTCGAGGAGGCAGGCTTCAGGCCCGCCTCCAGACTGTCCTCCATCGGCGTCTCGCAAATCCTGCAAATCGGCGCGCGCGCTGCCGCCATGAAGCGGGACGGCAAGCCTGTCATCATTCTCGGCGCTGGCGAGCCCGATTTCGAAACGCCCGAGCATGTCAAAGAGGCCGCCTGGGAGGCGATGCAACGCGGCGATACCAGGTACACCGCACTTGACGGCACGCCGGCGCTGAAAGAGGCGATCCGCGCCAAGTTCGCGCGGGAAAACGAACTGTCCTACGGTGTTGACGAGATTACCGTCGCAACCGGCGCCAAGCAGATACTTTTCAATGCCATGATGGCAACTGTCGACCCGGGTGACGAGGTGATCATCCCGACGCCTTACTGGACCTCCTATTCCGACATCGTGGAGATCTGTGGTGGAAAGCCCGTGCTTGTTGCCTGCGACGCAGCCAACGGGTTTCGTCTGAAGGCGGAGCAACTGGAAGCAGCAATCACGCCACAGACGCGCTGGCTGATGCTGAATTCGCCGTCCAACCCATCGGGGGCTGCCTACAGCGCCGAAGATTACAGGCCGATCCTCGCGGTTCTGCTCAGGCACCCGCATGTGTGGCTGATGGTCGACGACATGTACGAACACATCGTCTATGACGGCTTCCGGTTCGTGACCCCGGTGCAGCTGGAGCCGCAGCTTCGCGAACGGACGCTCACCGTCAACGGTGTGTCCAAGGCCTATGCCATGACGGGGTGGCGCATTGGCTATGCCGGCGGTCCGAAAGCCCTCATCAAGGCAATGTCAGTGGTGCAAAGCCAATCCACATCCTGCCCCTCCTCCATCAGTCAGGCTGCGGCGGTAGCGGCCCTCAACGGTCCGCAGGATTTTCTGGTGGAACGAACGGAGAGCTTCCGGCGCCGGCGCGATCTCGTCGTGTCCGGGCTGAATGCCATCGACGGTCTCGACTGCCGCGTTCCGGACGGCGCCTTCTACACGTTCTGCGGATGTGGCGGCATTCTCGGTCGCATGACACCTTACGGCCGCATGATAGAGACCGACAGCGACTTCTGTGCCTACCTCCTGGAAGAGGCGCATGTCGCCGTCGTGCCGGGCTCGGCGTTCGGCCTCTCGCCGTTTTTCCGGATCTCCTATGCTTCCGCCGAGAGCGATCTGAAGGAAGCACTTCGTCTGATTGGCGTGGCGTGCGACAAACTTGTCTGACACGATCGAGACGCGAGGCCGGATATCGGTCTCGCGTCGACAAGTCCGGGCGGATGCCCCCCGACTGGAGCAGGTGGCAAACGGCAGCCCGAAGTAAGTAGGCAAACCGTCGATATTTCACATAGCCTGATCAAGTGGCCAAGTGTATCAATACACTCTCATAATTCGCTCCGCCTGGGGGGCTGAGAGGATTCCAAGGGTCAACAGATGGGCCGCAAGACAACGGTTTGCGCAGTATCGGTTCTGGTGGCTCTCGCACCGATGACGGCCTTTTCGAAAGGCGCCCAATATAGCTGCGCCGATGGTTTGCGCATGACGGATGACGTCAGCCCGCCTGACCGCCCTTCAGGCACGGTATTTGCAACCCCGGCTAGGACGACGCGCGGATCGACGATCCATCCACCCCTTACCCCGACAGTCATTCCCGGCGACATGGAATTTCGAACCCACGAAGGTCCTGAATTCAAGGTGCGTGAAGCCGTCACCTGGAGGGCTCATCCGGTTGCGGGCCGTGTTGTCCGTCCCGTTCCCGACAACTGCGGAAGTGCGGCAGCGTGACGGCGGGGCCAGGCATGTCACGACACGCAGGCGTTGGAGGATTGGCGCGCCGGGAGTGGTTTCTTGCCATCAGCCTGCTGACGAGTATCGTCTTCCTTGGCTACGGCGAGTTCCTTTTCAGATTGCTTCAAAATCCCGTCTGGCTGACGGCAATCTTCCTGTGGCTGTTTTCTGTCGTGCTCGGCTCGGCACTGTCGGTGGTTCGCCACGCCGACCACCTTGCGGCGCGGCTGGGAGAACCCTACGGGACGCTTATACTGACCTTGGCCATCACCTCGATCGAGGTCATGGCCATTTCCGCCGTCATGTCCCATGGTGAAAACAACCCAACGCTTGTTCGCGACACTCTGTTTGCCGTGGTGATGATCATTCTCAACGGAATGGTTGGCCTGTCGCTGCTCGTCGGAGCCTGGAGACGTCACGAGCAGCGCCACAATCTGCAGGGCGCCAATGCCTATCTTGGGGTCATCGTGCCTCTGGCGGTGCTCAGCATGATCATGCCGAACTTCACCCACGAACCGGACGGACCCGCCTACTCCACCATCCAGCAAACGGTCCTGGCCTTCATCTCCGTCGGGCTCTACAGTGTGTTCCTCATCCTGCAAACGGGCCGTCACCGCGGCTTCTTCATTGATGATGGCGAGGAAGGCTTGTCGCCCGCACATGCAGCCACGCACGCAGGTCCCCTGTGGCCCTCCGTGGTGCTGCTGTTTGCCTACATGGCGCTGGTAGTCTTCCTGGTGGAACAGCTTGCACCGCCAATCGACTATTTCATCGAGACGCTGCACGCGCCTGCAGCCCTCGGCGGCGTCGTGATGGCCGTGCTCGTTGCCACACCGGAAGCCATCAGCGCCGTGCGCGCTTCGGTCGCAAACCACCTGCAGCGTTCGGTGAACATCTTCCTGGGTTCCGTTCTCTCGACCATCGGATTGACCGTTCCGGCGATGCTGATGATCAGCCACCTCAGCGGCAATCCGATCGTGCTGGGACTGGACCACAGCAATCCCGTGATGTTGATATTGACGCTTGCGCTCAGCGTGATCACGTTTGCCAGCGGGCGCACGCATCTCATGCAGGGCGCAGTCCATCTTGTGTTGTTCGTTGCCTATTTTCTGCTGATTTTCGAAACCTGAGGAATGGGATCAGATGCTTTCCTTTGCCTTCAGCCCCCGTGGCGACCGAAAATGCACGATCCGAACTCGATGGAAGTCGATCACGGCCGGTATTGGCGCGGGTTCAAGATGATGGCGCTGGCGACCGGATGTGTCATCGCGCTTCTTTTGTCAGTAGCCACCATGCTCGGTGCCTGGATCAGCGGGCGTCTTCCAGACCACCATCTTTCGACAGAATCGAAGGACGCGATCAAGCTTGCGACGGCGGTTGTCGGTACGCTGTCTGCGCTTGCGATTGGCTTCCTGGTTGCGTCCGCCAAGACGACATTCGACGATGCTGAAACGGAACTCAAGACATCAGCTGCTCGCCTCGTGCTGCTCGACCGGGTGCTGGCGCAATACGGCCCCGAAACGGCTGAAGCGCGCGATTGGCTTGCCGACCTCGTCAAGGTGCGCATCAATGACACGTGGGGCAGCGACGCTGGAGAGGTCCCGAAAAGCGCCCTTCAGGATGATCTGGGGATCGAGCCCGTCCAGAAGCTGCTAAGGGCGATTGCGCCCCAGGACGAGGTGCACAGGCTTTTGAAGGCCCGGGCGCTGGAGGTGAGCAGCGCGATTGCGGAGGGCCACTGGCTGGTGCTCGAAAGCGATAATGAAGGTCTGCCCACCGCCTTCCTTGTCGTCCTCACCTTCTGGCTGACGGTGATCTTCCTGACGTTCGGGCTCCTGTCGCCCCACAATGCGACTGTGATATCCATCATCATTATCTGTGCGGTGTCGGTCGGCGGAGCTATTTTCATCATCAACGACATGGCACACCCCTACGCCGGTCTGATCCACGTATCAGACGGGCCACTGCACGCTGCGCTATCCAAGATGGGCCTTCCGTAGCGTCCGGGACGACATCACCAGTGCCGGATCAACTGGCGGCGTCTTCATTCGGTTCGCGTATCATTGGTCATCGTGGATATCATAACCCCACTCTACGAAGCAGCACGTTCTCCTAGACGAGGCTGCCGACACCTCTTTGGTGAAGCCGCCATCCGCGGTTTCCGTGCGGAGGCGATCGGCCGCCACCGGCCATCGCGTCCATGGGAATACCTTAGGAAGACACACCGGATCTGCCAGCCGGGCGGTTCTTGGAATGCGCCCGAGGCTCGCGCCACATTGTAAACAAACCCGCGCCGACGACAATCGCCGTACCAAGCAACATGTTCCAGCTCAGCGTTTCACCGAAGAACACCACTGCAATGACAGCACCGACCACGAGCTGCAGATAGGTCAAGGGTTGGACCTCGGACGCCTGCAGGAAATCGTAAGCGCGGATTAGGCAATAGTGACTAACCGAGCCGCTGACGCCGAGTGCTGCAACGAACAGCCAGTCCGATTGAGCAATTGGTGCCCAATAGAAGGGACCAACAATCGAAATGGCAACCGCCCCACCGACCGCCGTGTAAAATAGGCTCGTGAATGCCTGATCGTGGCGACTGACAGCCCGTGTCGCAACGCTATAGGTGGCGAACATGAAGGCACATATCAGTGGCACCAAGAGATAGGCGCTGAATTGGCCACCCGTGGGATTGATGATCAGAAGCACGCCAGACAGGCCGGCCAGAACCGCTAACCACCTCCGCCAGCCGACGTGCTCACCGAGAAATGGTATCGACAGCACCGTGACGATCAAGGGTGAAGCCTGAAAGATGGCCTGGGTGACCGCAAGTCCCGTATGAGCGAGTCCGAAAACGAAAATCGCAATCTCGGCGACCAGCAAAACGCCGCGCATGATCTGGAGTGCCGGACGTTTGGTTGCAGCGACCGCTCGAAGCCCGCCCAGGCGCCTGGATGAAAAAAGAATGACGAATGCAGCGAAAACCCAATAGCGGATCATCGTGATGAAAATGGGCGAGTATCGTTCGCCAAGATATTTGGAGAAACTGTCCTGGATGGCGAAGATGAACACAGCAAGGAGCGTGAACGCATACCCACTTGCCTTTTTACTGTCCTTGAAGATCGCACTGCCTCCCGCTTTCACCTCGCGAGAAGACTCGCGTCCGGAGGACCACCTACTGCTGCTTCTCTCTTGTCCTCAAGCCCATAACGGGCGCATCCAGTACATTCCGAAGGTTTTTCGGGCGAGAGGAGGGAATGCAACCGCGCCCGCAGGGGGAGCCGCAATTTGACCCATGACTGACCCATTTTGGATCCGACGGCTGTTCACTATGCTTCGGCGGGATCGACAGCCGTCTGGTGTCCATCGGTCCTGCCTTGATCGGGAAGGCGGCGTTTGCGTGTGCAAGCGCAAAGCGCGGCCGCGCGCCGATCCTCGGCGGGGCGAACCCATGCTCGCCCCGCCCTTACTTTGCGGCCTCGCGCTTTAGTCAGCCCGGTTTCCTTTTCCGTCGAATACATGCAGATGCTGGGCTGGGAAGGCGACCGTAACTTGCGGTCCGGCAGTAAGGGCATCGCGATTCTGCGTGAATATCTTGAATGGCAGGCCGTGGAGCGACAGGTGCAGAATGATGCCGAAGCCCGTCGGCTCGATCAGTTCGACCGTGGCCGTCATGCCGGTTCCGTCGGAGGTCATGGTCACATGTTCGGGTCGGATGCCGATCGTGATCTGGTCACCGTCCGAAAGGGCAAACGGCTGAGAAAGCCCAATGATCGTGCCGTCCTTCAACCGCGCACTGCCATTGCCGTAGGTGGCCTCGAGAAAGTTCATGCCCGGTGAGCCGATGAAGCCTGCGACAAAGAGATTAGCAGGGCGATCGTAAAGCTCGAGCGGACTGCCGACTTGCTGGACAACGCCGCCATGCATGGCAACGATCCGGTCCGCCAGCGTCATGGCCTCGATCTGGTCGTGGGTCACATAGACCGAGGTCGCCTTGAGTTCGGCATGCAGTTTCTTGATCTCGGCGCGCATCTGCTCGCGCAGGCGCGCGTCAAGGTTCGACAGCGGCTCGTCGAAGAGGAAGGCCTTCGGCTGTCGCACGATGGCACGGCCCATCGCCACGCGCTGGCGCTGTCCGCCCGAAAGCGCCTTTGGACGGCGTTCAAGCAAGGGGTCGAGGCCGAGCTTGGAGGCAGCCGCACCGACGGCACTTGCGATCTTTTCCTTCGCCGTTTTCCTCAGCTTCAAGCTGTAGCTCATGTTGCCGGCGACGTTCATATGCGGATAGAGCGCGTAGGACTGGAACACCATGGCAATGTCACGGTCCTTCGGATGCAACTCGTTGACGCGGTTTCCGGCAATGCGGATCTCACCGCCAGTCACGTCCTCGAGGCCGGCGATCATGCGCAGCAGCGTCGACTTGCCGCAGCCCGAGGGGCCGACGAGGACGACGAACTCGCCGTCCTTGATGCGCAGGTCGACGTCGTGCAGCACCTGCACGTGGCCGTAAGCCTTCTTGACGTTCTGGATATCGATCGATGCCATGTGATTAACCCTTGACCGCGCCGGCCGTCAGGCCCTGGACGAGATAACGCTGGATGAGCAGGAAGAAGAGACCGGCCGGGATGAGCGCGAGAACGCCCGCCGCCATCATCTGCCCGAAATCCACCGAGAATTTGGATACGAAGGTGAGAAGCCCGACGGGGAAGGTTGCCGCATCGTTGCCGTTGATCAGCATCAGGGCGAATAGCAACTCGCTCCACGCAGCCGTGAAGACGAAGCCGAGCGTTGCCGCAATGCCCGGAAGCGTCAGCGGCAGGATGATCTGCCGGAAAGCCGTGAACTGCGTCGCGCCGTCAATCATCGCCGCTTCTTCGAGATCCCTTGGAATGCCGTCGAAGAAGGACTGCATCAGGAAGGTCGCAAACGGCACGTTGAAGGCTGTGTAGACGACGACGAGGCCGGTCAAGCTGTTGGTGAGATGCAATGGCGAGAGGATCTTGAAGATCGGCGCCACGAGCATGACCAGCGGGAACATCTGCGTCAGGAGCATCAGCGCCACGATCCAGTACTTCGCCCGGAAATTGAAGCGCGACAGCGCGTAGCCGGACAGCGAGGCGCAGATCGTGACGACGATGGCCGTCGATCCCGACACGATCAGGCTGTTCTTGAAGAACGTCGGAAATGCGCTGTGCTGAATGACGAAGGTGTAATGTTCCCAGGTCGTCCGCGACGGCCACATGCGCACGCCTTCGGAATAGAGCAGGTCGTTCGGCGTGACCGAGACCTTCAACAGCCAGAAAAGCGGAAACAGCGCAAAGGCGATGTAGCAGAGGATTGCCAGTCGGTGGGCGATGGTCGGAAGGATGGATCGTCTCATGGCCTCAATCCTTGTTCAGCAGTGTCTGCCGCAGCAGGATGATCAGCATCGAATAGGCAAGCAGCAGGCCGAGCAGCACCAGCGCGATCGCCGAGGCGTAGCCGAAGTCGAGCCGCTTGAAGGCCTGGGTGAAGATATAGCTGGCCACGATCTGCGTGCGATCGGCCGGCCCACCCCCGGTCATGACGACAATCAGGTCGGCAAAGTTCGAGACCCAGACGGTGCGCAGAAGCACCGTGATGGCAATCGTCGGCGCAAGGAAAGGGAGCGTGATCGATCGGAAACGCTGGAACCACGTGGCGCCGTCGATCGAAGCCGCTTCGTAGAGGTCGCGCGGGATCGCCTGCAACGCGGCGAGCAGCGTGATCGCAAAGAATGGAATGCCCCACCATACGTTGGCAATGATCGGACCCCACATCGCATAGTGCGGATCCGACAGGATGTTGGCCGGCTCGTTCATCAGCCCAAGTGCGTAGAGCCAGTGCGGGATCGGTCCGATCACCGGATTGAAGAGCCATGCCCAGTTGAGGCCGGCTAGAAAGGAGGGAACCGCCCAGGGCAGGAACACCAGTGCCTGTACGATGCCCCTGCCCCAGAACGGCTTGTCGAGCAGGAGTGCAAGGATGAGGCCGAAAACGAACTGCAGCACGACGGAAGCCCCGGTCCACCAGAGCGTATTTCTCAGTGCGCCGTAGAATGCGCCATCCTGGGAAAGCGCGCGAAAGTGGTCGAGACCGATAAACCCGCCTGAGAAAGGATTGAGCAACTGGATGTCGCGGAATGCGTAGGAGACACCGATCGCCAGCGGCACAAGCATCACCGCAATGATGAGGATCAACGATGGCGCGCTGTAGAGATATGGTTCCGAGGCGTCGGCGACGCGCTTCAGCCACGACCTTCGGTCACGGCGACTGTCGAGCGTATCGGCGGTCATGGTCATCAGGCAAAATTCCGTTTTCGCAGCGCCGGTGCGCTGTCGGCATCAGGGAGAAGGGCAGCGGCGGATCGCTCCGCCGCCGCGAGATCGCTGATTACTTCTTGGCGAGGTACTTCTGCTGCGCCTTGGTGAGATAGTCTGCCCACTGGTCGGCCAGTTCCTTCGGCGTGATATCGCCGAGCAGTGCCTGCTGTGTCGTCTTGATCGCAAGGGAATCCTTGAAGAAGGCGAATTCTTCGAGGTAGGTCGGCATTACGGTCGGGACGATGTTCGGATCTGCCAGCTCGTCGAACCAACCCTTGAACTGGTCGCTCGCATAGAAGGGATCCGTTGCTGCCGAGGTGTGGACCGGAAGAGCACCGGTGCGCTTGTTCCACTCGATGTTGCCTTCCGGCGCCTCAAGCGTTTCGATCAGCTTCCAGGAGAGGTCCTTGTTCTGGCTGGTGGTGAACATCGACCAGCCGGCAAAACCGATCGTCGTAAAGCCCTTGCCGCTCGGGCCGACCGGCATCTTGGTGACGCCGAAATCCTCCGGCTTCATGCGCTGGGCAACAGCGATCAGCGCGTCGGGATCCTGGTCGAGCATCGCACAGGTGCCGGAGTAGAAGCCGGCAACGGTCTCGTTGAAGCCCCAGTTGACACTGTCCTTCGGTGCCAGGCCCTTCTTGTAGAGATCGACGACCCATTCAAGACCCTTTGCCCAGCCTTCGCTGTTCATGGTGGAGGTGCCGTCGTCATTGAAGAACTTGTTGGAGCCGGCCATGGTCGCGCCGAACATCACCCAGCCGTTCAGGCCGCCCGGACCGCCGCGCAGGCAGTAACCGGATTTGCCCGGCAGCTTGGAGACCTTCTCTGAGGCGGCGACGAACTCGTCCATCGTCTTCGGAGGCGCAGAGACGCCGGCTTCCTTGAACAGATTCTTGTTGTAGAACAACGCCCGCAGATAAAAGCCGTAGGGCAGCATATAGGCGGTGTTCTTGATGTCGCGACCGAGTTCCAGTGCGCGCGGCGTCAGACCCTTGGTGTATTCCCACTTCGCAAGATACGGCTCAAGGCTCTCCAGCATGCCATTGTTGGCATAGAGCGAGAGCCAGGTGTCGGGCATTTCCATGACGTCAGGCGTGTCGCCGGCCGATACCATGGTCGCAAACTTCTGGAACGCTTCATTCCAGGGCAGCGAGATGATGTCGACCTTGGTGCCGGGATTGGCGGCCTCGAACTTGCCGACGATCGACTTCAGCGTCTCGGTACGCTCCGGGCTGGTGATGACCTCGACGAGTTTCAGCGTGGTATCGGCAAGTGCCGTTCCAGCCATCATCGTGGCAAGCAGGGTTGCGGTTATCAGTCTTTTCATAGTCAGTTCCCCCTTCCAGGTTTTTCCTCAGGTTTTTAGTTTCACGAAGCGACGGCAAGCGCCTCTTCGATATCTCTCCACAGGGCTTCGGTTCCTTCGAGGCCGACATGGAGGCGTACGGACCGCGCATGGATTCCGAACGTATGCGCGGAATTCGGTTGTGCCTTTTGCTGGAGCACGACCTCGCCTGGTACGATCAGGCTTTCATGCCCACCCCAGCTCACACCCAGTTTGAAGAGCTTGAGGTGATCGGCAAAGGCGCGGATATCGACGCCTTCGCGGAATATGAATGAGAACAGGCCGGACGTGCCGTTAAGGCCGGCAGGCAGTCGGTTGGCAAGACCGGGGTGGCAGACGGTTTCGACGACATCCAGCTCCTGCAGGCGCCTGGCGACCGTCAGCGCGGCGGTCTCGTGCGCCTTCATGCGGATCGGCAGCGTGCGCAGGCCACGGATCAGGAGCCATGCATCGAACGGCGAAAGCTTGCCGCCGAGATAGGGATAGGCCTCGGCCTTGATGCGGGCAATCATCTCCCTGGAGCCGGCAACGACGCCGGCAACGACGTCGCTATGGCCGCCAAGATACTTGGAGGCCGAGTGGATGACGAGGTCGACACCCAATGTCAGCGGCCGCTGGAAGAACGGACTGGCCCAGCTGTTGTCGATCATGGTGACGACGCCGTGCTGCCTGGCAAGTGCGGCCAGCGCCCCGACGTCGTGTGCCTCCATCACCCAGCTCGTCGGACTCTCCAGGTAGAAGACCTTCGCACCCGGCAGTGCCTTGGCCACGGCCTCTTCATCACGACCGTCGACATAGGTGACCTCCACCTTCATCCGCTTCAGGATCGTGCCGAACAGGCGGAAGGCGTCGGGGTAGACATGCTTGACCGCTACGATGCGGTCGCCGGGTTCAACGAAACTCAAGACTGCAGACGAAATCGCCGCCATGCCGCTTGCAAAGCCGAGTGCGTCTTCTGCACCTTCGAGCTTCGCCAGCATTTCCTCGAACATGCGCACGGTCGGATTGAGACCACGCGTGTAGATCGGCCGAACCTTCTCGCCGCGATAGGAGGCGATCATGTCGTCGTAGTCGGAGAAGGTAAAAAGTGACGTCTGGAAAATCGGCGGCACCACTGCTTCGGCAAAGTGTCCTTCGTCGTGCGCGGTGATGAGGGAGGCAAGTTCGAACGGGTCTGCACCGTTGCTCATTGGGACATTTCCTTGATGTCTTCCTCGACGACTGCGAGGATTTTCAGTGTCTCTTCCCGCGCGGCCTCCGGGCTCCGGGCAGCAATCGCGTTGAAGAGGGTGCGGTGGAATGGAAAGGAGCGCCGGGCAAAATCCTGACGCTCGAACGGGTGTTCCCAGAACTGCCAGAACGTCTCGCGCATCTGCTCGAGAAGCTGACGGAAGAGCGGATTGTGGGTGGCGTCGTAGATAGCGAGGTGGAAGGCAAGATCCTCCGGACCCGAAGTGCCCTTCTCGATATGGACGCGCTCCATCTCGTCCAGGTTTTGCTCGATGAAAACCAAATCCTGCTCAGTTCTCTTCGAGGCTGCGACCATGCAGGCCTCGCACTCGATGCCCCGGCGAACCTCCAACGTCTGCAACAGAGCATCGCGCATATGCGCGGTGTCGAGCGATAGCGGCATATGGATGGTGGCCTTGGAAACCGGCTTCAGCAGGTAGGTGCCGCTGCCTTTGCGGGTCTCGGTGACACCCAACGCCTGGAAATGCCGGATGGCCTCACGGATCGTGGAACGACCAACAGCCAAGGCAGCCATCAGCTCGCGCTCGGCCGGCAGGCGATCGCCTGCTTTCAATCGGGCACGCTCGACGTAGTCGGCGAGCGCGTCTGTTACCTGACGTGCCCTGTCCATCGCCGGAAGCGGCCGAATGACCGGCCTATCGCTGGTTGGTGCCTTCATGGTTCCCCAAATTTTATAGGCAGCGAGACCATTTAAATTGGTCTGACATCCTAGCATTTATCAAAGATTCCGAGACGTCAAGGGCTCGATGTATGTAGAGGACGCCTCCATTTTCCGAAAAACGGGGTCCACTTTCCGAAAAGTGGCCATAAGAGTTTCCGAAACTGCGAAATCGACGCATTTTAGGATAATACTCCTATTTTTAGCGTCCCTCGGAAGTGCGGAGCCGGTTCGGGCTAGGTGGAATCGGGGGCGGCACGCCGGACGCGCTCATATCTCGTCGAAACTTTTGAAGTGGCGCATAGTTTGTTGAAGACGTGGAGCGACCTGGAAGCCATCCATGGCCCTGGCGCACTTCTCGACTATCAGTATCGCCTGAAAAGCTCACCGCCTGACATTGTAGGGGTAGGCGCGATTGCCAATGCTATCCGATTCCAGGAGATCAACCGCCGGGTGTCCGGAGACCGATACTGGTCTCTGCAGTTTGGTGAGAAAGCGCAGTCACAAGTTCCTCTACGTCTCCACCGTCGAAAACTAGATATGGTCTCGATTGGCATTTCATTTTATCGTTTCGCGGACCTTTTCGACCGCGTCGTCGCGGGAATATCACCTAGCTGGCGATGATTTGTAGAAATAGTCGAATGTTAGTCTGTTTGCCGCCGACGGTTTCGTGCCTGAAGATTCAGTAGCGAAGTTTCAACAGGTGCAATTAAATGCTCGAGCCCCTTCATCCCGGACACCCTTATTCAGCGTTTGAGAAGATCGTCGAGAACGGCGATGAGAGAAACGTACCCCGCCCACCACAAGGTGAAAGATGGGAAATGGAACGGGCTTTGTATATCTTCGAACATGCCCTTGAAGACGAGACCACTGCCAGACGAAGGGGCGTGGTCATGATTGATTGGTGGGCACCGCGTTTTACATTGTGCGACGCCCCCGAACTTCGGCAGAGATTTGCGAAGGTTCTAGCCAGATCTTACGAGTGGAGATACCTCGTTCCCCTGCGCGAAGATTTTATCTCATAAGACCCGTGGAAGGTGGTTTCAAGCCGTTCGCATGATCCTCTGCCGGAGCTTCAGTGATAAAGGAAATGTTCTCGACCAATTTGTCTTCATCGTCGTAGAGGTAGAACTGACCATCATCCCACCGGATCACGGTGTAACCACTTTCGAGCGTTCGACCTGCCTGCGACAGCTTATTGGGCCTTCGACATGCAATTCGGGGCCATTGATTCCATCAACGACCGTAGCTTCCGGACGATAGGCGTAATGGTAGCTATATTTGTACTCGGCTTGCTTCCATACGTGTCCGTTTTCGAATTGGAACACGCTATCCCCATTGAAGCCTTTGAAGTCCGAGACAACTACGCCTTCTTCCAAACAGCCAACCTTGGCAACTGGAACTGCCCCTTGCACACCCTCGACCTCTAACATTAACCCCGAGCCGTTGTGGAAAATCCGCACGCGTGGCCGAAAGGCGTAGTGATAATGATAGTGATGTGCTGTCCGTTGATAGACTTGGCCATTCTCTAGGCAATACACATTCGCCTCGTCGAAGCCGTTGAATTCCCCTTCTATGCAACTGCGAATCTCGTTGGACATTGGAAGCTCGCTGAACGTTTGTCCGGTGTTCTCTACTGTTCGGTGAATTTTTGGCGCTCGCAATGCCTGTGGATTTGAGTCCACCATTTATTAAACTCTCGCTCAACGGCCCCAACCAACTGAAGAGCAATCGTAGCCCGTCGATCTCAGAATCTTATTCTGACGCACGCTCACATTCCTGGTCCCGTTGACTCGTACGTTTCGCCAAATGGTCTGTTCAGCAACTTAACGGCTTCCGGTGCTGAGAAGATGCGGTTTCGCGAATAGCCAGTTTTTTCCTCAAGGATGCCCGCTTCAACGAGTTTTCCAACAGCACCGGCCGCAGACGGGAACGAAACCCCCAAGAGGGATGAGAGGCGGCCAACGGTCAACACCGGGTATTCATGCAGAATCGCCAGCGCGGCCAGCCCCGCCGATCCCTCTCGGAATTTTGCTCGCGTGCGCCATTCATCCGCCAACTCAGCTAGATCGTTTTTGAGCCGTTTGAATTCGTAGACGGATTCGCGAACCGCATTTGCAAGAAAAATGGTCAGCGGACTGTAGTCTAGCCGTGCCTGAGCCGCCTGAAGACCGTCATAATATCGCTGTTTGTTTTCCTCGATGAAGGGCGACAAATACACCGGCTCGTGCCCCTCGGCCGCCATCATGACAGCCAAAAGCAAACGACCAACACGGCCGTTTCCGTCCCGGAATGGATGGATCGCTTCGAAGTGGGCATGCGCAATCGCCATGCGCGTGATGAAATCCTGGTTCATAGTCTGCATGCCGTCGGCTTTAAGGTAGCCTATGTGTTCTTCCATGCACCCCTGCACAAATTGCGGCGGCGGGGGATTGAAGGTCGATTGACTGATGTCGCCGCCGCCTATCCAAACCACCCGATCACGAAATTTTCCCGGTTCATCCCGGTAGCCGCTATCGGATTTCATGGTGGCTGCGTGAAGCTTCGCGATCAGATCAAGCGAGAAGATATCCCGGCGTTGCGCTCTAGCTTCCGGAAGCGCCTGCTCCAACGCTAGCGCATAGTCACGAACCTGAGATGCGGCTTCCGTTGCTTTTTCATCATCCTCTTCAACGAGGAGTAGTTCGTCCAAGGTGCTGTTGGTTCCTTCAATCGAGGAACTGCTCAATGCCTCCTTGCGCATCGGTATACGAGACAACATATAATGGTCAGCAAGTTTGGGGGCGAGAACCGCTGCTTCTTTCAGTGCGGCGTGGGCCTCTGCCAGGGGTACAGAGACCTTTTCCAAGGCAACGCTTTCCTCGCTCGGTGCAGAGGGCACAACCCCGTAATGAGCATGATGTTGCCCATCGAATCTCTGGAGCGTCTGTCGGACCTGTTCGGATAGGTTGTCTCGGTTCAACTCGATTTATCCCTTAATATGCATCCCCAAATGCCACCCATATTAAAGGTTAAGCACATAACCTTTAATATGGGAAGAGAATTCACCGCTGTATCAAAGGTTATGGTGCAAGCCAATATGGTTTGGTTGCAAGCAGCAAGCGAGGAAACGGGCCGACGCTATCGTGAATAAATTCTGCTTTGTCGACCAACAAGGAATGCCGGTCGTCGCGCCCTCCGAAGCCGACTCAAAAAAATCAATTGACAACACATCATTCTGTTCTGTATTTGTTCGCGCCATGGTACACGCCTCGCACATCGCTACGAATTACCCTATGAGCCGTTCCGCTTAGGCGGGACCGACCGGTGTTGTTCTTTTGCGAGTGTTTCTGATGAGCGTCTCTCTTTCATCCCAAACCGGGTGCCGACGGTAGCGGCACAGACCTTTTATCCTCTCGGCACTGTTCGCTGCACCGGGCCAGCCGTATTCCGCAGCCAGCTCGCACGGGATGTTGGCTGCATTCTTGACGTCGATGATGACATCGTCGGGTGGTCATGCATGTCAATCTCCCTCACCGAGGGTGAAGCTTTCACAGGCCGGACTTCGTCGTCGAGCGTAGCGACATCACGTTCCTTGTAGCGTGACATCCGAGGGCTCCTTACCGTCGTGGACTCGCCAGGCCGCCAAGCTTGCCGGGTATCATCACGAGACAATCTCGCGGTCGGCGTTGCCCCAAATTCGCGTGAAGAACGCCAAAGACCTTCTCCGATACGCGAAGTTTGAGGCGGCCCTTTCCGACCGCATCCGGCTCCTTGCTGCTCTCGATGAGCACGGCAGCCTCAGCGTCGCTGAATGCCTCAATGCCTTTCAGGAAACCAATAGCCGGGCTCGCCAGCCTCGTCCTCCATCGCTTTATCACGATGGACCTAGACGAGACCCTAATCGGCCCTGAGGCGCAAGTTCGTCGCAAGCGCGACTGAGCCCCCTTTTTCTGTAATGGTGGGCTGTGGATCGAGAAGCCACCGAGCAGTTCCATCGTGACTACATCACGCTTTCGGAATGCAGCGGACTCTCCAAGCGTTTGCAGAACTGGCTCAGTTCGAACGCCAAGCGTCAGGGTTGAGCCGGCATTTCCGACGTCGGCAGTGGGACAGGCGATCTTCGAGCGGAGGTTTGCCGATGCGATCATGACGGATTCGCGAGACTGATCACACTTGTCTTCCGACAAACAGGAAAACATTTCCATCCGAAAAGCTAAGCAGCGTACGAGATGTAGGGTCAGCATGGCAAATCGTCCGCTGCGGTCTGCTGCACTGCGAAAGAGGCGTGGTCATCGCGAGCTGCCACCAGCCTCCGAACACGGGCTAGAGACGACTGGATCAGCTTTTCCCGAACTCTGAACGGGTCTCGTCGATAGCACGTTGAGCGGCGGCAACCGTTTCGATGAGCCCAGCGAGGAGTGCATAATCGAGCACCTCGATCTCTGCTTGGATCGCGGAAATCTTCTCGTTGGCGTGCTTCAGTATTTCCGTCACGGCTCTCCTTCGGGCAGTGTGCATTTAGCGTGCTCCGTGGCTTTTCGACCGTCAAGGTCCCCTGAACAGCTCGCCGGATGAAGGGTCGCGTCAGCAGCAACTGACTGCGTTTTGCTCACAGTCAGAACTCTCCTTCTTGGGACAGTAGGTCGCCCTGTCCTCACCATTGACCGACGGCCGTGAGATTGTTGTTCTCCGATTTTAGCGAGGACTTAAAGACAAGTCTCGCAAGCGTTTTCAGGCTTTGCCCCTTTGCCAAAGCGGGAAAGAAGGGTGCAGCGGTACCGATCGCCGGAACGTCTGAAACGTTTCGTCTCTGTCTTCTCAGCCCCGCCGGGGCGGAAGTTAAAGTGACATCGCCAATTGAACGCATAATCGTTCCGTATTGCTCAAGTTAAATAAAAAAATAGAACATCTCTTAACCTATTCATGGCGGAGAGATTGGCCAGCTTATTCTCCTATTGCGCGAGTTTTCACGCTCTCCTATAGCTTGTGTTCAGAGGCTCGTTCCAGCACGGACCCGAGCGACATCAGAACGGCAAATCCCTGTCTCGTCGGCCGGCGATGGCGTAGGTTTGGTCGCCATCGTATCGAAGCTTTTTTAGTCAGCACTGAAACGAATGATCCCGCGGTTCCCCGAAACGCGGCAAAGGAGACGCTATGCCGACGATACACAACAGGCAGATCGATCAATTCCGGCGGGAGCGAGAGACCCACGAGCGCAGATGTGACGAGATCCGTCACGACCTGGATGAGATGCGTCAACGACGTGACGGCACCCCGGAAAGAGAGGCTCGTGAACGTATCGATCACGAGATCGCAGAAGCCGAGCGGAGCCTGAACGAGCATGAGAAGCTCGCAAGGGCTCATGGCGAGATGGAAGGCGCGCTCACCGCCGCCGCTCTGGCTGACCCCACGAGCCGGCAGGAGGTCATGCCAGATCTGGCGCAGGCGCTTCCTTTTCTTAGGTTGCCATTAGAGCTTCGTGTGGAAACGATCGGCTACATGAGGCCTCAAGATGTCGCGAATCTGCGGGCGGCAAACCAGGAGGCGAAGACGGCTGTCGATGCTGCCATAATTTTGATGGCTGACTGGAGAGGTTTTGTAGATGCCGAAGAACGGGTATTCGATCCTCGAAGTGTCCAACGAGATCCCGGGAGGATCGTGGGACTCTGGGTTGCTGATCGCATCAAGGTCACCAGCGGCCCGCAACTGGAGGCGTATGACGAGCATTTGCAGGAGGCGCGCTTCGTTGAGACCTACACGGGTCTGATGGACAGCGTCCTGCAAGCCGGACAACTCAACGTCTTTCCAGATGTTATGGGCGGGCCGATTGAAGTCGCAAAGGTCATCTCGCCGTTTAGTGTCGCCCATATCCACTACCTGCGCAACGAGGAGCGGTTGGATTGGATGGTAAATGGTAGCTGGTCGACATTGCGTTCCAATACCGATATCGACGCTTGGCAAGTAATCACGCGTATCGCGAATGGTGACATTCGACGCAAAGCGAGAGGCTAATATGATAGCCGCCGATGAAAGCTTCCTCATCAGAACAGTAAAACAATCAGATTCCGAGGCTAAAACGGAGACGATAATTGCCACGCAGGTTCTTGCCACCAAACCCCTGATCATTACGCAGTCGACGAGCCTACAGGGTGACGGGGTTCTCAATATAACACCCACGTCGGACCTCGATGTCCATGCGAACACCGTCGAGATATCGGGTCCGCTCGTCCTGCCGGGGCGCAGCGTAAGAATCTTTGCAAGACTCCTCGTTTTCACATCTGGGGAAGATGCCGTTATCGACGTGACGGCCGGGGCAAAGGAGATTGGCAATCGACTCCCGGCTGCCGACGTCTCTCCTGCCAAGGCAGGATTGGGACTGCTTGACGTAGACCTGAACCGCGTGGGAGCCGACGGAGGGCAGGGTCTAACGGGAGCCGTTGGAGACCACGGCGACGACGCAGGATCAATCAGCGTTGTGGCCGGGACTGTCACTGTTGCTGGCGGTACCCTGAAACTGTTGGCAGACGGTGGCCCTGGAGGTCCGGGTCAAAAGGGTGGCAAGGGCCAGGAGGGTGGTGAGGGTGACAGACGCAAAATGCAAATGACCGGTCAGGTCGGCCCCCGCGGCGGGAACGGTGGTCCCGGGGGTGTTGGCGGCGTCGGGGGCAAAGGCGGAAAAGCCGGTCCGATCAAGTTTCTCTATCAACAATACTTGGAAACACCGCAACACGCTTCGTCGAACCCGAGGCCTTGGCTCAAGGTCAGTACCTTGCCAGGCCCGGATGGAGCGCCAGGCAAGGGTGGCGATGGCGGTGGTGCCGGGCTTGGGGGAATAAACCGGGGAGGTAAAGGCAGAGGTGAGAGCGGCGCGCCAGGTCCAGTGGGGCCGGAAGGTGGATTTCAGCAGTTTGACCGGGCGACGCTTCTTGAGCCTCAATTTCTCCAGACGATATGTCTTGCCCACAAACCGGATGCATTCGCTCCGTTCGCTCGTCTGGAATTCCTGTCGCAGCTGCTCGGCTATGCCGAAAGGCTCTATATCTCGTCGGATTTCGCGGCGGCTTCCGATCTCTTATTGGAGGCCAGAGAGATCTACGCATGGATCTGCGATGTCTTGCGCCCATATTCCGTGCCCGCGACGGAAATCGGCGCGGTGGGCGACTATTGGGGCGGTAGCTTCCCCTTGGATCGTGGCAATGACAAAACCTACGATCTCTCAGTTGTAGATGTCGGCCGACGTGTGGCAGCAAGAGATCCTATTGAAAAGCAACAGCTGACGGCGATCTACTACAGGGCTCTCGCTGCACTGACCAACATGGCGCAGCTTCGGGACTACTTCGGTTACTCAAGGACATATGTTCCAAGAGCTTCGAGAAGCATCTTCGAGTCGATAGTGCCTGCGCTCCTCGATCATTTGACGGCAATCGAGCCTCTGTATCAGAGATACTTCGAGAAGCAGGAGGCAACCGCTCTTCATAAGGCCGACGTACAAACCCTCATTTCCTTGTCGCAGGAAAACCTGCAGTTGCTCGCCAGCGAGACGGACGAGGTGCGAAAGCAACTTTCTTCCACTCTGGATGATATCCGCATCGCGGAGCGCATCGTCGCTGACGCAAAATCTTGGCTGCTTGCGGTCATGGACGACTTCAAGAGCCAGGTGGAAACAGCCTTCAGCTTGGACCTCGCACAGATCTTCGGTATTCTGGAACAACTTACATTCACGCCGACCGGGGCGTCGGGCATCGATAAGATCCTACGCGCGTCAATGCTAGCGGCACAAGGCGGCCGAGGGCTTGACGCATTCCGCTCAGCGTTTGACGAAATCTCCGATGCACAGGGCATCAAGCGGACTAAGCGATACATCGTGCGGGCGATCAGCCATCTCGAGGAGACCATCACCAAGTTGAAGGACGGCGCACAGTTTCTCGGCGGGTCGGTGACGGTGGACGAAGACGCGATGTCGCTTGTCTTCACGTCGGAAAACCAGTTGTCCACTTTGCTGGATCAATGCGCGGACTTCCCAGCTGCCGACGAGGTCCGAAAACGTCTGGACACTTATACCAGCGCCATCATCACGCGGAACCAACATGTCCTGGAGTTTAACGGCCGGGCATCGCAATTTGTGGCGCTGATCAAACGCACACAATCGCAAACCGAGCAGCAAAACGACCTGAAGTCGTCACTCGAGCGAACCAATGCAGAAACGATCGAATTATTCTCCGAACTTGGATTTTTGGCGAGATTGTACAGCGACACCAAGTTCCTGACGGTAAAGTACATCAATCTGCTGTCCCGGTGCTATCGGGCAGCCTACCTCTGCGAGGCTCCCAGCAATCTACCACGATCATTCGCCGGCCTGTCGGGTCGCATCTCAACGGAGTTACTGAGACAGGAGTTGTTGAAGCTTTACGCCGCTTTGCCGAGAGAACTGGAACGAGCCTCGACAGAACCGGCGACATGGCCGAGGAATGGCTCCGACGGTCGACCGACCTATCGCTACTTCTACCGCTTCGAGGAGCCAGCCGCCCTTTCCGCCTTGAAGGCTTGTGGAAAGGCCCAGTTTAAGATCCCCCTCGTCACCCGCGTGACACGGGAGAGGCAATCCCCGCTCGCCGGGAAGGCAAATGTGAAGGTAACGCACATTCGGGCCTGGATAAAAGGCATCGCGACGAAATCTGGCCACGTCGCTACGCGCCTGACGCACCTCGGTCCAGAGCAATCCCAGTCAATCGAGAACACGACATTTGAATTTGTCCACGCACCGGTAACGATCGAGTTCAAATATGACGCGACCCATGCAGATACAGCGGCATGGGCGTCTACCATGTCACCACCGGACCTGCCCGCGGACGCGATCCAGAACGTCACCCCTTTGGTTCCCTCCGAGGATTCAATACTCGACGGAGACACCAGCCTCTGGCGACCAAACTCCGATTTGACCCCCATCAGCCCTTTTGCTGTATGGGATATTGAAATTGTCCGAGAACATGCGGAAGGGATCGATCTTAGTGGACTGACAGCCTTGTGGATTGAACTGGCGGGGACCTGCCTTCCGTTCAAGGAGCGATCTTAGAGGCTGCCACCCGTTCTCGGGGAAGTCTCGCAGGAGCTTGGCCTCATGCTTGACGAGCAGAAGCTCGCCGGATGAAGAGTGGCGTCAGCAGCGACTGACCGCGTTTTGCTCACCGTCTGATCCCTCCTTCTTAGGACAGAAGGTCGCCCTGTGCTCACCATCTCACCGACGGCCGTGAGATTGTTGTTCTCCGATTTTTAGCGACGGCTTAAAGACGCGTCTCGCAAGCGCTTTCAGGCTTTACCCCCGCCGCAAAAGTTCGGCGCTCTTCGAGCGGAAGGTCTCCTGCGTCGTGCGCCCTAACGGCGAAATCCGTCCACAACGTTGCACCTACCACACGTAGGTCTTTCTTTTCAAAGACCTGGTTTTCGAGAATGTGAACATTGGTTCCCGCTGTCCACTTGCGAACATACTGAATAGCAAGGTCGATGGACGTGCCGTAGTAATCGTGATTTCCCAGCGTCGCGACCACAGGCATGTGCGGCGCAATTTCGGCAAACAAGAAATCCACAGATCGCTCGATGTTGTTTGCGATGTCCCCTGCGCAGATGCAGATATCCGCCTCAGGAACATCAAGCCGTCGCCCGATAAGGAGTTCCATCGGCGAAGAATGGACCTCGCTGATGATCCACGCTCTCATGGCTGACCTCCCTTATGACTAGGGGCTGCACTGGCGCGGGCTTGAACAGCGCGTTTGGCGGTACCGACTTGCTTGCCTTTCACATTTTTGGTCGCGCCGCGATTGAGGTTAGAGCGCTGCAACTCCTCGAGGCGCTGCGGTGAAATAAAGCCGACCGCCGCCAACTCCTTCGTCAGAGAATCGAGAAGCGTCCGCTCGCGCTGTAAAATCTCCTGCGCACGGGCCAATTCCTCGCCAAGAATTCATGGATGGGCGCTGCTTGCCTTACGCCTCCCCGAAATAAGAGCGTTTTCCGGAGTTGCGCACCATTTCGCTGAACTGTATGAATCCTACAGCTTCGCTATCCTCTGGATTGATAAGCTTCACCGAGAGCGCGCGGATGACCCCGCGATCGAAGAGTATGAGGAATTGCGCCGCCCCATCGAGCAAGAGGTAGGTTACTATCTTCCGCGGTTCAGCAGGCTAGCCGGTTAAATCTGAACCAACCTCAAAGGAGTCAAAAAAGGTTTCTGCGTCCCGTCGTGGGTTGTTTGCCTTTGTTGCTGCATTGGACCCCTCAGCCGTCGTGCCGATGGGCGTTGTGGGTGAGACAATTCACGCTTGCATTCGCCGCGCATTGACGGTCTTTTTCCTCCATAATTCTGGGAGATGATCTCGACATGATGGAAGAACCTAAGGCCGGCCTAGATCGCCGAGACTTCATAATCGCAGCCATCGCTTCAGTCGGAGCGACGTCGGCGCTTGCCGGCAATGCGAATGCTGAGGTTACACCGTCTGCTGATTCTGCCGCTCCTGTGGCAGGTGCACCACAAGGAACGGTCTATACGGGCGACGTGATCCAGGGGAAGAAGGTTATCAGCGCGCTTGATATCAATGATCTAGAACCCGGCGTGCACCGCTTCTATTTCCAGGGAGTGCAGATGCCGACCGGTCAGCATTGGTATGTGTCCGTGACGGTCGCAAAGGGGATGAGGCCCGGCAAGCGCGTAGTCCTTGTCAGCGGTGTGCACGGCGATGAAATAAGCCCGGTCCACACCATACAAACCGTGATGAGCCAACTCGATCCCGCAGAAATGTCGGGTACCGTGGTGGCGGTACCAGATGTGTCGCGTCCGGCGTTGGAATCCATGGCCCGTCGTTGGCCCAACTCGGGTAGAGGGATCGACCTAATCGACATAAATCGCGAGTGGCCCGGGAACGAAGACGGTGCCAGCGCCCCAAGCCGACACTCGGCGTTACTGTTCAATCGACTGTTTAAGCCGAACGCCGACTATGCAATCGATTTTCATACAGGGGCGACGGGAATGGAAATCACGGCGTTCCATCTTGCCCGAATGGACCTCCCAGAGGTCAAGGCAATGGCCGAGTTGTTCCCTATTGATCAGATCTTCGACAACCCTGCCTATCCAACTCTCCTGGCAAACGCGTTCATCGATGCCGGAATACCGGCCTTCACCCCCGAGATTGGTGCTGCGCGCATCCTCGATCGCGAGTTAATCCCACTGTTTGTGGAAGGCACGATAAATGTGCTCAAGCATCACGGGATTATAGCCGGACCGATAGGCCGCACTGGGCGGGACAGCGACATCTTCATTGCAAACAGCGGACATACTGTGCTTGCAACGCATGGCGGATTTGTCGAGATTCTCGTTCAACTGAACGAGAAGGTTGAGATCGGTCGCAAGGTTGCCATTCAGCGCAACGCATTTGGAGAGGTCGTGGCAGAATACGCGAGCGCTGTGGAAGGAGAGGTCTCCGGATATCGCTCGGACGCGACGGCCGAGCCGGGGACACCACTGGTTTTCGTCTTCTACAATGCTGTGACTCAGGAGATCCCAGTAGATTACGCTGAATGAAAATCCGGATCGACCGAGTACTCCGAAGCCGCCAAGAATGTGGAATTCGAACTACGGCGCTTATCGATCGGTCGCGTCGCTAAGATTAAGCCAGGTCGGACTAGTGCTTTTGCGTCTACCCGCGCCGTGCATCGCGCTCTGATCCCAATCAGAAGGAGCACAACGACGGAGAGGCCACCGACATACGATCAAATGAGTGGGGGTACTGCGAGCGATACATCGCCGCGGTGATGTTCCGCTCTGCTAAATAGTCTGTTGCGGGAGAGTGCCGACGCGGTCCGTAGTGCGGAGCTTCCGCCCGATCCAGATGAATTTGTAGATCACATCGCTGCCATCTGGTACTACGACGGCCGCGCAGCACACTCGATTATCGCGGTGAGCGCACCCGCATTGGCGGCAATGCACCTCGAGTGGAACGAGACCAAGACAAGACGGCAGTATCTCATCGAGTTTGCTTCGGTCTGGGTAGTAGTAGTTGCATTGGCGTTCCTCCCAGTTTGGTGGCTAGTCCAGGGAAACACCTTCTAGTTCAATTGCATCGAAAACTCTCTGCGTGTGGCCCGTCGCTCAATGGTTAGAGCCGTCGACCCATACCGAATGGTTGCATGTTCAAATCCTGCCAGGCCCATCATTTCTTCTCTATCGTGAAGCGACGGCTATCGGGGGGACTTATTCTGGCGGCGCAACTGGTTGTCGATTACTGTGGCACCGGCTAACGGACCATCAGCCCTGGATCGAAACGGCGGCCTCGCGTTCGGCTTCTTTCGCTAGCCTCGCTTCTCGGAGCCGTGCGGTCTTAGTCTGCCGGGCCTGCTCAACGAAGTCGATTTCCTCGCCCGCGTGATTGCGCGCGAAGAACTGCGATTGAAGATTGCCGAAGGCTGTTTCGGCCTTCTGCCTAGACTTGCTATAGGTCTCGGTCATGTGATTTCCTAAAAACAGCTCGGTCGAATGCGGAGCAAAAAGGCCGGACAGTGCCCGGCCTCTCAGATAAACGCGCCTCACCCAGTGCCAGTACATCCGTGGTCAAAGGGGAAGCAGGTTTTGATTGTTAAGCAGCCTGGAGATTGCAGGCCGACATCTTGCCCGACTTGTTGTCGCGCTCGAGGTCGTAGCCGATTTTCTGGCCTTCGACGATTTCGCGCATTCCGGCGCGTTCGACGGCCGAAATGTGGACAAAGGCGTCAGAGCCGCCGTTGTCAGGCTGAATGAAGCCAAAGCCCTTGGTGGAATTGAACCATTTTACTGTGCCTGTGGTCATGATGAACCCTTTCAAAGCATAGAGTAAGGAACCGCGGAAGCGATGCTTCGCGGACGGTGGTAACGACTATTTTTGAAAGGAAGTTCGTTTAGAGCGCAGCGCCAATCGCGCGGTAGACAAAGCTCGGCAAGCAAAAGATCGATAAACCATTAATAGTGACATGCGCTGGAATGTCAACCGATGGTTTTGGCTGCGGGTTTCGCTCCTCCTTCGACCCCCACACCGGGTGTTCACCAATGAGGCAGTCTAACTACGCACTCCAGGATAAATTCGCTGAAGCCCATCCAGATTGCATCCGTGATCATCGACGCGCCGGCACTTGGTTTTGCGGGCATGGGTTTTGGTCTCTGTCATCCCTGGCGCAATATCGCAGTCTTGGTCCCGACCCCCGATCACTCTCTCGTGCTGCCACAAAAGTTCGCCGACAATTTCGCGTTTTGGGGAATTCGTCTGCCAATGCCGGTGCTTGCGGCCAGGCAACCCGGTCATAAATATTCGGAAGGCTGGTTCATTTGATACAGCATCGGCTCCTACAGATCGGGCGATTTCCTGGACTACTACGCGATGCATCGCACCTGTGAGCATCACACCAGAATCCGCGAGGAAGGCCGTGACGAGTACCTACCGGGAATGTCTAATTTGTTCCTACAAGCAGTGACCCCGTTGAAGCTGAAAGAATGAAGATCGAACATTTCGCATGCAACCGAGAAATCGAACTCATGCTGCGTGATAAGGGTTTTGATTTCGGCTTTAAGTGGTCTGATGAAGATTGACGGCCATTCCATCCGCCTTGGTGAGCCTCGGCCGCTCCTTCAGCGGGGCATTGCGCTCCCTCGAAGCGAGGCAATCCGCAGAATGCCCGCCCTCTGCATGGCTGACGGATGAAGTTGCAAACCATTGGTAGCCGACGTCCATAAAGCTCACGCCGGGCCAGACAAGAACGGCAACTAAGGTGCTCGCAACCGCAAACCCAGCGAGCGGAAGCCAGCGTCTCATGGCATGTCCTTTGTCCGGGTCACTGCCGCCCCGACGTCCTTTGCGCTCGTGAAATCAGTGGTCAATAACCCGGCCGAGCATTCGGTCCTGGACGTTTTCAGGCCCAACGAATAAGGCGGCGATCGAGATGGCACGCTCCCTGTCAGCGTAGCTATTAATATAGCCCTCAAGCAGCATCACGGGACCAAGCATTCTCATCGAAATCCCTGAACTATCGAGATCCGGGTTGGCGGACATTGCCGCTCCGACGGATGCAATGGTGGAAGCCGAGCTGTGCCCGCTTGTGCAGTACTGCTCGTGGCTAATGCTGTCTGGTCCGAACGTCATGATCATTCTCCTCTCCGTTCCTCTATGAGGTAACAGCCGAACGACCTTTAAGTTCTCGTGTGGGACTTAGGTCTGATTGACCTGCGCCGATGCAGACTGGGCTCCCTGTCGACCCAACCTGGACGGATGTGGGCGGTTTGGAGAGGCGGCCAGCTTGCCAACGCAGCTGGAGTTGGCTATTTTGAAACTCACAGTCACAACCATAGGAGGCGTGCAATGGCAGAATTTATCATCTTGCACGCCACTGTGGCCTGAGATTTCTTAGTGTTCCTGGCATTGAAGCCTGACTAATCTCCCAAGCTAAAATCTCAAGCGGATTGGCGTTTTCGCGCAGCGTGCAGCATCGCGGACATACCGCCCTTGCGCCGCTCATTTCGCATGCTTGAAAGAAGGCGCGGCTAGTCTAGAACTGCCGTGATCCACCATGGGAAAAAATAGAACAAAGGGCGGCGGACTGCCGTCGCTCGCAAACCCACCACGTTTGGCGAGCATCGGGTCTGTGCCTGCCGGTTTCGCCATCATCGCCAAGATTCTTGGCTTGAAGTGCCCCGTTGACCAGGTGACGAACCTTTCGGACTGGCTAAAGAGAGACGTTGGACTGGGCGACCCCTGATTGTGACGACGTCGAGCGACCTCGGAAACAAAACCCGGGGTCGCTTACGCGCTGCTAAGTGCGGGCGCGCAAAAGGGCCTCTCCTGCCCACCAACCTTGGCATAACTAGGAACGCCGCTATGGCTTTGATCTCGCGCGCACGACTTGATGCACTCCCGCGAACCGCCTGTCTATAAGGGCATATGTCACCAACAAGAGGACTCAGCATGTTCGGATTGTTAAAACCGCACGCCCATCATGGACCTCGACCTCTTCGTTCGCTGGCTTCACATCCTCGGCGCTTGCGTCCTATTTGGGACCGGTTCCGGTATAGCGTTCTTCATGGTCATGGCGCACAGGACCCGGAACCCGCTCGTCATTGCCCAACGGGCGGCATCGTGGTTCACCGCGGTGCGCAAGCTCGCCGAGATGGCTGCCGCCATGGAGGATGGCGGCTAGGGCGCGTCACTACCGGTGGCCACCTCTGGGCGGACGATCGGGGGCTGGAACAGCAGCTTCACAAAGCTGCGCAACACGAGTACCTGATCTGCCAACCCATGCGGCTCCTTCAACGCCTTCGACAGCACGATGCCGCCCTCCAGCACCGTCGAGACCATATCGGCCAGCTGATCGATCTCGATCGGTTCGCGCGGCCTATAGACCAGCATGATCTCCTCGAACATGCCGCGGAAACGCCTCCGCCAGGCAAGCACCGCCTGTTTGTTGGTTTCCTGGATATCCCGATCGAACAGGCGCTCGTAGTAACATACCGTGGCGACGAGGCAGCCGGGATGGCCGTTCGGCAGGTCTGACAGGACTTCTGCAAGAAGCTTCAGGCCGAGCAGGAAGGATTGCAGCGGATCCTCGGTAAGCTCGCGGGCGCGGGTGAATATCTCGTCGTAGATCCGTTCGTCGTTTTCGATGTAGCGCTCGAGCAGAGCCTTGGCGAGCGCGTTCTTGTCTCGGAAATGGTAGAAGAAGCCGCTCTTGGTGATGCCGGTCTCGGCGATCAGCTCGTCGATCGAGGTGCCGCCGAAGCCCTTCTGCAGGACGGCAGCTTCGGCCACGTCCAGGATGCGGGTTCTGGTCTCCTCGCCCTTGCGCATCAAATCCCCTGTACCGCCGGTACGGTTTTCATCCGCACGCCGTGCTGTGTGTGAAGGCCCCTTCTCATCCGCCCTGTGGAAGCGGTTGAAATCAAAGGCAAACGTCGTCAGATGCCGAACTATACCGCAAGTCGCCTAGTTTCGAAGCCCAAAAGCGGACAATCTGTTCGCCTGAATTGCTCGGGAAAGAGAGATTGTCATGGCCAAGTACAGACATAGCCTGCCGCAACTCAAGGGCGCCACATTCGTCACCGACGGCGGTATGGAAACGACCTTCATCTTTCACGACGGCCTGCAGCTTCCGCACTTCGCGTCCTTCGTGATGATCGCCTCAGAAGAAGGCCGCGACCGACTGCGGGCCTACTATCGCCGCTATCTCGACATCGCCCGCAAGCATGGCGCGGGCTTCATTCTGGACAGCCCGACATGGCGGGCTAGCCCGGATTGGGCAGAAAAGCTAGGCTATACGCCGGAGGCACTGCACAACGCCAATGTGGAAAGCATTGCCCTACTTGCACGCTTGCGCGAACAACACGAGGAACCGAGCCGGCCGATCGTGCTTAGCGGCACGATTGGACCGCGCGGCGACGGATACAAGGCCGGCCACATGAACGCGCGCGAGGCTGAGGACTATCACAGCGTCCAGATCGGCAGCTTCGCCGACAGCGATGCGGACATGGTCGCGGCCGTCACTCTGAACAATATCGACGAGGCGATCGGCGTTGCACGGGCTGCCGCGGCTCATGGCATGCCCAACGCGATCTCCTTTACGGTCGAAACGGACGGCAAGTTGGTTACCGGGCGCATCATGCAGGACGCGATCGAGACGACGGATGCGGCGACCGGCGGCTCACCGGCCTACTACATGATCAATTGCGCGCATCCGACGCATTTCGCACAAGCACTCGATCCTGGTGCAGACTGGACGAAACGCATCCATGGGCTGCGGGCCAACGCTTCACGCATGAGCCATGCGGAACTCGACGAGAGCGAGACGCTCGATGCAGGCGATCCCGTCGATCTCGGACAACGGTACAGGGATCTGATGCAGAGAATGCCGCAGGTCAGGATCGTCGGGGGTTGCTGCGGCACTGATCACCGGCACGTTGCAGCGATCTGCGAGGCGTGTATGCCGGAACCTGCCCGGGCCTGACGGGTTCAGTGCTCAGCGGCGTGCGCTGCCTTGCCGTTGCCGGAAGGGCGGCCGGTTGAATCTGCCTGGCGAGATCACTCGCCCTCGTCGGGCAACCCTGTTTGCTGCTGGAAGTTGCTAAGGCATGCATCGTTGTGGGCAAATCGGAAGATGCTGTAGACTGCCAATCCCCAGTCATCGCTTCCGGAAATTGTGACACTGGCCGACTGAGCATTTTGAAATCTGCCACTCAGATTGTCCCACTGCTCGAATACCTGCCGCTCTTGGGCGATGACCGCCTGCCGGAACATTCCGTCCTTTCCGAATTTGGACATTGAGACATGGTCAACCTTCTCGTCGGCCGGACCAAATTGCGACGCCAGCAGGGACGCAGCCTCCTTGTACACCTCACGTGTTGTCGTGCCGCGCTGGTCGTCGTCGATGTAACGCGACACGGCTACGACATTGCATATCCCCATCCCCCGAACATAAGCGAGAACATACTGGTCAAAGAGGTCACTTCCGCCGGGCAGGCTGGTGCATGCGTATTGGCCCGTCGTGTCGGTCTGATCGCCGTAGACAGGCTTGCAGCCCAAAGCCGAGGGCAGGGAATCCTGCGAGACGCCAAACGGCCGGAAGGGCGGTGCTGCGGTCTCTGCCGGCGAAATGGAAACAGTGACAGTTGAGGCAGCTGCCAGGGCCACGGATGTCAAAATGTCGATCAAGGCCATCGAATCTCTCCCGAGTAAGATCGGGCAATAACACCGCAGCACCGATCAGAAACCCGGCACATGCGCCAAGCACGCGGCTGTACCATAATTTCCACAGACTTTCGCTCCGCGCAGCCATTCTCGCACGGGAAAAGGCGGTCACGCGGCAAATGGTTCCATCACACCTTCGTTGAGGTGGGGAGACGCGGGTGAATTATCAACACCGAATAAGGCGAAGGTACTCAAGGACGCCACCCGTTGCGGGCAGGCCCTTGAATGTCTTGGTCATATGTTATGCTCCTTTACCCTCCTCAACCATGATTGGAAGGTTGAGATCGATCAGCCTCGCTTGCAACAGCGACACTGCGAGCCTGCCGCCTGCCCCGACCCAGCGACAATTGTCTCCTTGATACGCGCCTTCCTCGAAAGCCAGATGCAGCCCTTCTCGCCGAGAGTTGAGATCGGGACTAAGGTCGACATTGTCGAGCAGGCGGTAAGCCTTGGCGCACGGACTGCCCTGTAGGTCGAACCAGTCATACCAGTAGCGGGCCTCTACCGGCTCGTCGTAGTGCTCGGGCCAGATGAGGTGGTCTTCCCATATGAGCCGGGCCTCGTCCTCCGTGGCGTGCGGGATGCCTTCGCTGTTGAGCTGTCGGATATGCGCGGTGATATCCTTGACCGCTTCAAGCTCTCCGGCAACCCAAACGAAGGTTTCCGCTGTGATCTCCGAGTCGCGTAGGTTCTCTGCGAACTTTGCGCTCGAGGGGGTGAGAGCGTTCGAACGGTGTATCCAGCTGATGTCTATGGCGGCGTCGGTCCTCATCTCCTGATGTTCAGAAGAACCCGTCACCGCGATGACGGCGACAGCGCTGCATCTCTTGTCTAGCTCCGCCAGTCTCCGTTTTATCGATGGGAGTGCGGCCTGCCGGCGTAGATGGCAGGCTACGGACCAGCTATGCGTCCAGCATCTCTGCGAGGTGCTTGCCACCAGTGCGCCCAGGCAAATTGAACAAACCGTACGGTCACGTAGGCAATGACTGCGGTCGCAATGAGCAATTCAAAGACCGCCAGTCCGCGGCTCTGGTCGATTAGCTTCTGACGGATTTGCCAGGCTTCCATCTGTGCTGCCGCCTTGAAAAGTCCCGTTGCCCCGATGGCCAACGGGAAAGTATACGCCGAATACGCTGGCGAGAATGGCAACATGAGCAATCGCAGGAAAGCGACATAGACAATGGCCGTCATCAGCACTGCAATGCCCATCAGCAGAATAACGGGCAACGGTTGCGGGTCTGCGGCCAAAGACAAATAACCAGTCAGGGACAGACTGGCCGGGGCCGCGAGGATAGCGAGCGTCGGCATTGCGGTCACAGGGACGTTCTCCGCAAAAATGAACCGGTAGAACATCACCGGCAACATCAGCGCATAGGCCAGCATCCCGAAGTACAATGCAATGACCCGCTAAAAGATACAACGGTCCCTCGTGCGGGCCGCGATAGGACACGGCGGCGACAACAATGCCGACCGGGGGTACGAACCAGCTCGGCACCATGTGCAGAAGCTCGAATCGGACCCCCATTCTATTTTTGACGAATAGCGACAGGAAGATCACATGCAAGCCCAGTCCGAACAACCAGAGCAACGCCCAGGCCATGTGACTGATTTGCCAGAGACTTATCGAAATAAGCATCCAAGCCATCGCATATGTCGCGACCACACCGCCCACCACTGGATTGGCGAGGTCGCGTGAGAGCGTTTCAGGGTGGAGAGCAAATCGCACGCTCAAGAGAATGAGCAATAGCGCGGCTATGACGGCGGCAGTTTCGGCAAGTCCTGCGACGGGAAGGAGGTTTTCCCAGGACAACCCAAGGCTCGCGATACCGAGCGCCAGCCCTGCTACCGGCGTGGGAAAGCTGCGCATTCGTTCAGGCAGGCTTCTAAGTCCGTTCGCGGCCATGCCGCCGACCCTTGGTTGGATTAGGGTTTATGTGTCCACCGTAACGGCCCAACCCATATTCGACAAGATGCGGTTGGGACGGGTGACCCGCCGGCCCAGTTCGAAACAGGGCCGGGACGCCCCTGCCCTTGCCTTGTCCGACGACGTTTGAACGAGCTCACTATCGCCATATCTTACAATGCGTTGGACCGCCAATTATCAACCATTAAATGAAGCTGTTCGGTCGCGGTGAAGAGCGGCAGGACCCGCGAATGGTTAGGTAGCAAACACCACCAAACTCCAATTGAATTCCTAAATCCAAACACAATCTTCAACATCGAATAGATCGGATTGGCATAGATAGCGCTGATAGGTCGGCTGGTGGCTGCGACACAGCCGACGTCGGGCAGAACGATTGAAGTATAGCGAGGTAGGGTGCGTGGGAGCCGTTTGAGCGAATGCTTCATTCAAAGAGTTCGGCGTGTGTCCCAGCGGCTGCGAACAACTGGTTTAAGCGTACGCACGCCCCAAAGATCCGGGACCCACGGCTATCAGGGTTAAATTAGCACCAGCAATCAAACTGTGTTCATCTCGCGCAGCTCCGTGACGAATTGTTGAGGCCTCAGCCAGATGCTGGGTGTTTTGTAGCCCATGTGACGCGCGATTTCGCCGACCCAGTTGTTGCAATTGTCGACCGACGCTTGCCAGAAATGGGAGTTCGCTTGCTGTTTGCGGATAAAAGCGACAACTGAATTGTATTCTTCATCCGTGAGCATCACGCGCCAGCTTGCCGACCTGTACTCCTCTTCCAGGTCACCATCGGTCTGCCCGGTCGTGGCGGGAACCGGTATGAAATGCCCCATGACATAGGGCGCTGCGTCCGGCGAGGCCGGGGCAAGGCCAGCAACCTCGGGATCGATCATGTTTCCCTGAGCGTCCACACGCCCAAAAACGACGTAAGTATGCCCGTAGGTCAGTGCGTAACGCGAGCGAAACTCGATGAAGTGATTGTTAGCATTGGGCTGGACCGGGCCGGCAACTGAAAGGCCGTGGCTGTTGCTTGTGAAACGCGGCTGCTGACTTTTATCGTCCGTCTGGCACGAGGATAAAGAAAATGCCATCAAAACCAAAAGCGACGTCATTACTATCTTCATAGGCTAGCCTCGGCAAGATTCGCGACGACTACAAGTGGAACTCTGCTCATCAACAAGTCCTTTGCCACAGACGCCCAACCTTGGTGGGTGACGAATCATATGGTAGCGATGGAATACATGAGCGCCTAGGGCCTGCAATGAAAATCGCGTTCACATTTCAGCACGATTCTGTAGTGGGACGAGTGACTTCTCGATCCTGATCATGGCAAGCGCATTCGCGTCCATCGGACCTCGTTCCCAATCGGATCAGACTGATTGGCGGCATGTTCTACGGCCTCAACTTCGCAATAGGTGGAATTGCCGCGGGATTCTTTGGCGGCCTGACCGAAAGGATCGGGATAGAGGGCGTCTATCAAATATGCTCGTTCATACCAATTGCTGGCTGTCTGGCGGGGTTCCTGCCTCGCCTTGAAGGCAGGCGATAGGGCCCGGCTGTGGCGGACCGGATGGGCTTGTGACTGGAGTTTCGGATGTCGGAAACGTGAACTGCTCGTTCATGTGGGCTTCATCGCACGATTGCTACCTTGGGTGCGTCATCAACAGCAATGAATCATCAGGACAGTTTAGCAATGCAGCACCCTGCCGCTTCATCGGCCGGCCGAGACCCGCGCCTTGATTTCTTCCGTGGCTTAGCTCTGGTTATGATCTTCATCAACCACGTGCCGGGCAACGTGATGGAAGGATTCACGTCGAAGAATTTCGGTTTCTCGGATGCAGCCGAAGCGTTCGTTCTGATGTCTGGTATGTCGGCAGGTCTCGCCTATGCCAACGTGTATGCTGGCGATCGTATCCACGCAATTGCCCGCATATTGCGTCGCGCTGGCCGGCTCTACAGCGTTCATCTACTAACTACAGTGCTGGCCGTCGTCATCCTTATGGCCGGCCATAATCTTCTTGGCACAACGGCGCTCTCCGAACGCGTCAACATGGTGTCATATCTCGAAGCTCCGTGGACGACCGCCCTGGGTGTGCTCGGCATGACGCATCAGCTGGGCTACTTCAACATTCTACCGCTCTACATGTTGCTGCTGGCAGCGACCCCATTTTTCCTCGCTCTTGCATCACGCAGCTGGGTTCTTTTGCTGGCAGTGTCGGTTTCGATTTGGGCCATTGCCGGGTGGAACAACATCAATCTCCCGACCTTTCCCACCGAAGGGTCCTGGTTCCTGAATCCGTTCTCATGGCAGCTGATCTACTGCGTTGGACTGTGCGCTGGCATCTCGTCAAAAAAGGGTGAGGCCCTCGTCGGTTACAGTCCGGTGCTGATGGCGGCTGCGATTGGCTATCTTGCCTTTGCAATGTTCATCATTCAGGGTCAACATTACGACCTTACGAGTTGGGGTGATCATCCAGCCCTCCTGGTCGGGTTCGACAAGGGGATACTGCCGCTTCCGAGACTGATGCACATTTTGGCGCTCGCCTACGTGATCTCGCAGATCACAGCGTTCCGTGCGCTTGCGGGAAGTGCCAAGCTGGCGGCTGTGTCGCTGCTTGGAAAGCAAGGCCTTGCTGTGTTCGCCTGGGGATCGCTTGCCTGCATTTCGCTACAGGTTCTGAGAGAAGCGTATGTGTTCTCACCTGCCCTTGAGTGCGCGACGCTCGCGGTGGGCTTGGCAATTCAGTATGGCGTAGCACTACGCCTCCAGACGGAAAAACTTGCCATAAGTGCCCGTTCGCAGATGGCTTAGCGGCTCATACGACGACAACGTCGGGCTGGCGGTCGCGTGAGAGGAGGAACACCCGCGACATGGGGCTGCGTTGGCTGCTCGCAGAGTCTTGTCCACGAAGAGCTTGGAAGAGCGCGTCGAAGGGCGTCTTGCGGACGCCCAAGAGGCGTTAGCCAATCATCGCTATCTCTTGTTCGAATGCTCGAATACCCTCATAGCCTTGCTGAGCAGGCATACGACCTGAACCTATCATCCTCTCCGTGCACACTTTGAACAGCTTGAGGTATGCCTTGCCCTTGTCAGTAAGAATGCCTCGGTAGCTATGCATTTGCCCGGACAGGATTTCGGCCGAAACATATTCGGCGATCATCATGCTTGTCGCATCAGGCGCAGACCAATCGCGCTTCAAGATCAGGTCTGTCGCAAAAGTACCCTGAGTTGTTAGTACTCTAAAAATCTCATGCGCAACTGCATCAAAGGCTTTTTCATTGGGCGCACCACTACCACGATAACGGATGCGGAATTTCTCCACTTCGGTCCAAAGAAGTTGGACTTCGGGTGAAAACGGAGCGTGTCTCTTTCGCTTGAAGAAGCCGAACATTCCCACCCCTCTCGTCTCTCGTCCCTCGAGCAATCGCTTCCACATTAGCGAATGCTAAGCTGATTCACCAGCATTCGTCCATCGCACCGCCGCCTATGGATTTGCCTCAAGATAGCCAACTAGGTCGTTGATTTCGAAACCCCAGAGGCCCGAAAAGCGCATCGTGTTTCCAGGCACCTTCCCGCTCGGCTTTGATAGGAATTCCGACAGGTCGTTCGCTGTCCAGACCAAGCCACCCTCTCCCGCCTTCCGCATTGCCGGGGAATAGTTGTAACCCTTGATGCTGCCGGCCTTCCTTCCGACCACACCCTTGAGCGATGGCCCGAATGTACTGCGCTCGCTATCGATCACGTGGCAGCTTGAGCAGGATCTGAAAACCCTCTCGCCCCGCTCTAGGTCCGCGGACGAGCCCTGTTCGGCGAAGGCTGCCGACCACACCATCGCTATCATCCATCGGATTGGCCACCGGCGGGACCGGGAAACGAAATTCGCCATTGAGGCAGCCCCAAGATGAGTTTCTGTGGCGCCCTTCTATCCCAATGTTGACTCCATAACAAAAGGGGACGACGGCCATGCTACACAGCCGATCGCACATATCGGTTTGCCACACGCGCTCCCCTTGCCAGCTGTCCGTTGGAAACTCCTCAATCTGCAAAAACTCAAGAACGACAACCCGGTGAAACACGCCGAACAACGCGGTGAGATCGAGCGGCTTTTCACGATAAAATGAGCCACTCGCCGACTTCCTGAAAATCCGCCGTCATTCAAGGCGTCCAGCGTGGCTTTTCCGATACTGGCCGGGCGACCGGCCCGCAATCCGGTGGAAAGCCTGAGAGAACGAGGGCGTGGATTCGTAGCCGACCCTGTGGGCGATCTGCTCCACGGTGTCTCTCGTTTCAGCCAGCGCACGGGCGGCGATATTCATACGCCAGCGAGCGACGTAGGCCAGCGGCGGTTCTCCCATGATCTTCGCAAAGCGCCGCGCGAAGGTCGCGCGGGATTGCCCTACGCTGCTTGCGAGAGCCTCGACGGTCCATGGCCTTTCCGGAGCGGCATGAACGAGACGAAGGGCGCGGGCGACGCCGGGGTCGCGTAGCGCGCCGAACCAGCCCGTCGTCTGGACGGGCTGGCTTTCCAGCCAGGCGCGCAGCAGAAACACCAGTGCGCTGTCCAGAAGGCGGGGCGCCACGATATCGTGACCGGTGTTCGAACCGCCGGCTTCGACCCGAAGAAGCTCGCCGATCAGCCGCAGGGATGCATCTGCGTCCACCTGGGCGCGCGTCAGGTGTATCAGCGGCGGTAGCAGCGGCACCAGCGGATTGGGCACTCTTTCCCGCATGGAAATTTTGGCGCAGAGCAGGGTTGTTCCATCCTCGCTGCCGGCATCGCGATCTCCGGTTTGCGAGCGCGCGAATACCGTCTGCATCGGCATGACTGGCGCATCTGGCGGGTTGCTGATCTGGTGGGCGACGCCACCGGCGACCAGCAGCATGTCGCCCTGGCCGAGATGGATCGGTTCCGCCATTCCCTCAAATCGCAACCAGCATTCTCCGGCCTGGACAACGTGAACCGCCGCATTGCGCATCGGTTCGACGGCAATGCCCCAGGGCGTTCGCATGCGGGCGAAGCTGATCTGCGAGGCTCCCAGCCGGGAAGCGGTGAGTACGTCCGACAACAGGTCCAACTCATGCATGATCGTTCCAGTCCTGAGACGATCGGATAAGAAATCGCGGTTTTCGACAATCGTTCGTCGAGCTTTAAACCGATAGTCCTCGTCCCGCAACCATCGGCAGTCTTTCGACTGCACGATGATCGAAGAAAGGAACCCAGACCCATGCATGATGATCGCGAAAACAATCAGGGCACGTCAACTACCGAGCGGAACAAGACGGTTGTGCTCGACTTCATCGAAAAGGCGGTCAACCTCGGCGATCTCGAGGCCGCCAGCGCGTATTTCGGCGAAGGCTACATTCAGCACAACCCTAACATTCCCGACGGCGTCGAAGGCTTCAAGACCTATGTGCGTCAGTTGCGCTTCACCTTTCCCGAGGTCCGCGGAGAGGTGAAGCGCATCGTCGCGGAGGGAGATTACGTCGTGGTGCATATGTTCGCCCGGCGCCACAAGGACGATGCGGGACTTGCAATCGTCGACTTCTTCCGGCTTTCGGAGGGAAAGCTCGTGGAACATTGGGAAGTTCGCCAACCCGTGCAGCGGAGTGAATTGCACGCCAACGGCATGTTTTGACTAGGCTCGGGGCCCATTGATCAAGCGCTTTCCAATTTCGCGCCGTGCTCTATCTCGAAGAACACGGCGCAACCACATGTGGCGCGTCAATCCGAAGTTTTAGTTTCATGGGCAGAACGCTGAAAAAGTATAAGGTGGAGGGCCTGCCTTTGCTTCGGCCGGCATGAAGAACTAGCGGACATTCCTGCAGCCCTGGGCCACTGGTCACAAAACGCAGCAACCAAGTCGCCTCAAAAGCTTGATGCTTCGTGCGCGCGCCCGTAACCAAACTCAGGTTTAGGGCAAGTGCGAAGCTGTCGGGCTATCAGTCCTTGGCCGGGTCGGCCGCGTAGGACCGGTGATAGGGAAATTGCGGCTTATGGAGCAACTGCCACAATGGGCCATCATTGCCTTTCTTTCGCTCTCCACTCTCGCAATGCGCCGTCGGCCCCGAGGCTGACAGCCTGAGGACCGTCTATTCACAGAACGCGGACGAGGCCGGCAATCCGTCAGCAGTCCGACGGCACGAGCTGTCCATCGCCGCCACCGTGGCCCAACGTCAGCGGCTCGAAGAACTCCGCGATGCGGATAAGATAGGTCCTACGCAGTATCTCGAGCTGCAAGAGGATCTCGACTGGCAGCAGCTGGCTGCGGAATCTGAAGACGATCGGCGCATCACCGAGAGCTGATCGAGATTACTCGGCAAGTGGGCGCGTCAATGGTCTTGCTGGCAGAGCTTGGACGAACACCGTGCTCGTGTGCCATCCTCTCCGCTAGTGAGCCCCCGCACCACCGCCCGCATTCGACTTCTTCGTGAGTAGCAAGGCCACGGCTGCGATCGCAAGCACGACACCAATGACGGCGAAGGTGTCGCTGAAGGCCATGATCAGCGCCTGGCGCTTCACCACCCGACCCAATGCGACAACGGCTTGGCTGGCGGCCTTTGCTTGATCCGAAACGCCATGAGCCATGAAGTAGTGCGTCAACTGATTGAGGCGTTCTGTGACCTGGTCGCGGCTCGCGGTTATCGACTGGCCAATGATGTTCGAGTGGAATTGCTCCCGCTTCGTCAAAACAGTCCCGAGCGTTGCCGTCCCGACCGCGCCGCCGAGATTGCGGAGCATGTTGGTGAGCCCTGAGGCTGCAGCCGCGTCGGACGGAGCGATGCCGCCTGTTGTGATGGCGGTGATCGGGGTGAGAACGAGTGCCTGGCCGATGGCACGGACGATGTTCGGAATCCAGAACTGGTCGCCGGCATTGTCGGCCGAAAGCATGACGTTCATGAAGCAGCTAAAGGCAAAGATGCTGATGCCGAGGAACCCGATGTAGCGAGCGTCGAAGCGCTTCATCATCATTGGCACGAGCGGAATAAGCAATAGCTGCGGCAGGCCTGTCCACGCCAGCACGTTGCCAATCTGCTCGGCGTTGTATCTTTGCACCTGGCCGAGATACTGCGGCAGGATATAGACAGTTCCGAAGAGCGCGACACCGACGAGGACGTTGACCAGAACGCCGATGCCGAAATTGCGCTGGGTCAGGAGACGGAGCTTGACCAGCGGCTTCTCGACCTTGAGCTCGATCCAGATGAACGCGCCAAGGAAAACAACCGCCACGATACTCAGCTTGACGATGAAGGGCGACGAGAACCAGTCGTCCTTGTTTCCTTCTTCCAGCACAGTCTGGAGCGCGGCCAATCCAACCGCCATCGTTGCGATACCTGCCCAGTCGCCCTCGCGCAGCAGCCCCAGCCGCATCGGCTGCTTGTCCAGCGTTGCTGCCAGCGCGATCGCCATGATCGCACTCGGGATCGTGTTGATGAAGAAGATCGTCTGCCAGCCGTAATTCTCGGTCAAGTAGCCGCCGATCGTGGGACCGATGGCCGGTGCAAACGTGACCGACAGTGCGAAGATTGCAAGGCCGATCGGCTGCTGGGATTTGGGCAGCTTTGTCAGCACCATCGTGAAGGCCATGGGGATCAAAATGCCGCCGGCGAAGCCTTGCAGACCACGGAGTACGATCATCGTATTCAGATCGTGTGCGAACGCGCACGCCATCGAAAAGAGCGGGAAGAGGATCGTGTTGACGATGATGTATTTCCGGAACGAGAAGACGTTGCTGAAATATGCGGTCAGCGGAATGACGATGATTTCGCCGATCAGATACGAGGTCGAGATCCAGGCCCCGTTGTCGACCCCCGTTCCGATGCCTCCCTCGATCTCCAGGAGCGAAGCGTTGGTGATCTGGATATTCAGGATTGCCATGAACGCACCGATCAATCCCGGCAAGGACGGCGATCCATTCCTTGGTGCCAGCCTTTTGTGCGGAGGCTGCCGGCAGAATCGCTGTCGGTGTCGAAGCTGTGGTGGACATGACCGGCCCTCCTGGCCCTCGCGATCAGAGACCGCGGTCTTCCTTCGTATCCTTGGTATCGATGCTCGGCTGCACGGACATACCGGGCCTCAGGTCACCGGACGCGACGCTGTCGGCGTCAAGAACGATCCTGACGGGAATCCTCTGCACGACTTTGGTAAAGTTTCCCGTCGCATTATCAGGCGGCAGCAGAGCGAATTCCTGCCCGCTCGCCGGCGCGATGCTTTCCACATGTCCGTGATAGACGTGCCCCGGAAACATATCGACGTCGACGTCTACGGGCTGGCCGGCGTGAACGTCGGTGAGCTGCGTTTCCTTGAAGTTGGCGACGATGTAGGCCGTGTCGGTTGGAACGACGGTCATCAACTGGGTTCCGGCCTGTACAAACTGGCCGACCCGCAGTGTGCGGTTGCCGACGACACCGTCGATGGGTGCCACGATGCTTGCGTAGGATAGATTGAGTTCGGCCTGGCGCTGAAGAGCGAGATCGCGCCCAAGCATTGCCTTCGCCTGCGCCAGTTCGGCCTTCAGTATATCGACCTGTCTGGTTGCGCCCTCGAGAGCTGCAGTATCGCGTGCAGTCGTGGCACGGTTGGCGGCGATCTGCGATGCAGCCTGTTGTGCGGTTTGGACCGGAGCGTAACCGCTGACGGCAAGGCGCGAATAGCGCTTGTCGTTCTGATCGGCAAAGGCTTCATTGGCGAGGTCGATGTCTATCGACGCCTGCGCCGCCGCTATCACGGACTTTTGGGTTTCAAGGGCAGCCTGCTTTCCGTCCACAGTAGCCCTCGCGGCTTCGACATCTGCGCGGGCCTGATCGAGCAAGGCCGCATAGTCCCGGTCGTCGATGGTGGCGAGCACCTGCCCTGCCTTGACGGGCTGGTTATCGGCGACGAGCACCTTTGCGAGATATCCCGAAACCTTCGGCGCAATGGCACTGCTGTCAGCCTTGATATAGGCGTCGTCGGTCGACACATGGAACCGGCCGACGGTCCAGTAATCATGGCCGTAGAACACCCCGGCTGCTACGATCGCCATGGCGGTGGCAGCTATAAGTCCCTTCTTGAAAGACGACGCTGTGTCAGGGGAGGCCTGCTCTGGCGGCTTGACCGGCGCCGAGATCTCCTTCGGAAGAGTTTCAGCTGCAGGTCTGTGATCTGCCTTCGACAGGCTGATGATGTTCTCGTCCATTGTGCTTGCTCCGGACACCTCGTCAGCGACGGATGTCATTAGGAAACTCTTTGATTTCCAAAATACGCTCATCTAAATCGATGTCAATGATAATTTGGAAAACTTTCATATTCCTAATTATGAATGCCTGGTAGCCTGTGGGGTTGGATAGCGGCGCAATGGCTCCGGATTGAATATGGAATAAGGTCTCGGTGGTATTTATTTTGGAAACTTGCTATTTTCCAAAGCGTCCTATAGTCTCGGTGGCGACCAGAAAGCAGGGAATCCGGATTCGATGCAGGAGATTTGTGCGGAGAAACGTGGCCGCGGGCGTCCGCAAGTTCGGTGCGACGAAGACACGAAAGCAATTATCATCGACGCAGCCAACGACCAGTTCAAGAAGGCCGGCTATGCGTCGGCGAACATTGGCACGATCGCGCAGACAGCGGGCGTCTCGACCAAGACGCTGTACCGGCTGTTTCCCGCCAAGGCCGACCTGTTCTCCGAACTCATATCGGCCAAGATCGGCCAGTATTTTCTTGGCCTTGACGAGAAAAGCTTGAAAAGTATGGGCGTGCGCGATGGACTGGAGCGGCTCCTGCTCGCCTATGGTCGCCTCACTTTGTCCTCCGACACGATCGCGATCACGCGCCTGGTTCTCAGTGAATCTGACCGGTTCCCGGAGATTGCAAAGGTCTTCTACGAGCAAGCCATAACGCGCACGAGCGTGGTCATGGAAAAGTGGCTGTCGCTCCAATCCGAACGAGGACTGATAACATTGCAGGACCCCGCCATGGCGACGGGAATGTTGCGTGGAATGATGGTCATGGAACCCCAGCGTGCTGTGATGCTGGGACAACTCCCCGGTATCGCAGACGAGCATATCGTCGAGCGGTCACAGATCTGCGCATCGCTCTTTCTCAACGGCTGCATGGCCAAAGCGGATGCTGTTGGTTCCTAGGGAGGCTTTCTTAGTCACCGTAGAGGACGCGATCCGCCGACGCGTCCTCTGATCGCAATAACATTAGTGTCAGCGCATCCGTCAGCCGCGGCGTTGTTAAGCAGCGGCGCTCACTCAACGGCGGCATTGGGAAGCATGGCCGTTCGCCAAGACAAATGAGGGCGAGAGCTCTAGCGCCGGATCAAGCCCCGCTAGGCATCACTTGCTGATCGATAATCATCGGGCGCCTACTGCACTATTCGCTTCTGGCTGTCGCCAAGTGCCGCTGCACTCGCGCCAGTTTTGACAAACCGCCGTTTCACTTGATTGAAGAATGCCGGCGCAGAGGGCCAAAATAGGCCGTGTCGCTGTCGATCGGACGAACATCCGGTCCCGGCTAGACACTCATTTCGGCAGGCCGTGTTCGTCTCATGATCGCCAGGCTGGCTTTCGGCTTTTGCCAGTCCAGTAAGAATTGCAGTTGCAGTGCGGCCAAGATCGAACCTTGGCGGCGGAGCTGACGGTCTTCTAACGCAGATTGCGTTGATTCCGCCAAACGTACTGCATAAATTCAGCTCGACTGATTTTCCGGCGTGATGCTGCGGCCAAACAGAGGCGTAATGTTTGAGGGCTCTGCGGGGACCTGCCGAGCGCTTTGAGCCCGTCGCCTCCAGAATTCGGCCATTTCCCCTATTTTGGCGGAGAAATCTTTTCGAGGATCGTAGTAGTCTGGGCGCTCGGGCAAGGGTAATTGATAAGCCGCGCAAAGGCGATCGATCAAATCCATCGCCCGCAGCCCAAGTCGAGCGAATTCGTCCTGTCTATGCTCGAACAGGTCGTTGAACTCTGGCGGTTCTATCTCGATCGACTCGAGGGCATCGACCACATTGCGCAAACGATTGGGGAGCCATCTTATTTCTTCAGACAATTCCCGCGCGAAGAGCGACCAATTTGCATCCTTGGGAAGAAGGAGAACGGGATCGTCCGCGTGGAGGAAGAAATTCTCGGGCTCGTCGACGTCGAATTCGGGGAAGTCGTGGGCGGCGGTGTAGCAGGTCCCGACGAAGTCATCGAGTGCCAGAACCAATCGCATCGCAAGGTCGCGTGCATCGTCGGTGTTTACCCCGGCACGTCGCCGGTCCAAAACTCGACGCACCCATAGTATGGCAACGATTGACAGTGACCCGATGGCTAGCCCCGCTACGAGCATGAGAGCAGCAATATCAAATGGGCTCACGAGGGCATCCTTCTGAGACGGTTAGCTGCGATCGTGAGTGATATCATCACGATTCTCGAAAACAGCAAAAGACCAAATCCGGTCACCAGGGCCGTCGCGCTCACCTTCATGGCCTGAGAGGGGCCTTTCCTCAAATGTTTCGTGATAGTGATCATGCCTAGCTTCTGCCTGAATGTTGCCGCCTTAGTCCTTCATGGGCAGATACAGTTCGTGCCCTGAAGACGGATATGGTCGTCGCGCCGACACAAGTTTGCACTCGTCAGATGTTGAGGGTATCGAATGACAGCTAGATCAGCTCTCGTTTTTAAGGCCAGTCTAGTCAGCCTATTGGTTCTTGCCGGGAGTGAAATCGCAGCGCAAGCGAAGCAGCAGCCTGCACTGCCGGCCCCGCAGATCGCCGTCGAGAAGGGCTATCCGGTACCGGGGCGCCGGGAGGCTCACATTTCTCGACAGGGTGGAGAATCTGTATTTTCCACGCTCTTCGACGGAGGTTCCGGCAGCCCAGTCAAGGTCCTGCGCGAGATGGGCAGTCTATCCCTGTCGATGAACGCTGACATCGCCTCCGCGGTCGAGGCCTACTATAGCCAACCGAAAGCAAAGCTCATCTGGGTCGACGGCAAGGGTCCGAACGGAAAAGCCCGGCAGGCATCGGCGTTGCTGCATCAGGCCGACGATTGGGGATTGAATGCCGGTGACTATGCCGTCGCTGCGACTTTGGATGCGCTTCCGCAAAGATCCCCTGAACGAACAAAAGCATTGGCGCAGTTCGAGCTCTCTCTCTCAAACAAGATGCTGATGTTTCTTCAGGACAATGTCCGGGGACGCATCGATCCCAACAAATTGTCCAACTACTATGATTTCAAGCGCAAATCCGTCGATTTGAACGCGACCCTCAACCAGCTGTCTCTCGCTGCTGACATGTCGGTAGTCGATCGCTTCATGCCTAGCAGCCCAAAGTTCTCCCAGCTCGCTGCTGAGCTTCACTGGCTTCGAACATCCGGTCAAGGTAGTGGGGACGCTTCGGTGAACGCCAACAAGGTGATCGTCGCAATGGAGGAACTGCGGTGGTTGCCACAGGAATTCCCCGACAGATACGTCTTTATCAACCAACCTGCTTACATGGCCTACTACACCGAGAACGGCGAACTTGCGCTTTCAATGAAAGCCGTGATCGGTCAGCAGGATCATCAGACAAATTTCTTCGATGCTTCAATCAAGACGGTCGAGTTCAATCCTGACTGGGGTGTGCCGCAATCAATCATCCAGAATGAGATGCTGCCGCATCTGAAGCGTGACCCCTCCTACTTGGACCGAGAAGGCTACATGGTGGCGGTGAACGGGAAACCCATGTCCTCGGCCAAGGTTGATTGGACCCAGCCCCTTGAGAATATCGCTGTTGTCCAGCCGCCAGGACCGGATAATGCTCTTGGGCAGTTGAAGATCCTGTTTCCCAATCCGCATGCCATCTACATGCACGACACCCCCGCACGAGGAAAGTTCGCGTCACAAGACCGGATGTTCAGCCACGGATGCGTCCGTCTGGAGAACCCCCGCGCCATGGCAGCTGCAGTCCTGAAAACGTCCGTCGAGTCTGTTAATCAGGAGATTGCCGGGGGCGCGAAGAAGGAGGTGCCGGTTCCGGAGGAAGTTCCTGTCTATGTCGCCTATTTCACAGCATGGCCGACCGCCGACGGCATAGTTCACTACTACGACGACATCTACAATCGCGATGCGCAAACGCTCAGTGCAATAGCCGCTACAACCGCGAGCCGCTCTGGGCCATAGAATCTGTTCAGCCAGACGGTGACGGTCGAAACTCGAAACCAACCACAATGACGCCGGCATAGGCGCCCCCGCCCTGTTGTCCTTGTCTAGCCAGATGCGCTACCCGGACGCGCGGATTTGAGAAATCTGGCGTCGCAGGTGTCAATTGTTCCGCCCAGGAACACACAGAGTTCCGAAGGCCCTTAGGAACGGGGCGAGGGCGAGGCCGCCTGGAAGTGCTCGCGCAGTGTCTCTGTCTTGTACTCGTGACGGTACAGGCCGCGCTTGCGCAGAATCGGTACGAGTTCGTCGACGATCACCGCGAGCCCATCGATCAAGCGATCGGGCTGCAGGTTGAAACCGTCGATGGCTCCAGCGTGGAACCAATCCTCGATGTGATCGGCGAGCTGCTCGGGCGTGCCGACGAATCCGGCATGGCCCGACCCGGTATACCGCGTCTGCTTGAGGTACTCGCGCACGGTGGGATTGGTCTTGCGGATCTGTGTAATGATCGATTCGCGGAAACCGATACTTCCCAGGAACGTCTGCGTATCCTTCAAGGGGACCAGGACGGCCTCCGGAAAGGGCTCATCGAGTTCGAGTTTCGACGCGTCGTAGCCGATTGCCTGTGATAGCCACGCGATGGAATAGGACGCCGGGCCTGCGTCATGGATCTCATCGCTGCGGCGACGCGCTTCTTCCTCGGTACTGCCCAAGCTCAGCAACAAGCCGGGAAGGATTTTGATGTCGTCAGGCGAGCGGCCATTGCTCCGTGCGAAGCCTTTGACCAGGCGGTAGTGCTCGATGGCTTGGTGCTTGGTCAGTTCAGCCGCGAAGACACCTTCAGCCACGCGCCCCGCCAGCGCGCGACCCTGCGGCGAACCACCCGCTTGAAAAATGATCGGATGGCCTTGTCTCGATGGCGGCACGCGCAAACGACCGTCGATATCAAAGAACTCGCCATGGTGATGCACGTCGCGGCCCGTGGCCGCTGATTCCCACAGAGCCCGCACAACGTCGACGAACTCGCCCGCACGTTCGTAGCGGTCGTCGCGAAACGGAATTTCGGGGATACCGAAATTGCGCGCCGCAGGCACGCCGCGCGTCGTCACAACATTCCACGCCGCACGACCACCCGTTTGGTGGTCCCAAGACAGGAAGCGTTCGGCAAGTTCGAAGGGGTCATTGAAGGTCGATGAGGCCGTGGCGACCAGGCCCACACGTGAGGTCGCGGCGGCCACATGACCCCAGTTCACCGTCGGCTCAAGGCGGATCGGATTGGCGTCGTAGGCTGGGTCGCCCAGAAGCGGACCATCGGCCAGGAAGAGGGCATCGAGGGTGCCGCGCTCCGCAGTCCTGCCGATGTTCGTCCAATAATCCGGGTCAATGAAAGAGTTTTTCTCAAGCAGAGGCGTCTTCCAGGCCGCCGGCAAGTAGCCCAGAACCAACACGTTGATCCCGAGGAGCACGTGGCCAGATCGCTTGTTTGTCATTAGGGATGTCTCCGTTGCCGTCTATAGAGAGACGTGCGGTTGCGGCACAGGGAAAGCGGCGCGCGCGGTGGCCGGCAGCGGCGCTGGTGCCGAAAGGTTGAGCGCAAGACGTAGGGACCCGCCGAGCGGGATGGGAGCGAAGCCGTCGGCAAGCCAGCGCTCGGCAGTGTCGAGCAGGTCGCCCACCGACTGCTCGGGGCCTGCGCGCAGCACAACGCCCGCCGCACCGGCTGGTGGCTCCTCACCTAGCGCTACCACCGGCACAGAGCCCGAAGCACCGAGGACGAGCTCGATCGGGTCGTTGGCCCTTACCGGCGGGATGTCCGCCACCGTTGCTGCGTACCAGGCGATCACCGACGCGCCTGTTTCCGGCTCGGGTGCGTTCAACGGCCCGGCGATTGAGAAGCTGTTGTCGATATCGACATGCACGATGCGGTTCGACTCCACCAGGATTCCGGTCTCACGGTTACCGATGATAGAGTCATGCGGCCAGCTCTGCTCAAGAGCGCGCACCGCGAGGGCTGCGTCGTAGGCGGTCTGAGCGTTGAGTGGCGCACCACCGCCAAGCCCTGCGCCACCCCAGGCGGGCGCTTCCCTTGGACCTTCAGGTGCATAAGCATCGCGAACCCCGATCAGCAGGCCGCTGCGCCCACGCGAAAGATGGGCAAGCGATGCGACTCGGCGCGCAAGGTTGTACGGGTGGTCGCGCTGCGGCGTCGCGGTGATGAAGAAGCGACCGTACTTCGTGGCGCCCCCCAAGGTCGCGCCGACAGCACTGCTCGTAAGCGTGACCGGTGCTGGCGCGCTGCCGTCGACGCGGTCGATTCCTAGCACGCTGAACGCTACTGGCAATGTATCCCACCGCGACAGCAGCGCGCGGCTTGCGGTGAGCTCCACCAGGTGTGGCCCGGAAAGGCCAAGCGCAAGGTAGGGTATGGTCATCGTGGCGTCTCCTTAGTTTCCCTGGCCACCGCGGCCGAGCCGAGCGATGCTCGAGACGGGCGAATTGTCGTTGACCAGGTAGTCCCCGAGGATGCGTGCCTTGTAGGCGACCGGGTTATGGGATGCGAGCGTGCGCGCATTGCGCCAATGGCGGTCGAGCGCCGTCTCCTCGGAGGTCCCGGACGCACCAAGGGCGCCGAACACATGCGTGGCCGCGTACAGGACGCCGTCGATGATCGCGAGTTGTGCCTGCGATACAGCCACTTCTCCGGCGATGGCGCGCTTGTCGCGCAAAGCGACGTCGCCGGCCGCGTGGGCAGCGGCAATGAGGTCGAGCGAGATTGCGGCACGGCGCAACGCGGCCTCTGTCGAGAAGACCCGCACCGATACCTCGCCGATCACTTGCAGCAGTTGCGGGTCGCGCGCCGGTACCGGATCGAGACCTTGCGGGTAGTTGCGCCCACGCGACTTGAGCGCCGTGATACCATCCCGCAGGATCGCGCGCGTAATGCCAGTGAGCACGGCCAGCAGCGCCGTTTGGTAGAAGTGCCCTTGGTAGACCACACGCTCGCTGGCCGGGAAGACGTCACCCTGGTGCGCGATGGCGTCCTGATAGATGGCGCTGCCGCTTGCCGTGGTACGCTGGCCAAAACCTGGCCAGTCGTCAGTAAGAACGACGCCAGGTTGGTGACGGCTCACCAGGGTGGTGATGAGGGAGCCGTCTTCGCCCTTGCCGATCACATCGAGCCAGTCGGCATAGAGGCTGCCGGTGGCATAGAACTTCGCGCCGGTGACCTTGTAGGAATCGCCTTCGCGAGAAACCGTTGTCTTTATGGTGGCGTACGTGCCGTTGTTGGCTTCCGTCCAGCCGCCGCCAACGAACTCGCGGTCACGGAAGCGCTGGAACCAGCGGTCGTTGGTCGGCGACGGCTGCGCGTTGAGACGGTCTTCGATGAAGGCGAGGTGATTGCGCCATACGTGAGCGACATTTGCGTCAGCCTCCGCAAGCAAGGCCAGGAGGAAGTACGTCTGTTCGAGCGAGGCGCCCCACCCGCCAAACTCCTCAGGCACGCGCACCAGAGCGAAATCGGCGTCCTTGAGCCACTGCACCTGGTCGACGGGAAAGGTGCGATTGCGCTCGCGCTCAACGTTGCCCTCTGCGATACGGTCGAAGATCGGCTGGAAGCGGTCCACGAGGGCTTCTTCTGTCGCCGTGGCGCGGCGCAAGTAGGTCAGCGAAGCCGGGGCATCCACTGTGGTCATCTTTGTTCTCCTTCGTAGTGGTGCTGCGTCAAGAATTGGGGGTGGCGGGGTGTGATGTCGGGCTTGCTCGATGGCGGACGCGCATTTTGCTCATGCCTGGAATTTGCTCTGATGTGGAGTTGGAGAACGGGATCCGATGCAACGGCGCTGGAATAAGGCAAGACTTCAGCCACGCCCGTTTGATTGGCTGGGATCCCGCCATTGCGCGACGAGATCGACCACCAGGGTACACGCAACGAATACCGACGCCGCAAAGATCGTCGTTCCGATCACGAGTGGAAAATCCCCGTCCAGGGCGGCCGTAATTGCCATTCGCCCAACGCCGTCGAGGCCGAAAATCGTCTCGGTAACGATTGCGCCACCCATGATGACAGCAAGTTCAAGTCCGCCCAGTGTGATGATCGGGTTCAAAGCCGATTTCAGAGCGTGCGAAAGATAGATTCTGCTCTCACGGAGCCCCTTGGCGCGCGCTGTTCGGATGTAATCCTGGCCGAGCACATCGAGCATCCCGGCCCTCACGATCCGTTGAAAGATCCCGATTTCGGCTATCGCCAACGTCGCCCATGGCAAAGCGAGATGTCGCGTCCATTCGAGCGGATCCTCCGATAGCGGGACGTACCCGCTGCTTGGAAACCAGGCAAACCCATGATTCGTAAGCTGAAAGAAAAAGAAGTAGGATATCAGGATGCCGCTCAGAAAGGTTGGGACGGACAAACCGACATAGGCAAAGGCCGCGAGCACATGGTCAACGAAGCGCCCATGCCATCGCGCCGCCACGACCCCGGAAACGATCGCTATCGTCATCCATATGACCATCGCGCCGAGCGCAAGCGAGATCGTTACCGGAGCCTTGGAAAGAATAAGGTCTGTGACTGGAGCCTGCTTTCTGAACGAATAGCCAAGAGCCGGGGGCCAATGCAACAGTCCCATCGGCGCGCCTTGGATATCCGGCCCCCGATACAGGTAATACCACAGCTGATCGTACCATGGCTCATTGAGACGCAACGCACGTGCCACGCCGTCTATCGTTTCCTGTGTGGCATTGCGGGGAGCGAGCATCGCCGCAGGGTTGCGATAGGCAATCCTCGTGATGAAGAACGATAAAACAAGGACGATGAGCAGGGTCGACGCCGATCGAAATACGGTTGAGACGAGGTTTTTTGTCATGGCCTACGACCGCCTCTGATGCGGATCGAGCACAGTCCGCAATCCCGAACTCAAAGTGTTGAATCCGACCACTGTAAGGAATAATGCAAGACCTGGGCCGGCCAGAAACCAGGGCTGATCCTGATAGAGGGAGGTCCGCTGCGCTTCTGCGATCATGTTGCCCCAGCTCGGCACTGGCGCCTGGATGCCGACGCCCAGAAACGAAAGGGTCGCCTCGGCTACAATGTTCGCTGGAAGCTGCACCGCCCAGTACACGAGCAATGTCGGAAGGATGTTCGGAAGAATATCGAGGAGGATGATGCGCGTTTTCGAAGCACCGACGACCATTGATGCCTCGACCATCGGACTTGATCGCAGCTCAAGCACGAGACCTCGTGTCAGGCGAGCGAAATAGGTCCAGGAGAACAATGCAATCACAAGAATAACGACGAGCACTGGCGAGATAAGTGGCAGGCCCTGATCTCCTCTATTGAGCGACAGCAGGCTTAGCGCGGTCACCACGAACGGAAACGACATCGCCACGTCGATAGCTTGGCTGACGATCCGGTCCACGCGGCCCGCGATGAACCCACTTATCGTCCCAATGAGCGTGCCAATGATCATTGCGGCCGTCGTCGCGGGAATACCCACCAGCAGCGAGATTTGTGCCCCGTAAAGGGTGCGCACAAAGACGTCCCGCCCATTTCCATCGGCGCCAAGCAGGAACGCCCATGAAGGCCCCACTGGCAGGCCCATCTCGTCGAGCGCCACGTCCGGGAATTGGTCGGTGGGTCCATGCCCCAGAACGAAGGCGGCGAGCGGCGCAAGGAAGGCGGCACAGAGCATGAAAATAACGATGCACGCCCCGACGCGCACGCTGCGCTCCCGCCAGAGCGGCGCAAGAAAATCGGCAGCCCAGCGGCGGGTCGCTGCCTCCTCGAATGTGTCAACTGCCATAGGAGGCCGCCTTGGAGATGACGCTCTCGGTTTGCCGCCTGCGCCCTGGCATCGAGGCCAGCAAGCGTTTGGTATATTCGTGTTCCGGGCGTTCGAAGATCCGTTTTGCCGCACCGGTTTCCACTATTCTTCCCTTTTCCAGCACGATCACACGATCGCACAATTCGCCGACCACGCCGAGGTCATGGGAGATGAACAGGAACGAAGTTCCGAGCCGGTCGCGGAGCCGGCGGAGCAGTTCGACAATTCTGGCCTGGGTCGTGATGTCGAGCGCTGAGACCGCTTCGTCGGCAACGACAAGCGAGGGTCTGGATGCGATCGCTCTAGCAATCGCGATGCGTTGCCGCTGGCCGCCGGACAGTTGTGAGGGAAAGCGAGAGATTACCATTTCAGGAAGCTCGACATCGGCTAGCAGTTGTCGGACCTTTTGCCTCAGCCGTGTGCGGTCCTGTTCACCAGCGACGACGAAGGGGTCCGAGAGGATGGCTTCGACGGATCGCCGGGGGTTGAGGCTTGCGTATGGATCTTGGAAGATAACCTGAATTGCTCTGCGCAAATCGCCGGTCAACGGGCCAGTTCGTCCCGGTTCCGAATACTCGATGCCGCCGAGCGAGATCGTCCCGCCGTCGGGCCGATCCAGGCCGGCGATCAGGCGACCGATGGTTGATTTTCCCGAACCGGATTCCCCGACCAGGCCGAGTATTTCGCCCTTTGCTATAGAGAACGACACGTCCTCGAGAACCGGCTGGTGAGCAACGAACGAGCGGCCCAGTCTATTGACATTAAGAAGTGTCTGCTGAGAAGCGGCGACAACTGTCTCTGTATAGTTTCTTGGGCCGTCCAGCCGCGCGGCGCCAAGCAATTCGCGCGTATAGGAGTGTCTCGGACCGGAATAGATCGCGTCGGCAGAGGCTCGCTCGACCACCAGCCCGTCGCGCATCACGGCGACTTCGTCGGCAATGTCCGAGACGACGGCAAGGTCGTGGCTGACAAAAACGAGCGCAGTCCCGTGCCGCTCCTGCAGGCGTCTCAAAAGCTCGAGAATGGAGGCCTGCACGGTGACGTCCAACGCGGTCGTCGGCTCGTCTGCGATAATGAGACCAGGGTTTAGTGCAATCGCCATCGCGATCATGACGCGCTGTCGCATTCCGCCGGAAAGGTGGCGCGGATAATCGCTCAGGCGTTTTGCAGGATTGGCGATTTCAACGTCGTCGAGAAGCGCGAGTACCTGCTCGCGCTTCTCCCTTCGGCCAATGGAGCGATGAGCCGAGATCGCCTCGCCGATCTGGTCGCCGATCGTCTTTAGCGGATGTAGATTGCTCAAAGGATCCTGAAAGACGAAGCCAATCTGCGCGCCCCAGATCTTCCGCAGGGCACCCGACGGCGCTCCGAGGATCTCTCGGCCCTGGTAGAGCACACTGCCCCTAACCGAGGCCGAGCCTGGCAAGAGCCCGGCCGCGCCCAGAAGGCTGGCACTCTTGCCCGATCCGGATTCACCGACGATCGCCAGCGTCCTACCCGCTTCGACATCAAACGAGACGCCACGAACCGCTTTCACGGCACCAAAGCGAACCTGCAAATCGTGAACGGAGAAGACGCTCATTGCGCTCAGTTCTTTACAGCGATGTTGGTGATATCTGCCTGCACCGCCAGCGACGACCATGCCCAATGAGTGATGCGGTCGGATGTGATCGCGATCTTTCGCTTCTCGAACAGCGGTATCCAAGGCAGGTCTGCCGAGACGATCTTGTCAGCTTTGGCCCAGATCGGTCCCGGCTCGTCCGAAGGGAACGCCTCGGCAGCAAGCTTGTTGAGCAATGGATTGCTGTAGCAAATCGAATTCACGTTCCCGGTGCCGCAGGGCGATGCATCGGAGTTCAGCCAACCTCCGAGAAGCATACGAGTGCTCGGTCCTTGCCAGTCGGGGGCGAACTGCCCACCGAGCGAGATATCCCATCTGCTTTTTGCGTCCTGGATGAACGCATACCACTGCGTGGGCGGAATAGGGATGAGATTGAGTTCGATCCCGGCGGCTGCCACATCTTCCTTTACGGCAACTGCAATTGCCTCAAACTGCGCCGTTGTTCGGTAGATGGCGTCGAGTTTCAAGCCGTTGGGATAGCCACCTTTGGCAAGAAGCTCCTTTGCTTTTGCCTTGTCGCCCTTGCTGCCCTCCGTCGGATAGGGATCGAACGGTTCGTAGCCAAGGATCGTCGAGGTGATGATCTGGGACAGCGGCACGGCGGCAATCGGACCGCCCTGGACCTGGACCAGATGCGCACGGTTGACGGCATAGGCCAGAGCCTGGCGCACCTCCGGCTTGCGAAGAGCATTCGCGCCGTCGCTCTGGGCTTCGGGACGCGCATTGAAGGTAATGAAGTTCGCTGCACCGCTGTTGGACGAATGCAGTTGCTCCGCCTTCTGGGTCTGGAATCGGCGGATGGCGCTGCGCGGCGGCGTGTCGAGATAGAGCGACAGGTCGGCTTCGCCGGCCTCGATCTTCTGAACGATGCTGTCCTCGCTGTTCGCGGTGAAATCGACTACAATTTCATCGACATAGGCTTTCCGTGCCTCGTCGCTTTCCGGCTTGAAGTTCTTGGCCTTCTTCAGGACCAACTTCTGTCCATCCTGATAGGAACCGACGTAGTACGGCCCGCTTGACGGGAAGTTTTTACGGAACTCTGCAGAATCGGGAAAATACTTCGACGCGATTTCCGCCGGCAGGGGCGACACAAAGTTCATCGAAAGTATGTTGAGAAAGTCGTAATTCTTTGTGTCTGACCGGATGACGAGCGTTTTATCGTCAGGGGCGCTTACGCCGGCGATCTCATGGCTCTCGATAAAAGCCCTGGTTGCGGCAAGATCGCCAGTCGGAACCTTGGCGAATTCTTGGCAGTATGGCTTGAAACCGGAAATGGCCAGATTGAAATAATTGATCGCGGCGACCTGTTTGTTTGGATCGCAGAAGCGCTTGATGTTGTAAACGAAATCGCTTGCGACGATCTTCCGGTCGATAGGACCGGAATAGTAGACGTCGTCCTTCAAATGGAAGGTGTAGGTCTTGCCGTCATCACTGACGTCCCACGACTTCGCGAGGTCCGGAACCAATTTCGTGTCGTCCTTGATGTCCTTCGGCGAGCCTGGGTAGGTAACGAGCTGCCGGGTGACCGCGCGAAGGATTTCCCAGGAGTCAGTGCTGTAACCCGTCAACGGATCGAACGCGTCGAGATCCGCTTGCAAGGAGGCAATCCGCAAGGTGCCCCCGTACTTTGGATCGCTTGCCGAAGCCTGCGACGAAAGCGCTGCGCTTATCGCAAGGGCGGAGACTGCGAGTCGCTTCGCAGAGCGGGAAAAGAATTGCTTCATTGGCGTAACCTTTATTGATAATATCTATAAGGTTTATAGATTTTTCTCGTAACAAAAACGGCGGAAACTTCCAAAGATCGACGGTGTGAGAAAAATATTCGGCTGTTCCATACGCCTGCCGCGGAATAACGCTTCTACCAGGAAGCTCTGGCCATTGCGCGACCGTCCATTTGAGAAGGCGACGCCAGACAGCCTGGAAAACGGAAATCGTCTCGAACAGCCGTCTTGCGATAGAGGATTTCCCCCAACCGCAGTGAATTTAGAACGTACGTGCTGCGCTTCCGGGCTTCATTTATAGCATATCTATAAAATCTGTAGACTGATTAGGGATTCGACGGTGGCGAGACAGACCTGGAGGCCTCTCGATGCTTTTCATCACCCACGACCTGCGAGTTGCGGTCACCGTCGCCGACACGATTGCTGTTATGCAACGCGGGAAGATCGTTGAAGTGGCCACAGCCAGTGACCTCATCCACGCGCCGAAATCCGAATACGCCCGTGCCCCTATCGCTTCAGTGCCCGGTAGAACCGGTGATGCCGATAGGCGGGCTTCTCTCCTCCATCAAAGAGACATAGCATGAGTGACACCGACGCTTTGGACGCTCCCCGCAAACCACTGTTTCTCAACGCATTTACTATGGATGCAGGGAACAATGTTCCCTACGGCCCGGGGCGCTATCCCCCAGGCCAGCACCACAGGAACACGGAACTCGAATATCGGCAGGAGCTCGGCTTCGTCCGTCACGTGATGCAGGAGCTCAAGGGACATGGCCGTTTTACACCTGGCGGCAAAGGCCGGACGCGGCGGGGCCGCCTTGTCAGGACGAGCCACCCAGGCGCCTCCTTCCGCTCTCTTCACCAAGGGTCATCCGTATTCGATCAGGACGACCGTGCTGCATGCGCCGATGCGGAGAAGCGCGCATGACCGGCAATATCCATTTGCACTGGTATCTGCCAACCAATGGCGACAGCCGCGGACTGACTGGCTCCGGCAACGACAGCCATGTCATCGAATTTGCCGGCGGCTACCGGCAGCCGACCCTCTCCTATCTCGGCGAGGTCGCACGAGCTGCAGAAGCTCAGCCCTTCCACGCGGTTTTAACGCCCACCGGGACGTGGTGTGAAGATGCATGGATCGCAACAGCGGCATTGTCTCGCGAGACGACGCGGTTGAAGTTTCTCGTCGCCTTCCGTCCGGGGTTGATTTCTCCTACCCTCGTCGCGCACCAGGCAGCGACGTTCCAGCGGGTGACGCAAGGCCGATTGCTGCTCAACGTCGTCACAGGTGGTGACCGCTTCGAACAGGCGCGCTTCGGCGATCATCTTGACCACGATGCGCGCTACGAACGGACGGCGGAGTTCATCCAGGTGCTTCGGGGCGTCACCGACGAACGCAGGCAGGAGCCGTTTTCCTTCAAGGGAAAGCACTATGACATCCGTGAGGCACGCATCAATTCCGATCCGTACGGCCTACCCGACATCTTTTTTGGCGGGGCAAGCAGCGCTGCAACCGAGGTCGCGACATCTCATGCAGATGTCTATCTCGTCTGGGGCCGCCAGCCAGACCTCGAGGCCGAGAACATCAAAAAGCTGCTGGCCCAGGCCACCGCAAAGGGCCGTCGATTAAGGTTCGGCGTCCGCCTGCACGTGATCTCCAGAGACACCGAGAGCGAGGCTTGGTCTGTCGCAGATAAACTTCTTGGCTGGGTCTCCCCAGAGCAAGTCGAGAAGGCGCGCGATCTTGCCTCCAGGTCGGAGGCAGTCGGTCAGGGCAACATGTCGGCGCTCCACGCAGGCCGCGACAGTTTGCCCACCTCGGCGCGTGAACTTCAGATCCATCCAGGAGTGTGGTCGGGCTACGGCCTCGTGCGTGGTGGTGCAGGAACGGCTCTCGTCGGCAGTCATGCCCAGGTCGCGGACCTCATCGAAACCTACCACAGCGCAGGCTTCGATCACTTCATCTTCTCAGGCCAACCGCATCTCGAAGAGGCATGGCATTTTGGCGAGGGAGCAGCCGCCCTTCTCAAATCCCGTGGCCTTCTCGCTCCCGTTTGAAATCTCAAGGACCATTCGATGCCATTCATCGCCCTCGCGCCGGCCGCCGCCGATCTTTACGCGGGCATCCCGGAAGCGGAATTTGAGGTTCGGCCTGACAAGGCGCGGAAGGTCGCCGCCGAACTGGCCGGCACTGTCATCGACCGCGACAACGCCAACAAGGATACACATGAGGGCGTTGGACCGCTCCGAACCGCAGGATCGCTCGGTCTTGCCATACCCAAGGCTTTGGGCGACGCCGGTGCGACCTTGCTTAGAGACGCTCGAAATCATCCACTTCATCTCCGAAGCCGACGGTCACTATTCAGCACCGAACTGCAGAAGGCGTCCAAATGACCGACCAAATCGCCACCGTCGAGGTTCGGTCACTTGCCAATAGCGAAGGACGTCGCCAAGCCTTCGCCATGTTTCGGCAGTCCATGCTCGGCATAGCCGATATCGGGCGTTCAAGCGTCGAGGCGGAAACCTTATACCTCGCGAGCGGCGCGCCTCTCGGCGGATTCACCAATGGTGAGCTTCAGGGCGTGGTCAATGGCTACGACACATCGGTTGCGCTGCCGGGTGGCAATGTCGTCAGTCATCTTGCCGTGACGCACGTTGGCGTCGCCCCCACGCACACGCGGATTGGCGTTGCTCGCCGTCTCTTGACCGAGCAATTGCGCCGTGCGCACGCACAAGGCTTCGTTGTCGCAGGTCTACGCGCCTCGGACGCCCGAATATATGGCCGCTACGGCTATGGCATTGCCTCTTGGTCGGTTCGCCAGGAAGTCGACCTATCCAATGGTGGACGCTTCAGTTTGGAGCGACGCGGCGATGTACGACGCGTTGAGGCCTTGGAGAGTTTCGGCCTGTTTCGCCGGGTTGCCAATGATGCCCCGGCGCCACGTGCGGCAACGCTCGTGCGCTGGGATGCTTGGTGGAAGATCCAAGAGTTCCGCACGAAACAGGCTTCGGTCCCACATCATGCAGTCGTCGTTGGACCTGAGGGAGCAGAACGCGGATTTTTAAGATTCCACGTCCAGCCATCCGACAACTGGTTTACTTCACCCCAAAGGACAGTGATTGTCGACGATCTCGTAGCGCATGACGGCGACGCCTGGCGCGCGTTGATGGGACATATCCTGTCGCAAGATATTCTCCACAAAGTGATACTGCCATCACGTCCAGTTGACGATCCGCTGCCGATGATCGTCGACAATCCACGCGCAATTCAGACCTCGGAGCTCCGCGACGAGAGTTGGATACGGCCTTTGGACCTGGAAAAATTCCTAAATGCTCGAAGATTTCACGGCGCTGGTCGGGTCGTGATCCAGGTGGACGATCCGCTAATCCCGACAAACAGCGGCGTATGGTCAATCGGAGCAGATGGGGCCGCCCGATCCGATGAGAAACCGTCGTTAAGTCTTACCGTCGGGACGCTTGCGGAGCTTACCTTTGGGGCTCAGTCGCCGACATCCCTCGCTGACGCAGGTCGAGTGAAAGGAGACCGATCGACAATCGATGCGCTCAGCCAAATCTTTGCGACGGACTTGAAACCACACGCTGGAATCTCCTTCTAGGAAAGGATGTCCGTCAGCTTCGTCAGCGCCTGCTTGGGGTATAGACTCCGTGCTCTCTCGTCGTATTGTCCTGTTTATCTTTCGACAGGGCGGCTGGGCGCCGGGCCCGGTCTTGGGCAGTTCAGGCGCGTGCCGAGAACGATAGGGCTCTGGATTTGAGCAGGTTGATCATCCCCTGCAGCTTCAATGTCGCGTTTCCGGGCGGCCTCAACGCATAGATTCCACTTCCGTCGGGTTGGGCCTTAAGGTCTGAGAAGAGCCGTACAAGTCGGCCATCCCTGAGTGGTTCTGAGACGAGCCAGGTCTGGAGGTGGATGACGCCGATGCCGGCGATGCCGCTTGCCAAGAGGCTATCCATGTCATTGCACACAAAAGTGCCTGACACGGCTAGCCGTTCTGAATCCTTTCCACCGAACTGCCACATGCCAGCCTTCATCGGTTTCGGTGTCGTCAGGCAAACGTGGTCGTAGAGATCAGCGGGACGCAATGGGGTTCCGTTCCTCGCAAGATACGAAGGAGCCGCGCAAACTGCGCTTTCGGTTGTCGCGAGCTTGGTCGCCAGTAGCTCGGAGTCCTGAAGCTTTCCGATGCGGATTGCGAGATCGATTCCTTCCGCCAAAGGATCGACCGTTCGATCCTCCAGTAGAATCTCGAGATGCACTTTGGGAAACTGCTCAAGGTAGGGTGACACCAACGGGACAACGTGCCGTTGCCCGAAACACACCGGTGCCGAGATCGTCAACCAGCCTTGCGGTTCGCTCGCCAAGGCGGCGATTGCACTTCGGGTCTCATCAAGCTGACCGAGAGCGTGTCTGGCACGGCCACGAAGCATCTCGCCCGCCGGCGTCAGCGATAAGCGACGCGTGGAGCGATAAAAAAGATCGACACCAAGTTCCGCCTCGAGCGCATCCAGTTGGCGAGAGACGGATGATGCCTGGACACCCAGCTCTCGGCCGGCAGCTGAAAAACTGCCGTTTGCGACGATCTTCAGAAAGACTTCCAACCTGTCAGCGAAACCATTCATCTTTGCGCTCCATGCAAAGCCCTTTGCCACATAGACACAATTATCATCAGGTTGCGCAAGCATTATGATCCCTGTGACGCGACCTCATGCCACGGCGAGAAGCCGTGGCCGCCTCGATCTCAACGGAAACAAAGATGCAATCATGACCGGGTGACCCGCTCAGGTTTTGCCGAAATGAGGGAATTCCCATGTTGAAATCATGCCTTAACGCTGGCTTTGCTGCGAAACTCAAACCGCTGATCGATCGGGCAATTTCTTCCGCACTGGCAGAGAACAGAATCGTCGGCGGCGTTGCGGCTGTGGCGAGCGAAGGAAACCTGGTCTACTGGCGGGCGGCAGGCATGGCCGACCGTGAAAATAAGGTTCCGATGCGCACGGACACGATCTTTCGCCTGTCATCGGTTACCAAGCCTATCGTCGCGATCGCGGCCATGCGGCTTGTCGAGTGCGGGCGATTTGGCCTTGAAGATGAGGTCACGAAATGGCTTCCCTATTTTCGCCCAATTCTGGCTGATGGCCGAATGCCGGTCATCACGATCCGTCATCTGCTTGCGCATACCGCCGGACTTGGCTCCAGTTTTATTGCAAGCGACGATGGCCCGAACGCCCGGCTCGCGCTCTCTGCCAAAGGCGGCCAGCGTGGCGAATCACTCGATGAAGACCTACGGAGGTTGTCGGGCGCGCCCTTGCTTTACGAGCCCGGCCGCGGTTGGGGCTATTCAATCTCTATGGACGTTCTGGGCGGCGTCATAGAGAAAGAAATGGGCAGTTCTTTGGGAGATGCAGTTGCATGCCTCGTTACGCAGCCACTCGGCCTGCAGGATACGGCCTTCCACCTCAGCGATCGTCGAAGAGTGGCCGTGCCGTACAAGAGCGGTAGTGATAATCCAGAACGGATGCAGGCGGAGGACTTCGTCGAGAGCCCTACGGGTATGATCCGCTTTGCCAACGAGCGGATATTCGATCCGCTTTCCTATCATTCTGGTGGAGGGGGCATGGCAGGCACCGCAGGCGATATCCTCGCGATCTTGGAAGTTATCCGCAAAGGAGGCGCACCGCTTCTGCATCGGGAGACCGTTGAAGTGATGATACAGGACCAGTCGCATGGTTTGATGAGCGCGGAGCGGCCGGGACAAGGGTTCGGGATCGGGTGGGCTGTCGTCACAGATCCTGTGAAAGCCGCCCTCCCCTACTCCCGTGGTACGATCCAATGGGGCGGCGTCTACGGTCATTCATGGTTCGTCGATCGGGAGAAGGCAATCACAGTCGTCATGCTGACAAACACGGCGCCTGAAGGCCTGTTCGGAAGGTATGCGACGGACGTTCGTGACGCGGTATATGCCGCTCTGGATTAGACCAGGCGAACGGGGCGCCGATCGCCTAGACCAATAGTTCCGGATGACAACCGAGCCTTTTTTTTGCGATCAAGGCGTTGGCTATGAAGCTGGCTTGTGCCTGGGCCGTTTTCGCACCAACCGAGCGTAGCGTGTCGTTTTTGATCCGCTTTTGGGGAAGACCTTGCTTCTTTAGCAACCAGATCAGCAATCGCTTGGCGACCGCGGCGGATCTGGACGATTTCATCGAGAACCTTGCCCCTCTGATCGACCAAACGCCAAGGTGCTTTCAGCAACGTCAGGTGTCTCGCGACGCTTCTTCCGGCTAAGCCGCTTTGCGTAGGCCTCCGAATTAGCGGCCCTAGGGCCGAATCCTGTTCTTGTTAAGCCGAGACCTGATTTTTCGGACACTTCTCGACTGGCCAGAGTTAAGGAGCATTGGCTCCGCACAAACAGAACAAGGTTTCGACCCAGGAAATCCAGTCTTTCTTCTCAAGAAAGTGGGAAATGAGGAGAAGATTCGAGGTTCATATGGCGCGCGAGGGACTTTACCGGCGAAATCGAATATGCTCGAAGCGCCGGCGACCACATGGGAGAATGTCACTGATGAACTGCGAGGCCAGAGGATGATCCAGAAAATAGCAGCCGCGGTCGTGACAGGGGTGCTTCTCGCAAGCTGCACGGCTATTTCGGGATCCTATTCGTCGGAAGGGTACGCGCCGATTCCCGGCAGCATCACCTATGGCGGTCAGCCTCGAACGAAGCTCAAGAACTCGCCCATCGGCTCTTCGTTTCCTCATACGTTCATTGATCAGAGGGGGCGCGAGGTCGAGGAGATCTATATCATCCAACCAGATCGCACTCTGCTAATCGCCCAGCGACACTACCGGCCTTTCCTTGCCTGGAGCAGAGACTAGCAGCGGCAATTTGCCCGCTCTGGGCTCGATCGCGAGCTGTCAACCCACCCAGCGCTTGGCACACGATTTCATCGCACGTTGGCAATACACTCGTCCTCGCTTCCCTTCCAGCGAAAGCCCTTCTTGAGGGATGTTTGCGCGGCAACCTGCCCAGCGGGCACACTCTGTCACAAAAGAGCTATCTGGGCACGACGTCATGCAACTAGGACATGATGCTTCGCATTGAGCTAAGTACGTTTTCACTACTACGACATCGATCGCGACGGCTGGAAACAGGCAGCCCAGCCCAACGCACTTCTTCGCGAAGGTGATGTTGGTCGTCAGAATGCCGACTGGCTTTTGGGCCTCGGCAACAGAGCCAGGGAAACCAGCGTCCGCCCGGTTTGCGCGATGCTCCCCGCGGGCCGTCGTCTCGATCTTCGCCGACGACCGTCCGGCACATCCTGCGGCTCGTTGATGTTCGGCAGAAGCACCACATCTGGGATTGAGCAGTATAGGGTGCTTCAGTGATGCTCACGTAGTGTATCCGCCAGCATCGTGTCTAAGCTGTCCGCTCTCACGCCGAGACTCTCCTCTGTCTCGGTCGAGTCCACGATCAGAGGGTCGGTGAAGAGATATCGCATCTCCACAAGTTCGTTCATGCCCAAGAGCTTCATTTCTACAACCGAGAGCGTGCGGATTTCAGGGACGTCTTTCCCAAGCATCTTTGCAGCCTGCTGGATTAGCTTGCGCGGCGATGCATATCGCGACGGCACATGGAACGCTCGCCCCCATTCGCCCGAGTACATTGCAGCTGCAACAAGTGTCCTGGCAACGTCCTTCGTGTATGACCAGGCATGATTGGCGTCCAGGTCCCCTAAGAAGCTGATAGGCTTACCTTCGAAAAGGGGCGGGAGTGCGAGAAGTGAGAAGTAGGTCACGGCGCCAAAACCGAGATAGTCGCTCGCGCGTACTTCGATCGCGGGCACCGAAGACCGAACGGCGCGTTGCCACATGATCGTTCGTGCAGTTCCTTTGTTCGACGTAGGGTTCGGTGCAAGGTCAGGTTTTAGCGGGCTTTCAGCACCTTCCCCGTATCCATAAAGGTTGCCGAGAACGATAATTTTTGCGCCGACAGTTTCGGCTGCACGCACGCATCCGTCTATTATCGGGAAGAAATCGGTCGGCCAACGATGATAGGCGGCCATAGCGCACATGAAAATGGCTTCTGCCCCACGACTGATGCGTGCCAGTTCATTCGCGTCCGTTGCGTCTGCTTGGATTGTGCGCACTCCCGTAATTTCAATCGAATTCACGGTCCTGCTTGTAAGCAAAACCTCATGCCCTTCAATTGCTAAAAGCCGCGCGGTCTCAGTTCCAACTGGCCCTGCCCCAACTACAACATAGAAACTCATTCCGATTCCTTTGCTCAAAAAAACAGAGAAATCGCAGACTAGGAGGTTTCTTCATTTTAGGTCGCGCAGGAACCGCCAAAACTTGAGCAGATTTTGTCTCCCAAGGGGCACGGATGCGTTGTTCTCGCAATTCGATCTGTACTGTCCGTGCTGGGCAGGAAAGCAGATGAACTGCGCGACCAACACCTGTACGCCGAGGCCTGGTTTCAGATGCTTGCGTGCATTCAAGGACGTCAGGCGCGAGCGGCGCTCAAAGTGCCTCTTGGTTCAAGTCCCGGTTGAACAGCATGTTTGATGCGATGAATTGCCCGATGTTGTCGAGCGCTGAGTCGGCAGCGTCGAGAATGCCCGCGTTCGCTGGGAAAACGTGCAACATGCCCTCCCATATATGGACTTCGACGTCTTTGACCCCCTCTGCGTAGCGCAACGCGTCGTCGAGCAGTATTTCGGAGGCTCCGACATGAATAAGCAGAGGAGGCAAGCCCACGCGATCAGCGTAGACGGGCGACGCTTGCGGATTGCGAGAATCGGCATTGCCGAGATATAGCTGCGCCATCTCAGCTAGCGCTGCCGCACTCCAGATAGGGTCCGCAGCATCCCGCGTCAACATAGAAGGGCTGGTGAGCGCAAGATCGGTCCAGGGCGAAAGAGCGACCACCAAGCGAGGCGCAGGGTCAGCATTCTTGACCTGCGAAAGCAGCGCCAAGACCAATCCGCCGCCAGCTGAATCGCCCGCCAGTGCGATCTGCCGGGCGCCTTGCGCTACAAGACCGGTGTAAGCGCGAACAGCATCTTCAATCGCAGCAGGGAATGGACGTTCGGGCGCCAAGGCATAGTCGGCAACAAAGGCTGCTATACCGCTGCGTGACACTATCTGGCTGACGAAGTTCACATAGGCTCGCGGCGATCCGATGACATACGCACCGCCATGCAAATAGAGGATCGCGCGATCGGTCGAGCGGCCGGATCGTGGCCGAACCCATATTCCCGGTACGCCGCCGACAATCCCTTCCTCGTTGTCAATATCGTGCGCCGGCTCGAAGCCGTTCATGATGTGGTCGAACACCGGTCTTTTGTCAGGACCGGTAAACGTTCCTTTGACACCATTCAGCGCCTCTAGCATCTCCGCCATGACGGCGGCGTCCTTTTCGGACAGTGCATGCGTTTCGATTGTCATTCTGTTCGTCCTTCGAAAGTCTGATCCAATCGCCCCAACGGCGAACCTGTCCTTGCCCAACATCGGCCATTGGAAACCGGACCTGAGGAAAAACTAGGCAGAGATCCGTTCGTGCCCTTACGACGCTACGGCGACACTCGAAAAATATTGATCCACGAGCGCGGCGATAGGTGTTATATTTGGACAGATCGTCTCTCTGGTGGAACATATGGACTTCGTTGCGCTTGTTGACTTCAACCTTGTCGCTCGCCACGGCGGCATTGGACGGGCGGCGCGCGCGACTGCCCGCCCGAAAGCGACCCTCTCACGGCGAGTTGCAGACTTGGAGCACAGCCTCGGGTTGCGCCTGTTCGAACGGGGTGGGCATACGCTCAAGCTCACCGAGGAGGGACGAGCGCTTTACGAGCGAACGAGTGCATTGCTTACCGAGATCGACGAGACGGCAGCAGCGATCGCTTCGCGAGGAGAAACGCCGCGCGGCAAATTGCGCATCAGCGCACCATTGTTGTTCTCCCAGACCGCGATGGGGAAACTAGCTGCGGGATTCGCGCGAAAATATCCGGACGTTCGGCTCGAGGTAACTGCCGAAGATCGTGCAATCGATATGGTGCAGGAACGCTATGACCTGGTAATCCGGGTAAATCCAGATCCGGACGAAACCCTTGTCGGACGTATCTTTGTGCACGACCGGTTGGTAGTTGTGGCTAGCCCTGACTTGGTCAGACCATCCGGCAATTCGGTCGTTCCCGTAGTGCTGCGTGGGGCCTCAGAGCAACCTATCGCCTGGGAATTGACCGAGACGGCCGCAAAATCACGCCTCGCTATCGATCCGGTGCTACGTGTGTCGTCTCTCATCATGGTCCGCGACGCCGTTTTGGCGGGGATTGGCGCAGGACGCCTCCCCGCGTCCCTTGTGAGCGCCGATCTAGCCACGGGCAGGCTGGTACATTGGGGCGACGTGGATGGGCCAAGTATCGCCCTATGGGCGCTCTATCCGTCTCGTCGATTGCTGAGCGCGCGCGTATCTGCCTTCCTCGCTTATTTGGCGGAGTCCTTTCCGACCGGAACATCGGACGAGTTTGCAGCCTTTATGCAAAGCTGACAGACCGTTTCGGGCGTTAGCGCAAACTCTGGCACCCGTTGATGTGAATTGTTGGCGACGTTTGCCATGACTGGCTGGGTACATCCGCAGCCATTGGCATCCGTAGCATCCTCCTATCGCATTGCAGCGAGAGATACGCGCGCCTCTTCATTGATGGCGGATCCAACGACTGATCCGGCAACAACGCCTGGGTTTGGATGCCGCAATGTTCATCCCAGAGGCCGCGTCAATCACTTGCGGCATGTCGACCGTCAAACATTGAAATGCGGGACTGCACGGGCAGGTTCACGAACATCATCTTGGAGATTGCTTTTCCTCGCTTAATTTCCCAAGCCATTGCGCCATCGCCTTTCCGATTTCGTCAGGAGCGTCCTCCTGTGGGTAGTGAATCCCCGCAACAGCAATCTCCTCCTGGTTCGGCCAGCTCCTCGCCTGCGCCATGATCTTCTCACTGTGCGTACCCGGTTCAGCGCGAATGTAGAGCTTTGGAAGGCCGCTTTCCGCAAGCCACGTCCCATAGTTCTCGAACACTTCGGCAACATCTGCGGGTTCTCCTCCGATCGGTAGCTGACGCGGCCATGTTAACATTGGTCGACGCCCTTCACCTGGCTCAAGGAACGGCCGGCGGTATTCGGCCATTTCGGCGTGTGTGAAGGGCCTCAAGGTCCCGTTGACGATGCTTTGTTCAATGAAGATATTCTGTTGCAGGACGAGTTCTTCACCCAGCTCGGAACGCACGCTGCGGAACCGGGGTTGGGCCGCAGCGGGCATATCATCCCATTCGATCGGAGATATCAGTGCCTCCATGTGGACGATGCCCTTTATGGCGTCGGGGTGGCGCCGCGCCCAGTCAAAACCCAACGCGGATCCCCAGTCGTGAACGACCAGCGTCACGCGCTCCTCCAGCGCGAGCGCGTCGAAAAAGGCGTCGAGATAGCACCGGTTTTGGGCAAAGGTATAGGAGCTTGCGTTTGAATCAGGCAGCCTATCTGAATCGCCCATGCCTATTAAATCCGGCGCGATGCACCGGCCATATGGCAGTGCATAGGGAATGATATTCCGCCAAAGGAACGACGACGTCGGATTGCCGTGAAGAAAAACGATAGGATCTCCGGTGCCAACATCCAGATAGGCGATAGAGAGGCCGTCGATCTCAATGCGTTTTTTGTCTGTTGGGCTGGTCATAAAAGCCTCCAGGGCTGGTTGATTGAGTTGGTGTTGCGCTCAATGCTCAAGCGGAGTGATAGACGACGGGGATACCGGTTCCGAATTCCGCCTTGATTTTGGACCGCTCGAACATCGCCTGCGGGTTCAGTTCTATTCGCGCTTGCCCGGCGGCAGCGGCGTCGAGGGCTTCTTTATTGAAGCCTCGGATTCGCACTCGCCGATCATACTGAAATTGTTTTCAGCCTAATGCGCCCTGTTCATCACGAGGCGCTGCGGACGCGTGATGCGGAAAATTCGCGAGCCGTAACTGTTGGTGCCCATATCTCTGTTCCTCAAAATCTGCGGATATTGTCGCGCAGTTATCGACCGCTCGTTCTTGATGTGCTATATGCAGCATATTCGACAACATGATGTCAATATGGGAATCCACAGCGCATGAAAAATGATGACTTGAGAACGGACGCAGGTGAAGCCGTAAGCGAACTGATCGTTACCATTTTTCGTCTGAACGGCCGATTGCTTGCCGCCGGCGACCGTCTAGTGGAGACGCTCGGACTGACCAGCGCTCGCTGGCAGGTTCTGGGCGCAGTCGCACTCTCCTCTGTTCCCGAGCCAGTCGCGCGGCTAGCGCGCAATATGGGGCTCAATCGGCAAGGCGTGCAGCGAATTGTCGGTGATCTGGTAGCCGATGGGTTCATTGAGCTGAGGGAGAATCCGCATCATCGAAGCGCCAAGCTTGTCATGATGTCGAGCAAGGGTAGAGCTGCCTACGAAGCCGCACTTCTGATGCAAGCACCGTGGGTGAACATACTGGGTGAAGGCATTGACGCGGAGCAGATCCGCAATGCGAAAAATGTCCTCAATCTGTTGAAACGCCGCCTCGACCAACCTCACGATACCAACGATGATTGAAACACGGCACGGGGCCGTACGCATATGCTGTGAGGCTGCCCGGGCCTTTAGAAGATTTCGCGACCCTCGACTTGGTTTCGGAAGGGAGAGCTGAACTAATCGCCGGTGGGGGGGCGTGGAGGCATTCTCTCACTTTGACCTACCCTTCAAGACTATGACGAGTATTTCAAAGAACCTGATTTTCTCACGCGGCCGCGACGCGGTGGGCCGAGCGACTGGGAAGGGCAACGACGCTCGCGACTAACTGGACAACATGTCAACCTCGACCATTGCAGTTGGAACCGCCAGTATGGCTTGGGGCAACCGGCTCACCAAATTCCTTCGTGCGCCCAGAGCGCGCGGCCTCCATCACAAAGCAGGGCACGAGGCAGGCGAGCCTCCGCAAACTCTCCGTATCGGCCTTCATGCACTCGGCCATGTCGCTGAGAATATCGAACGGGCGCGTTGGAAGAGTTTTTCCCACCCTACCGAGCAGTCTTTGAAGAGATTGCGATGAAGAGTGGGCGACCAAGCCCAACTCGTCAGTCCTTCCAATTGCTAACGCACCCCCCCCGCGCTTGTTGGTGGGGGACCAGATTGGCGCGCAATATCCGCTATGTCGACCACGCTTTAGGCCGTGTGTCGCGTGTCTGGCTGCAGATCAGCGTAAGGCCCGTTCCGAGGGGCGCGTGCTTGCGGTCAATTGGGGTCGAAGTCCACGAAAGACTAGCGAGACCGGCCACGAGCTTTCTAAAGCCCATCCAGTTTCAAACGTAGAGCTAGCAAATCTATGAAAGCCCGCACCTTTGCCGGAGCGAGTCTATTCTCCTGCCAGAGAGCCTGTATTGGAACGGGGTTGGGTTCGAAATCTTCTAGAACCAACTCGACCTCTGATGCCGCAACCAAATGTTTTACCTGCCAGAGCGGAGAATACCCGAGCCCCAGACCGCTCCTAGCCGCGGAATAGATAGCCGTCATTGTATTCGATCGAAATGTCCCTTGAACTCTAATGACGCGGGTTCTCCCGTCTATTTGAAACGACCATTGCCCGGCCTGTCTATCGATGGTCCTAACAAGACAATTGTGAAGCCGCAAATCTCGAGGATGCTCTGGCCGACCGCATCGCTTGAAATAGGACGGCGCACCGAAAACAACACGCCGTAGCGCGCCCAACTGCCTGCTCTGCAGTCCGGAATCCGGGAGATCGGCAATGCGGATCACCAAATCGAGCTTCTCAGTCGGGAGATCACTGAAACCGTCCGAAAGTTGAAGATCAATCTCCGTTTGGGGAAACGATGTCATGTATTCCGCAATGATCGGCACCAGGAAATTCGGTCCGAACAGAATGGGAGCCCCAATGCGCAATACCCCCGAAGGCTCGGACCGGCGATTGGCCGCTTGCTCCCTGGCTTCCCTGATCTCCGCAATTGCTGGCTTGATCCGCTCATAAAAAGCTGCACCCGCCTCGCTTGGTTGAGAGTGTCGCGTCGTCCTGTGAATAAGGACCACGCCAATATCTCCTTCCAAGGAAGCCAAGGAGCGGCTCACCCCTTGCAGTGATCGACCGAGATGGAGTGCTGCCTCAGTCAGGCTGCCGTAGTCAACCACGGACAGGAACGCTTCCAAGTCTTCCAAACGATTCATGACTATCTCGCAAATCAAGAGAGAGAATCAATTCTAGCGCGGATTGTTACAATATGCGTGAAAATATAAATTCAGTCCCGAAAACGAATGAAGGATGAATGGCATGACAGACACGATACCCACCGTTCTTGTCGTAGGGGCCGCGGGCAAATTTGCGCGGCTAGTGATCCCTGAACTTCTCCGACGGAATTCCGTCGTTCGCGGGCTGGTCAGAAACACCGAACGCGGCGAGGTCGCACGAGCCTGGGGCGCAACACAAATCGCAATCGGCGATCTGCGAAACTCGGATAGCTTGAACAGAGCTGTCGAGGGCGTTGATGGCATCTTCCACATCGGTCCGGCTTTTGCTTCGGACGAGGCGGCAATGGGGATCGCGCTGGTTGAGGCTGCAACGCGCGCTGGTGTCCATAAGTTCGTATTCTCCTCGGTAATCCAGCCGACGAACACGCGCCTCAAGAACCACGCCAGCAAAATTCCAGTAGAAGAAGCTCTCTATTCCTCTAACCTCAACTACACGATTCTGCACCCCGCGAATTTTATGCAAAACATTGGTTTGAGTTGGCCGGCTATCCTACGTGACGGAGAATTTGCAGAACCGTTTCCGAAGGCAACCAAGATCGCAAGGGTCGATTATCGCGATGTCGCCGAGGTTGCCGCAATCGCCTTAACGACGGCAAAACTCGACTACGCTACATTGGAGCTTTGCGCCGGAATGTTCAATCGTCTCGAGATAGTCGAGATTATCACGAGAGAACTCGGGCGTCCCATCGCCACTCGCGAGCCCGGCTTTGAACAATGGGTAAAAGATACGCCCCTTCCGTACGACGATCATCAGATTCATCTTCTGTCGAAGGTCCATGACCACTACCGAGAATTTGGGCTGGGAGGAAACAGTCTTTCATTAGCGGCTGCGCTTGGTCGTGAGCCACGTTCAATGTCTCAATATATCGGCGAGCTCGCGTTCCAATCGCTAGCTGAAAACGGTACCAGGCTAAAGGACAACCGCAATGCATAGAGAACCCCATCAGCGTCAAAGGTTGAGAAAGCTCCCGCCGGCCTCCGGCCGTTTTGTTACGCCGTTCGTTTTGTCTGTGTTCATGTCGGGGATTGTCTCGGCTGTCGTCACTGTCAAAGGCGTTGGGCTCGGATCGGAATTTCTAGGCAATTGGCCCGGCGCTTGGGGGGCGTCGTGGATCATCGCGTTCCCGAGTCTCTTGCTCATTCTTCCGATCGTTCGACGAATTGTAAACGCGATCGTGGAACAGCCTGCCGGCTAACCCGGGCACAATCGGCGAAGTTTAAGCACTGATCGCCTCCGAGCCCGACAAAAAGCGGGCGGCCTATTCCGACGCCTCCCGCTCAATAGGTGAGCAAACTATTCATCGGAGACCCGTAGCCGTCCGCTTTCTCCAAGTTGATGCACACCCCCCGCTTGCGATAAGTCGTAAGGGCAGATTGAAGTGGCCTCACTAGTCCAGAATCTATCAAACGGTCGATTGTCGCCAGGATTTCACCGCTCGGCTGCGTGAATACGACCTTAGCTCTGGCACGATAGGCTTCAGCCCGTTTTTGTGAAGGCGGCTGCGCCAGCGCAACCAGACTTCTGCCCCGCATGATCGTCTTCGACGATGCCTCCTGCACATCGCCGCCGATGGTGTCGATCACAGCATCCATGTTGCCTATATGCGATGAGAAGTCGGTCGTCCAATAGTCGATCACAGCGTGCGCGCCGATTTCCTCGACCAGCGTCGTGTCCTGCGTGGAGACAGGCGTCGTGACGTGGGCACCTAGCGGCTTGGCGAGCTGAATCGCTAGCGATCCGACACCGCCGGCACCCACTGGGCTCGGTTTCGCAAAGCGGAGATCTTTGGCGGCCTGATCCGCTTTGCCCATTGAACAGGCCCTCAGCAATCATCAAATAATATTCCTATTGAAACTGCCATCCGAGGTTGATTTTGTGAATCCACAACCCGCCTTTATTGAGCCGCTGAATAGAGTATCGGTGGTAAGTCGGCATTTCGAAGCTGGCAATTTCAGGCTTCCGCCCGCTGAGCATCATCGCATCATGATCCATGCTAGCAGGTCCACTCGTTCGTATTGCAACGAGGTCGGTCGCTACTTTGAACGGCGGAATGGTGACATTGATCTGGTGCCCGCTGGCAAAGGAGCGGGCTTTGAATCCGAATCCCCGTTCGAGGCTCTTGAAGTTCGACTGGCAACGAGTGTCGTTGAACGCGCTGCTGAACTGGGCCAGCGTATGAACGCACGTCAATTCGAAACCCGACATCTCCTGCGTGATGAGCGCATCGAACATCTTGTCCGAGCGCTTGATATCGATGGCAACGCTGCCTACCCTGCTGGGGCATTCTTTGCGGACAGTGTTGCAATTGCCCTAGCAATACGCTTGCTCGGCCTCAACGAAGCAGAGGAAGAACGACCCGCTCGACTATCGAACGAGCAACTGAGACGAGTAACTGAATATATCGACGCGCACCTTCACCAGCCGCTCACACTTGACGTACTCAGCCGTATCGCAGGGGCTAGTAGTTCGCATTTAAGATCTTGGTTCAAAGCCTCAACTGGTTCGACAGTACACCGGTACGTCCTTTTGCGCCGCGTTGAGCGAGCTCGATCACTTCTGATACAAGGAAAGCTCAGCACCGACGAGATAGCTCATCAAACGGGCTTTGCACATCAGTCTCATCTTGCCCACTGGATCCGCCGCGAGACTGGCCAGACACCGCGCAGTCTGCGACGCTCGCACCTCCCGAGGTGAACCGACCGAATATAACCGATGCGACTGCGGCTGGAGACATCGGTCAGCGGAACATCTGGAGAGGAAGACCCCAGCAAGATAAGCAAGTGCCGATCCTCGACACCCGCGCAGCTTGAACTACGCACCTCTTTCTTGGTCAACGAAGTGTGAGGCCTCCTGCTCGCATGGTTGGTACTGCCCAACATCGCCTGAAAATAGTGCATCCGACCGGTTGCGGAAGAATGGCGTTGGTTCTCGCTATCACCCAGGGCGACATCGCGGGCAACCAGTCTAACAACGGCTGGATGCTGTTGAGTGAGCGTCGCCGTGTCCATAGACAGAGAAACAACGAGAATGCAATCGGAGCACACCCTGCGTCCCGGAGCGGGATTTTTATACCTGGGACTGCCGCACCGGACCGCACGTTGCGGGAAGGAAGCTCCGAATTTTTGTCATGTACCACTCAGGAAACCCGAGATGTTCTCCAGCTTCTAGCAATGGCGCGATGTGACTAACGTCTGCTTGAGAAGGCGGCATTGCTGGAACCATATAACACAGAGATGGTACGAGGCGCCCCTTTTCCATTTCGTTCGCGAGAACCGGAAACGGATGGTAGCGCGCCTTCAATTGCCCATAAACATGCCCGAGTTGCTCGTGCTTTGTCTCCAACCGGGCCTGCCACATTGTGAAGGATATGAAGTCGCGCAAAAACAAATGGCAGGTGGCTTCGGCGGCATAGTGTCGTTCACTGTGAAAGGGGGAAACGACGCTGCGATGCGAGTGGCGGCCAATGTCCGCCTGTTTACGCGAGCGTCTTCCCTAGGGCGTCGACTCATAAACTCTGACACCAGATCCTCACCGCAACCAATTTGACAGCAGCGAGATAGTTTTCTGGACGTTTGTCGTAGCGTGTAGCGATGCCTCGAAACTGTTTGATGTTGTTGAAGAAACGCTCCACGAGATTTCGCTGCCGATACACCCAGCGCGAGAATGAGAAGGAACCCTTGCGGTTTGTCTTGAGTGGAATGTTGGCCCAGGCCTTGCGCTCGGCGGCCTTGGCTCGGATGGCGTTGGTATCATAGCCCTTATCGGCAAGCAGGATATCCCCTTCGCCAAGGCCGTCCGTCAGCGCATCGGCTTCAGTGCAATCGGCAACCTGGCCGCCGGTCAGGCGGAGCGTCACTGGCCGACCTTCGGCATCGACGAGCGCATGGATTTTGCTCGTAAGACCGCCGCGGGAACGTCCCATGCCACCATCGTCTCGATCCCCCTTTTTCCCGTGGCAGCGTGCTGGTGAACGCGAACACAGGTTGAGTCGATCATGACGATGTCGCCATCATAAGCTTCTGAAACCGCTTCCAGAAGTCGATCCCACACACCGGCCTTCCGCCAGCGGACGAAGCGGTTATAGCAGGTTGTTGGCGGACCATAACGTTCAGGAACTTCCGCCCAAGGCGAGCCCGTCCGGAAGCGCCAAAGGATGCCATTCAAGACTCGCCGGTCGTCGACACGAGGAACGCCGCGCGGCTTGTTCGGCAAGAGTGGCGAAATAATTGACCATTCGTGGTCCGTGAGTTCGTAACGGCGGCGTGTCATCTTGGCTCCACATTCGGAAGCCTTGAATCACGACGCGCGTAAAACGCCAAGAAAATTTATGAGTTTAGGCCCTAGCACTACTTTGGCAGAATGTATTTTGGCGGTCTGAAGCGGATTCTGCAGTGAGGACATCGTTCTGGGGCTGACGCTGATAGGAGGGTGTTTATGACCGCGCGTCGGATGGCTGGCAGTGTCGGTTTAGGCGGACCGTGCCTCTTCCTTTTTTTCCCGCTTTGCCTTGTGTAGGCGCTGATGTTGCAGGAAGGCGTAAGCGATCATTGTCATCAGCGCGTGTCGATGCAGACCTTGCCATGAT
>NZ_JBFUAL010000015.1:0-157886 GCF_056406295.1 Rhizobium sp. P1_C7
ACATGCCGATGCCGAACCCGAGCCACATCGTCCCCGTCATGGTCGGCGATGCGGCCAAGTGCAAATGGATCTCGGATCTGTTGCTCGACAATTGCGGCGTCTACGTGCAGCCGATCAACTATCCGACGGTGCCGAAGAAGACCGAGCGCCTGCGCATCACACCCACGCCGCTGCATACCGATGCCGATATCGAGCATCTGGTCGAGGCGCTGCATTCCCTCTGGGCACGCTGCGCGCTGGCCAGGCAGGTCGCGTAGAACCAGTCGCAGAAGAAATCTCGCGGCCAATGTCGGTTATCTCGGCATCAGGATGGTCGTTTTGCCGCTCCAGTGCTCTCCCGGTCCGCCAGACACCCGGAGGCTTCCCTTGGAAGCTTTGGGCCACTGCTGCGGAAAGCCGATGACCCCATAATTTAGGAACAATCGCAATTTGCGTGCCCATCTGGGATCTGCCTGATTGCTGATAATACGAGACAGTAGTTGACCATAATCAAAGACTTGATCGCCAACCCGGTAGACAAGGGCCTCATGTTCATCCCCAGGAGAAAACGGCGTTGATGATAGCTCAGCACGACCGACAGCCCGACAGCCCTGCCCACAATGGAGACGGTGGTAAAAACCTACCCCCTACCAGGAAGCAGACTGCAGCCCGGCTCCTTCGCCTTGTTCCATTTCTGCGTCGTCACGGCGGCCTCTCGGTTTGCGCTGCCTTGGCGCTCACATGTGCCGCCTTGATTTCGCTCGCACTCCCGATGGCCGTACGCCGCATGGTTGACAATGGCTTCGGCCATGCCGATGGCGCATTCATCAACCGGTACTTCCTCATGGTGATGACGCTGGCGGTGGCTTTGGCACTCGCGAGCGCATTGCGCTATTATTTCGTGACCACTCTCGGAGAGCGCCTTGTCACTGACCTTCGATCGGCGGTCTTTTCACATATAATTCGTCTTCCGGCTCCTTTTTTCGACAGCAATCGCTCGGGAGAAATAGCCTCCCGACTATCCGCCGACGCCGCCCAGATCAAATCGGCGGTCAGTTTGACGGCATCTGTAGCCTTGAGGAACTCGATCCTTTGCGCCGGCGCTTTGGGAATGATGTTCGTCACCAGCCCAAGTCTCTCCGCGATAGCGATAGGTGTGATTCCCCTCATCCTCACTCCGCTCATTATCTTCGGCCGATCGGTTCGTCGGAAGTCCCGGGTCGCACAGGACAGGCTCGCAACCGCGTCTGCCTACGCCAGTGAAATCATCGCTGCCAACCGAACCGTTCAGGCCTTCAATAGTGAAGACCTCGCTCGCCAACGGTACGTTCGAGGTGTTGAGTCTTCTTACGACGCTGCGGTGACGGCGGCCCGAGCCCGGGCCTGCCTGACAGGCGTCGCGATTGCTCTGATATTCAGCAGCGTGGTTGGGGTACTCTGGCTTGGCGCGCACAGCGTGCTTGCCGGAACTCTTTCGCCAGGGAGCCTTGGCCAGTTTCTGATTTACTCGGTCATCGCCGCGGGCTCACTCGGTTCACTGTCCGAGGTTTGGGGGGAGCTAGCACAAGTAGCCGGTGCTGCAGACAGACTGTTCGAACTGCTGGGCGAAAAGACCTACGATCGCGAGCCGGGGGCTTGCGCCCCGCTGCGCAGCCCGGTTCGGGGTGGTATCGAAATCTTGGATGTCACCTTCTCGTATCCGGGAGCGCCCGGGCGCGCCGTCCTGGACGGACTGTCACTAAGGGTCTCGCCGGGTGAGATGGTTGCGCTGGTCGGCCCGTCCGGGTCGGGGAAGAGCACGGTTTTTTCCCTGCTGCTCGGGTTCTACGACAATCAGGCAGGCAGTCTGTCGATCGATGGCAGGGAGCTCAAGTCGATCTCGCCCCAGGATATCCGCAAAGAGATATCTGTCGTACCCCAAGACGTGACGGTTTTCACGGCCTCGATCCACGACAACATTGCGTTCGGACGGCCTGATGCCACACGGGATGAAGTGGTCGCGGCCGCTATCAAGGCCCAGGCGCACGGTTTTGTGACAAGTTTGCCGAACGGGTACGATACCGTCGTTGGCGAGCGAGGCTTGACCCTTTCAGGAGGGCAAAGGCAGCGACTGGCGATTGCGCGTGCGATACTCAAGAACGGACCAGTCCTTCTCCTGGATGAAGCCACATCCTCGCTGGACGCAGAGAGCGAGCTGTTGGTTCAGCGAGGGTTGGAGGAGTTGATGGAGGACAGGTCCAGCATTGTCATCGCCCACAGGCTTGCGACGGTGCTCAAGGCAGACAGGATCCTCGTGATGGACGAAGGCAGGATCGTAGAGGAGGGGACTCATGCTTCGCTCTTGCGTCAGGGTGGGCTCTACGCCCGCCTGGCAGAACTGCAGTTCAAAGCCGCTTCCTCCGAATTGAAACAGGATGCGGCGTGATGGCGAGCCCCAGCAAAATTGCAAGACCCATAAGGGTCGGGACGAGGGCGAGCCCTCTTGCGTTGGCGCAGGCCGGCGAGGTGGCAGACAGACTGGCGTCGATCCACGACCTTCCACGAGAATGCTTCGAGATCATTCACTTTGCGACCAAGGGCGATCAGTTGCGTGACCAGCCCCTTCCCGAGATCGGAGTAAAGGGTCTTTTTACAAAAGAGCTGGAAGAGCGGCTGCTCACCGGCGAGTTAGACATGGCAGTCCACTCGGCAAAGGATGTTGCGACCTCGCTCCCGGAGGGGTTGCTTCTCAGCGCGTTTCTTCCTCGGGAGGACGTTCGTGATGTCTTCCTTTCCCGTAGCGGGTTCACACTTTCGGAGCTCCCGCCTGGCGCGATTGTCGGGACATCTTCGGTCCGTCGCCATGCGCTGGTCGCGATGCATCGTCCAGACGTGGAGATCGTGCCGTTTCGAGGATCGGTTGGAAGTCGGTTGCAGAAGCTGGAACAAGGCGGCGTCGACGCGACCCTGCTTGCCTTGGCTGGCCTGAAACGCCTGGGCATCTCTGATGGCATTACGCAGATTTTCAGCACACGAGAGTTCCCGCCCTCACCTGCGCAAGGCGCCATCTGCATCGAAACCGCCGTCGTCAACCGCTGGATCAACGAGCTTGTATCCGCTGTAGACGACGTGGCAACAGCGGACGCCGTGAAATGCGAGCGCGCCTTTCTGCGGACGCTGGATGGCTCGTGTAGAACTCCAATCGGCGCCTACGCAGTTTGTAGCGGCAGCGAAATCATCCTCCGCGGCATGACAATCCAGCCGGATGGAGCAAAGCGCGCGAACATTCTGGTACGCGGGGAGAGAGCTTCCGCGGAGGCGGTTGGCATCGAAGCCGGACGTCACGCACTTTGCGCAGCAAATTCATAGTCCGTTCCGACCGGATAGAGCAGCAAAGGCCCGGACACGTTGAAAGCGTCACGACGTCGCGGTGGCCGTGCTCGACGAGGAGGACAATGCCCGCGTATTCAACCGAGGGAGATCTGCGATGTCATCAGACATTCGCACGGCGGCGAAAACGCGCCGCTTGCCAACCGACAGTGGCGGGAGGTCGTTATCAACTCCCCTCGCAAGAACGGACAGATTCCCGAAGGTGCGAATGACACCGGTGACCCCAACCTGGCATAATGTCGCGTTGTCGATCGCAGTGCGGCAACGCGTGGAAGGTGCCAGATCCTTCAGATCACCGAGAGGTGGCTGACAGGGCGCGCTCGTTCTGGGCGGGAGCACACTCAATGACCAACCCTGGAAGACGACACGGCCGTCCTTCAACGAGCGGAGAGGGCAAGATGTCCCTCATCAGCCAGATTATCCCGGATTATCCATGACGCCCGCGCTCCGGTGAGGTCCGCCGGTCGCCGCGAGCTCAACAGCGATTCTTGCATCCTCGGCAGGCAGTTGGCCTTCGTGCACCGCATGGCAGGCACGCCAGGCGTTGCGCCATCTTTCCGTGTTCTGGTTGGGCTCGTGGATAAGCCAGTTCATCGCTTCTTCGGCTGAGCCAACAACGATCCGAATACGGTTGTCTCCCAGCACGAGCGGCTTCTTCCAGCGTTGTATCAACATGAGTGCGTTCCAAACGTGGGTTGGTCGATCCTAGCCAATTCGCGGCGACGAGAACGCGTTCTCTCCCTCGTTCCGTAAAGAGAAACAGGGCCGTCAAATGCAGAACAAATTCGACTCGGCCTCAATGCGCGATCTCACCGGTTGGATCGGCTATCGCCGACGCGTTTACGAAGCAGAGACCTGCATGCTTGATGAAGCCAGAACGATATCATCTTTGGGACCGAAGTTGAACGGTGAAAGACGCCAATTTCGCGTTCATGCGATATTTAAGCACCGCCGTCTCGGGCGAATAATCACGGGCAGCGGCAGCAAGTACAGGCTGGCGAAAAAAGCGGCGGGGGCCATATTTCACCACAGTCGAAAGATCCAAGTCGAGCGCAAGAGGTTGGTTGTATGAGCGTCACGTTCGCGATAGGCGATATCCATGGCTGCATTGACCCAATGAACAGGTTGCTGGCCCGCATCGAAGCATACGCCGGGCACGGCACGATTGTCTTCCTCGGCGACTATATCGACCGCGGACCCGACAGCAGAGCGGTCGTTGAACGACTGATGGCTGGCCCAGAATCGCCCGGGTGGGTTTGGATCGCGCTCAAGGGTAACCATGAACATATGATGGTAAGTGCTCATAACGGCCAAAGCGATGAATCTTGGTGGCTCGAAAATGGCGGGCTCCAGACGCTACAATCATATGGAGCAGGGATTCCGGAAGAGCATTTGAACTGGGCGCAAGCCCTTCCGTTCCTTCACGCCGACGAGCACCGCATTTTCGTTCACGCCGGGGTCAGGGAAGGTGCGTACTTTGAGGAACAGTCGCCAAACGATTTGATGTGGACGCGGTTTCCAGACCAATACTCGGGCACTTACTGGGGAAAACACCTCTGCCACGGACACACCCCTTCGCCCAAGAACCCCATGACCGTTGGTGACCGTACAAACATCGACAGTGCGTGCGTATTTGGCGGCCGGCTAGCAAGTGCGGTGTTCGAGGACGACAAGCCTGGCGGCCCCATCGAATTCATTCAGGTCTGCGCATAAGCAAAGTGCGGCCTCCCGGGGCGTTGCCAGCTATGACACGAATGGCCCCAGTGCGGTGCGCAGGGATAATCAGCTTAACCTGTTCATAGTAGCGGATCATTTTCGCGGTGAGGCCACTTTCTATTGCTGCTTGGCCGATATTCAAGTCGATTTCTCCCCAATTGAAACGTAGCGCACGCTTGCCGTGCGATAGGCGCCAAACTGGTTGATAGTCTTTCCCCACCGGCCCCCCGACGGCCCTTGGATCTAGTGCCATGCGGCCCAACGCGGGGCGGCGCAGCGGAATAAGCGAATGGCGGGTTGAGATGGCATTCAGCAACGGCTATCTGGTGCTAGCCGCAAGCGGCACTCAGCGAACAACAAGGTACACCCGGCATGATTCCAGATTTCCTCGTCACCCATTCCGGTGGCTTCCATGCCGACGAACTGCTGTCCAGCGTCATTCTGACCCGGCTTTTCCCGCAGGCTCGTCTCATTCGAAGCAGGGCGCCGGAATGGATCACACCCGGCACAGACCGCATCATCTACGATGTTGGAGGATCATATGACGCTGCAAAGCGGATCTTCGATCACCACCAACGCGGCGCTCCACAGCGCGAAGAGGGTCAGCCGTTCAGTTCGTTCGGATTGATCTGGAAACACTATGGCCGTGATTATCTTGCCGCCCTTGGCCTACCCGAAACGCATGTTGAGGCGGTACACGCCTCTTTCGATGCAAGCTTTGTGCTGCCGGTCGATCTCGTGGATAATGGTGCGCTTAGCCCCTCTGTTGCCGGGCCGCTGGCTGGGTTGACGCTGCCGGCTTTGCTGGAGACGCTAAAACCCGTTTTCGACGAGCCGAGCCCCGACGCCGAAGATCGCGGTTTCCACGCCGCCCTGGCCATTGCCCGTAGTTTCACCGAGGCAAGCATAGGCAGAAGCGCCGCAAAATTGCGGGCAGAGGCGGTGGTGCATCAGGCAATCGAGGACACAGGCCAAGGACGCATTCTGGAGCTCCCAATGGGAATGCCCTTCCGTCCCGCCATCGTGAAGGCGGGCGCCGATCACCTCTTGTTTGTCGTTCATCCCCGTGAAAACGATTGGTGCCTGACCGGCATCCGCCGTGCGGAGGAGGGATTTGAGCTGCGAGCAGATCTGCCTGCGGCTTGGGCCGGCCTGACCAACCGTGACCTGGAGGCGGCTTGCGGCGTAGACGGCGCGACCTTCTGTCACAATGGCCGCTTCATCGCGGCCGCCAAGACCCGTGAGGCTGCTATTGCCATGGCCGAGTTGGCGGTAGGGGAAGCCATCTCTATGCAGCTAGGTCAAACAGTGGCGGCGAAGGCGGCGCGTTGAGTGCTCAATTCCGTTTGTGATTTACCGTTGATTCGCCTGATCATGTCCTCCCCCGGAAGAGGGCAGGGCCAGCTCGGAAGCTGGCCCTGCAAATCACCTTGTACCTGGAATAGTCGAGTTTCGGAGCCTTCGACAGGTCGTCTTTCGACGTGTCGACAAATGCCTTCAACTTGCCATCCTGATCGGCGAGTGTGATCAAGGCTGGATCGAGGACGACGTAGCTTTCGCCGATGCCGAGGAAGCCGCCGACGCTGGCAACGATGCCGATCACCGACTTGCCGCCGCCAATCACGACGTCAGAAATTTATTTCCTCGTTCTGCCTATTGTAGATATCAATCACGATCAGCTTAGATGTCACCAGGTCGGTATCTTGAATGCTGACGTACCGCAACGGCACGGTGGCAGGCGCTCCCATGGAGATGCCCGGACCAGTCAATGTGGCGTCGGATCCAGTTGCGGCAGGCGCCTGTACGAGGACAGCGCCACTATCTGATTATTATTGGCGAACGAAAGCTCCCACAAAGTGCGATGAGTTTGCCGATGCAACCATGCTTGCGGCCGGATCAGGTCCCAGGAGCAGAGGTGATTGTCATACTTGCATGGTTGCCGAAGTGACAAGGCAGTCTGGCGCGCCCACATCATCCTGGTGGACGGGAACCACCAGGCGCATCCTCAGACTATCTCACCTCGACCTCAAGCGTACCGACCATATTGGGATGATATCGGCAATAGTAACGGATCGTTCCTGCCTTCGTCATGATCAGAGTGCCTGTGCTCCCCGCAGGGATCACAATATCAAAAGCGCCTTCAAAGGTTGCCGTATGGTCCATGATATCCTTGTTCGACCACACGATCTTGTCTCCCGCCGCCGCGCTCACAGTGCCGGGATCGAAGGTGAGTTTTCGGATGGTGATTTCGATCGTAGCTGCTTGCGCTGGCGAAAATCCCAACACAAAGACGAGGAATGCAATGCCAGTGCCCAAGATGTTTTTCATCGTGCGCCGCTCTATTTGAGGGTTGCTGCGACGTGTTCGGCGTGCTGCTCATGCCCTTGGAAGAGCTTCAGGCCCGTCTCCAGGAGATCCTTGAGTTCGCCGTTCTTGGCCGACGGAATAAGCAGGGTTTCCAAGGCACCGTTGACCTGCTTGTGATATGCCACCTCATTGTCAACGTAGGCTTTGTCGAAGGCGGAACCCTTGAGCTTTGCCAGCTTCTCGCGTTCCTGGGTGGCGGCGCTGGACAAGGACTGGCTGGTACTGTTGTCTTCGGGCGTCACCTTGAGCTTTTTTACAAGACTAAGCGCTTGCTTGTTCACGGCCTCGTGGTCTCGCAGCATGTCATTCGCGAAGGCGATTACCTGTTTGTTCTTTGATTTCTCGATCGCCAGTTTCGCGGCTTCGATATCGATCACGCCTGCGGTATAGGCGATGTGAGCAATCTGCGGATCTGTCGGACGTTCACCCGCAGCAAATGCGACTGGAGTAACAAGGCAAATTACGGCTAATGCCGCACTCAGACGGATAAACATGGAATGTCTCCTCTTCGCCGGCGGTCAAAGCGCCGGACCCGTTGCTAACATTCCTTTGATGCTCGTATGCACCGGACGTTCCCCAAAATTACGGCATGAAGCCCAATTTTCCCATGACGCTCTGCGTCAAGCGGGCGCACCTCTTGCCTGCGAAGGGAAACGCATCGAGGAGGACCGGACCAATGCGTTCGTCGATGTGCCTTCGCAACAGGATGCGAGCGCGGTGAAGTCTGGTTCTCACCGTCTCGGGCTTGATTTCCAGCAGTTCAGCGGTGTCTTCGACAGACAAGCCCTCTATCACTCGCGCAACAAATACGAGGCGGAAATTATCGGGAAGCTGATCAGTGGCTTCCTCGACCAATTGCAAAATCTGGCGCTGGGCCATCGCCTTCTCCGGATCATCAGAAGCGGCTCCATGGGGAAACTGCAGGATTTCGGCTCCTGAGAGCTCGGAGGGCAGGGCGGTCTCGGGGGTGCGGGAAATCTTGCGGAGCCGGGTAAGAGCTTCGTTGAGCACAATCCGATGCAGCCAGGTTGAAAGTCGGGATTCTGCCCGAAAGCCGTCAAGGTGCTGGAAGGCCCGGAGATAGGATTCCTGGACGACATCCTCAGCCACACTGTCGTCGCGGACGACCCCGCGCGCGATTCTGAACAGACGTTGATTGAACCGGGTCATGATGGTCCGAAACGCCTCGGGATCGTTGCGAAGAGCGGCTGCAACAAGCGCCTTATCGTCCGACCAGTCCAGGGAGCTGAGCTCTGTCGGTGTCACACGGCCTAAAGGGTTCATGGCGATCTCCAGTCGCTGATTGGATGCCGCTGTGGCTGAAGCGTTCCCATCGATCTCCAAATATTGTTGCGACATACCAACCAGTGCCAGATCAATCGGGGAGCGCTTGGGTCTTGGACGTCATTTCCCTGATCTCATGCATGGTTTTGCAGTGTTCCGGATGGCTTAAATCACAAGTTCAGATCGAGGTTGCAAGATGCTTGAGCTTTGCCGATGATTTTCGTAAAGAGAATTCTAGACGAACATCATTCTCATATCGAGATCTATCCGGTGGACCTTACTTCAATAGAGATATTCCTGGCGGTCGCGCGAGACCACAGCGTCACCAAAGCGGCCGCGGCCATCGGGCGCGCGCCTTCCAATGTGACAACCAGAATCCGGCAACTGGAAGAAGATCTAGGCGTCGCTCTCTTCAGCCGCGACGGCAAAAAGATGACGTTGACCCCCAAAGGAGAGAGTTTTCTCGGCTACGCCAATCGGTTGCTGGCGCTCGCGCTAGAGGCACGCCACGCGGTAGGGGTATCGACGCCTAGCGGAACGTTGCGCGTTGGCACGATGGAAAGCACGGCGGCAAGTCGTCTTCCTTTGGCACTCTCCCAGTTCAACGAGATGTGGCCTGACGTGTCCCTCCGCCTCAAGCTCGGCGCTTCGCGAGATCTCGTGCGGGAGGTCCTCGCTGACGCATTGGACTGCGCCCTGATAGCCCGCCCCCCGAAGAACCTTTTGGAGACCGAGGGGTCTTTCGACAAGGATCTCAAGGCCCTCCAAACGGAGCCCGTCTTCGTTGAAGAGCTGCTCATCGTACTGCCGGCTGGGCATCCCGCCATCAAGTCGGCATCAGATCTTCGGGTTGCCAACCTTGTCGCTCTGGAGCCGGGTTGTACCTATCGACGCATCGCCGAAAACTGGGCTGCCAAATCGGCTTCCATCGAGACTGTGGAGCTCGGCTCCTACCATGCGATCATGGCAAGCGTCTCGACTGGAAACGCTGCAGGTGTCGTGCCGCGATCAGTGCTCGATTTGATGCATTGGCCAACAAAAACGCCTGCCCATTCGATGGGGCTGGTCGAGACACTGCTGGTCTATCGGAAAGGCAACCTTCCGAGCGCATTCAGTGCTTTCCAACAGGTATTGGACGCCACCAAAGGCAGAGACCGTCGTATGATGGCAGCCTGACGCCATACTCTCAAACGAAACCCAATCCTGGTCCCAATCATGTCTTCTCGCAATCTAGGTGGGGCGGAAACGTCCGGTACCCGACGCTTTCGACTCTTCTCACCAATTCTGGCTGGCGCCACGCTGAGGGAGCGACTGATCGCATGCCTTGGTGCGTTGGTCGGCATCGGCCTGACCGGTGTCATCAGCGGCTACCTGTTCGGACAGGGACCAGATCTTCCACTGATCGTCGCCCCAATGGGCGCTTCGGCTGTGCTTCTCTTTGCGGTTCCTTCCAGTCCGCTCGCCCAACCGTGGTCGATCATTGGCGGCAATACGATCTCGGCCATGATGGGGATCCTAGCCGCCTACTGGATACATGATCCGATCATCGCAATCGGCGTCGGGGTGTCTCTCGCGATCGGAGCAATGTCCTTTACGCGAAGCCTTCATCCGCCCGGTGGCGCGGCTGCGTTGACAGCCGTTCTCGGCGGTCCGGTCGTGGCCGGCTGGGGGTTCCTGTTTCCATTCGTCCCGGTCGCCTTGAACTCCTGCATTCTCGTTTGTTTGGGGCTTGTTTTTCATAAGCTTGCAAAGCGGAATTATCCCCATGTCGCAACAAAAGTCCCGGAGAACACGCATCTGACAGTCGATCTGCCCTCGTCCTTGCGGGTGGGCTTCCGGGATGAGGACGTGGACGCCGCCTTGGCGACCCTGGAGGAGACATTCGACATCGACCGGGACGACCTGGCAAGGCTCCTCCATCAAGTGGAATTGCAGGCGGCAATCCGCTCTCATGCCGGCATCAGCTGCGCTGACATCATGTCGCGTGACGTCATCGCGGTGGAGGAGAACGTCGCGCCGGCCCATGCGCGACATCTGCTCCTCAAACACAATATTCGTACACTGCCGGTCAAGGATCGCGAGGGTAGGCTCGTTGGTACGGTTGGATTGAGAGAACTGCTGGAGAGTGGGGACACTCTCAAAAGGATGGCTAAGCCAGCGACCGCGTCGGCAACTGATCATGTCCTTTCATTGTTGCCCGTTCTAACCGACGGCAGGACCCACGCCGTCATCGTCACGGATGACGACGACCGGATACTGGGGCTGATCTCGCAGACCGATCTGCTAAGCGCCGTCGCGCGTCTTCTCCCGAACGGCGGATCAGGCAGACTGGCATGATCACGATGCGGTTTATTCGGCGGCGACATTGACGGGAGACGGATATCTATTGTCGCAGCGCTGTGTCCGCCTCGTCGCGAACGGCAGTGCGCTCTAGGCGCTCGGAGATGCTTGCGACGAATGTAATGCCCTGCTCCAGTAGAAGCTCTGCCGCGCGGAGATCGCGCACTGCAAGATCGGCGGCGCAGCCGCGCACCGTCAGCGCAAGGCACATCGAGTTCTGGGCGGAGCGGGTGTCCCCGCGCTCCTGCGCCTCTTCGGCAACCGCTTCAAGCGCATCTGCCACCAGCACCATCATGTCGGAGCGCTCGCGCCGGGTCATCTCGTTCAAGGTTCTTGCAAGCATGTCTTCCATCCATTGTCTCGCGATAGCCAAGCGGGGATGGCGCGTTGGCGGTTGCGTTTTGTTTTGTTGGAGACTGTCGACGTAATTGTCTTCTGGCTAGTCACTAGATGGAGCCAGGGTGTCGGTTAATAAGGCCCGGATCCATGTCATCCATGCATTGCAGCCGTGCAGGTGTCCGTCGCGGGATCTACGGCGACATCGGCTGTGGTCGAACGATGTCGCGTGTCGGGCGCAAAGCGGGCGCCTATGCGCCAAACAAAATCCAGCACCAGTCGATCTGGGCGGGCTTCAGCCTTTTTGCGACGCGTCGCCTTGGGGATTTATCGCCCGCTCCAGCAAAGCAACGTTCTCGACTGGCAGGGTAACAGACGTCGTCACGCCCAGAATGCGAACCGTGACCTCCGCCCTGTCGTTATCGACTGCTGCAATTTCGCCGAACACGCTAACCCGGTCGCCCTTGCTGAGAGTACGAGCAACGCCGTCGGTGCGCCACGTGGCGCTGTCGTCCCAGTAGAGGTCGAGCTCGGAGACGCCGATATTTGCCAGAAAGGCCGCTTCCAGATTCTGCTCCAGCCATTCAGGTGAGCAGCCCAGTGCGGTGGCTGCTTCCGTGGCGTCCTGATAGTCGTTCTCGCCACCGTCGCCCCAGGTGACCGCGACCGACTGCCCGCGATCGGGGTTGCGGTATACCCGGATGTTCTTCTGTCTCATGAATCGTGCTCCTGCCGGTCGTTAATGACCCAGACTGCTGCCCGGTTGCGGCGCAACCTCCTTTGAGGTTCAGCGCGCCATGCAGTAAAGTATGTCCTTTGCAAGGGAGGTCCACCTTTGCCTGCCATTATGCGAATTGCGATATTCCCCCTTGGCGAAGTTTATGGCGATCAAGATGGGGCTGGACATACGCGCAGCCTCGTAGACCTTGCCGCGGGCGGTGACCTGGCTTAACGCAAGGGAATAGACTGCGAGCGCCGCGTCCCGGTTAAACCCTGGGAATTGCTTCCTGACGTCGGCCGGAAGGGCGCCGACGATCTGCACCATTTCTGACGTCGCTGCGATATAACTGGCATTGTCAGACTGAACTGCGGCGCGATCTATTCTTCGCCGACCCCTTCTTGCGCCGAACAGATTTTTGCCGTGCTGACGATATTTGACGAGCGGTGTTGCGATTTCAACGGTGTGGCCTGTCACCTGGGAAAGAAAACAGACCCACCTGTCGTGCGCAATCCGGTGCTCGGGCGCAATATAGTCCAAAAAGCGCGACTGGACGGGGCCGATCGCGAGTAGTTCGCGCCGGAAAACCATGGAAAATCCGAAGAACGTATGCCAAACATCGTAAAAGAGCGGCGGGCGGATGGCGTTGTACTTTATACCCTGTTCGAACAAGCCGATATGCTCGCCATTGGCGTCGATAAGCTCTGCGGTGTGAACGATAAGGGTCACCCTTTGATCGTTAAAATGCGTGGAACACAGCTCCAGTTTCCTCGGATGCCAGACGTCGTCTTGATCGCAAAATGCAATCCAATCGGCAGTTGCATGCAAGCTTGCATGGATAAAATTCTCTCTAAAGCCTTTGCCTGGATGGTTTTGTAGGCGGATGACCGGGAATGGGCATCGACGCTGGAATTCATCCAAAATAGCGCTTGTACCATCGGATGAATTATCGTCGCTGAGGACAATTTCGTCGGGCTGACGCGTCTGCGACAAAATGCTCGCAAGCTGTTCGTTGAGAAACGAGCTGCCGTTGCAGGTTGCCAATACCACCGATATGCGATCAGACATCAGAGTGACCAGACATGAACGTGGAGCTTGGCGGTTCCCGTGGGTTTAGATTGTCTCTGCGGGGGCGTAATCGCGAGCTTCAGAAACACCGGTCGACAAGACCCGCGTCCACCTTGTCCATGCCATGAATCCGCTGCATCACAAGACATGGTTGTCTCCCGGTCAAAATATCCGGTGTAGTAATACAGTATACTTGAACATTGCCAAAGCGTCCACCGCATCAACTGCGAAATACGCTGACCTAAATATGCAATAACGGCCGATCTATATCACTTGTTCATTTGTTTTAGGAAAAGGAGCGTGGCTTTTGCTTGCCGGTGGGCGCCGGATATGAACGTCGCCTGTCGGGTATATTCCGGATGCTGTCGTTACCTTGCATCGGCTAATCCTAGCCGAGATCGGAACTCGTTTGGATATCCGAGCGAGGCTGTCCCGTACCCATGTCGCTGGCGACCGGTGTTTTGGACGTTGTAGCGGCGGAGTTGTTCGGTTTTGGTCGTGCCAAATTCAAGAGGATCCTGCCGCTCCTCAGTACTGGCGTGACGAATGCGCCCTTGATCGTGTTGAATTTTTGCAACGAACTGTCGCTGTAACCGGAAATGCCGAACACAACCTTCTCCCCCTTCGCCGGTCGATATGCTGTTCGGAAAAGCCAGTCATAGATCGAAAGGTTCGTGCCAAAGTTCCTGTCCCAATGCGGCTGGAGCTTGCTGTGATGAATCTGGTGCATGTGTGGGCTGATGAGAAAGCAATCGAACCATCCCAGGCTGACCGGAATATGCGAGTGCTTGAGCGGATCAAGCGTCCATACGGTAAAGATCTTGCTGGCCACCGCCTTGAGAAGCAGCGCCTCCGGCAGGCTAATGCCGAACACATAGATGAAAACCCCGGCCGTCGGACCGGTTATCATCCCGGCCATGGCTCCTCCATAAAGGATAGGAAGCGAATGGCCCCGCTTGGAGGTGAGTGGATTGAGGAAATCCGCAGAATGATGGACCTTGTGCAATTCCCACAGAGCAGGGATCTTATGTTCAAGATAATGTACGAGATAATCGGCGAATTCCGCGGCAAGGAACATCGCAAGCGTGCAGACGGAAGTCGCAAGATAATCGACGCTATGGGGCGTCATGTCGCCAAACAGCCGTCGCAGAAGAAAATCCGTCGACGCGGCCGCGAAGGCCATAACGGCGATGCCGGGTGCTGCAAAAACAAAATCGGTAAATTTGCGGTGGACGTAAATAAGAACGTCCATGTGGAAGCTCTTCGATTTCCACGGGCTGAATGGAATGCAGTGGTCGATCACTTCCTTGATCGAGAATTGACCGCGATTGCGATAGAGTTGCAGGGCAAAGGTCAGTAGGCCCGCGCCGAAGAAGATTCCCCAGGTGATGGCGAACTGAGGAAAGCTGATGAAATACGAGTATAACGCGTTCAGGGAAATCACTCGGCCTTCCTCACATTGCGATTTCGCGAAACCGCGGCGTCGTTTGGTGGCGTTGTCGAAAAAGCGGCAACAACCGCTTCCCAACCTCAGTCTACAAATGCAGACGTGCGGAGACCCCCCGCACGATATGGGCAAATTCCAGTGCCGGCAGCAGTGCCGACTTCAGGCGGGGGAAATCACGAGCGATGGCGCCTTCGCGCCAAAGCTGGGACCTCATTGACGTCAGCAGACGTGCAAAGTCTGCCGTGTCTGTCTGCTCGAGCACGCGGACGCTTTCCCGTCGGCCAAAATCGATCGAGCGCGGTCCGACGCCAAGCACTGTCATGTCCGAGGCGCTGGGGTTGGTGATCGCCCGCTTCAGGCGCGACCAGGCGATGTCAGCGTCCTTCATGACCTGTGCACCAGTCCGAAGCCCATCGATGTAATCAAGAGCGCCTGAAAGCAGCGAGTTTCCGGCCGCGGCATCGATCGTGCCATAGCTTATGTCGCCTGAGTTGCTGCGCACGACGCCATCTTCGCCTTCGTTCAAATGGCGAACCGATGGAATCGCAGGTTCGAAGAGGCTTTCGATGATGTGCCAGTATCGGAGGATGACGGTTTCGACCTTCAACGGATTGTATTGGTTCTCTTCGACCACCAGCCCGCTGACTTCGGGGAAATGATCCTCGCTCATTCGCTTGTAATTGCAGCGGGCAAACTGGATGGTCTCGAAGTTTCTTTCCGGCAGGCCGGCGGCGAGAAGCCGCTGCGTGCTGCCGTAAAGGCCAGTGTCGCAGAGGATGATACGCGTCGCGGGCGCGGAGAATGTATCGAGATGGCGCCTGAACAGTCGATTCTGTCGGGCAATATCTTCGCCCACCTCTAGCCCGTCTGACCGGTCGAGCATTGCGAAGAAGCGCTCCGGTACAAAGGGTTGTTGCCAGGCGGTCGTCAGCTCATATTCGCCACCGCCCAAGGCAGCGGCGACCTCTGCGAAACTGTTCTTTGCGAACTCCCGCCCCAGCTCGTCCAAGACGGCGAAACTGCGCATCTCCAGAGCGGTACGCGCGGCCACCAGTCTCGAAATGAGGATGTTTTCGCGGCGGATGTCCAACGGCAGCTGAAGCCGTGCAACCAGGGTCTCAAAGGCTTCGCGAATCCCAATCCCGCCCCGCGCGCAGAAAGCCAAGACACAATTGCCCTGTGCTTCAGCCTGGGCCGCATAGAGCCATATATAGAGACAAAACTGCGCAACGATGGGTCCGAACACGTCGCGACCGAACGAGCCCTCGTCGCCCAACGTAGGGACGGCCAGAACACCGGACGACAACCGCCGACCAGCCTTCCTGAACGCTTCGGCGCGTGCGCCATCGGCACGCGTGGCAAAGTGGCGAATGCGGCCCTTGGGCAAGTGCATCGAGTGGATGCCCAATTTGCTTGGGATAAGGTAATCCGCGACATAGTCGTCGCCGATGTGCAGCATCTGTGCGGGTGCCGTCTTTTCAGCCGACAACACTGCCGTAAACAGGCTGCCGAAACGCTTGCTGGCCCCGACGTCGGCACTCGAGTATACCTTGTCGATGAGGCCGGGGCCGTGAAAATAGTCTATGAGTTCTGCCAGCCGGTCGCCGGTCAGTGCGGTATCTGAAACCGCGACAATGCGAATGCCCGCCTGGCGCTGCTGGCGCAAGGCCGTGGCCAGCGCAGTGTTGGCCGAGAGGGAAACCCTTTCGACTGCCATCTCCAGCCCGAGCCGCTGCTGCAGCAGATCTGCGGGAAGGCCGAGCATTGTCAGCTGCCGCGCGATGATGTCCTCAAGACGGACTTCTCCGATGCCGCCGCCCACGTTCAGCGCACGATAGGCAAAGCCTTCGGCCAGTCGCCGTGCTTGAAAAAGCTGTTCGGCGTCGATGCAAAGCCCCTGTTCTCTCAGAAGGCGAGCAAAACGCCGTTCCGCCTCGATCAGACGCGTGCGCTGGGATCGCGGCCGACGGAGCAGCAATGTATCGAACACGTCACTGGAAATAAGGCCAATGCCGTCCAAGGGGCTCAAGAGACGATCGAGGTTTCGCCGCAACACTGCACATCCCTTCGCCATCTCTCGACTTCGCTTCGTCCCATTAAGAAGTCGCCCTGTCCTTGAGCCGAACCGTTCCCGTGCTGTAGCCGTGAGCGGATCACTACCAGTATACATTAGCACAAATATATATACATCAAGACAAAAAGGCTAGTCCACTTGAATAAACAAGTCGCACTTGAGAAAACTATTCGTGAACATGATTATTTATTGGGTGTTGTGCTTGCGAAAGTTGCCGCTTCATTGCGTACTTATTGCCCGTTCACTCCAAGACGAGCGTGCTTACAATGTGCTTGCAACGAGTGATGTGAGGAGGGGCGCAATTCGCATACCTGCAGTTCAGGAGGTCGGCGCAGGCATATCGAGTGCCGTATTGGAGGCCGCCGGCCACATGGAGCAGCGGTTCTTCGGTCGGACCTAGCCACCATCTCGGAGGCTCCGGACGCGATCGGAGTGCCGGCTGCTGGCCTGCCGTTCGCTCGGCCCCGTCCTCGCGCGCGGATGTCGTGTGCAGCACACGAGTTGCATCTGCCTCGACGGGATCGTAACTGTTGACCTGGGTCCAGCCGATCGGCGTTCCCTGGCTTTGGATGGGACTGCGAGTTGTGCCGACTGGGGGGCGGTCTCAATGCGAAGTGGTGCGACGCCTCAGAAAGGGCGACTGGCTCATCTTGACGGCTTGCGAGGGATCGCAGCTGTCGTTGTCGTCGTCTTCCATATCATGTCGGCTTTGACGCCATACCTGGTGCCCGATCAGTCAGACGTACCCGTGTGGATGGCCTATTTGCCGGTGGCGGTCCTGTGGAACGGGCCCTTTGCAGTATCCGTCTTTTTCGTCCTCAGCGGCTTTGTCGTCACGCAAGCGGCGATCGGACGGCCCGAGGCACTATGGGTCAAGGTAGCAGTGCGATACTTGCGCCTGGCGGTTCCATCGCTCTTAAGCGTGTTGCTTGCCTGGGTCCTATTGATGGCCATGCCTGACCGGGCAGGCGATCTTTACGCGCTGACCGGAAGTCGATGGCTGCAATACACCTATCAATATCCCGTGCCAGGCTTCGGCGCTGCGCTCTACGACGGCGCGATCGGCATCTTCCTGACGGGCGGATCGCTGTTCAACAACGTGCTTTGGACGATGCGCATCGAACTCGTCGGCTCCCTGGCTTGTTTTGCGGTGGCCGTTTTTCCGGGTATGAATGGGAGGTTGTTGGTCGCGTTGGTGGTCGCGATTGCTGCATTGGTGAGCCAGCATCTCGCTTTCGAGTGCTTTGTTCTGGGGATCTGCCTAAGAGAGGCATGGGCTGCCGGACGATTGCGTTCGAACTATGCGATGTTCGCCCTGGCATTGGGTCTGATCATCGGTTCGCAGGGCGGCGTAGCGCCTCAGCTTCGGGACACAGGGCTGCCTTGGCCTTTGATGCCAGGAAACAAGGAAGGGATTCTGTACCCCCTGGGCGCCGCCCTGGTCGTCTATGCCAGCTTGGCTTCTCCTGCGCTGACCCGCTTGCTGTCGAGCAGGGTCGGTTCATTTCTCGGATCGATCTCGTTTCCTCTCTACCTGATACACGTTCCCCTCATCTATACGGTCTTGTGCGCGGCAAGTGTGCTGCTCTGGGATAGCAGCTTGCTTCTCCTGATCGCCGTTGCTGTCTTCCTTTGCATGAATATCGCGATGGCCGCCGCTATCGAACGCTACGGGGAACAGCCTTTCCTCAAGCGATTGAGGGTTCTGGGTGCGACGCTCGGTGCCGATCGCGAGCGGTCTCGCGGGGGATAAGACTATGAAACGGTCGAAACGATCCGCGGGATCAGAACGAAGCGCGAAGCTGCACATAACGCATGTCTCAATCCTCGTTTCAGGTCTCTGTCGTTCAGCGGATGGAACCGCGTCACCGTCCGCGCATTACCTCTGGCACGCCGGCACTCGACGGCAGTAGAAGGAGTTCGATTTGCCGCTCATCGCGACAGCTGCCTGGTCAATTCCCAAGATGGTAGCCGACCGGTTTCCCCGGCAAGGGAGCGGGCTCACCCGATACGCGTCGGTGTTCGACGGCGTTGAGATCAATTCCACCTTTTATCGGCGGCACAAGCCATCGACCTTTGCGCATTGGGCCGAGTCGGTACCCGACAACTTTCGTTTTTCGGTGAAGATCCCCAAGGAGATCACGCACGTTCGGGCGATGAAGGATATCGGCGGGTCGTTCGACCTCTTCCTCGAGGACATCTCGCCGCTCGGCGGAAAGCGTGGCCCCTTGCTCTGCCAGTTATCCCCTTCGCTGGCGTTCGATCGTGACCAGATGGAGGACGCATTCAAAACTATGCGCAGCGCGGACGCAGGACCAGTGGCTATTGAAGTCCGGCACAAAAGCTGGGCGTCGCAAGAGGCACTCGCCCTGCTGCGGAAATATGCGATCGACAGGGTTCTTGCCGACCCGGCGCCGGTATGGTCGGCTGACGATCTTGCTGATCTGCCGCATTATCTCCGCCTGCATGGCAAGCCAAAAATCTACTACTCGAGCTATACAAAAGGGGAGATAGGAGCCTTCTCGAAACTCTTGCCGCACGATGGCTGGTGCGTGTTCGACAACACTGCCTCGGGGGCTGCGATCGAAAACGCGCTGACGATGCTTGAAATTCGATAGAGCCCCTTCAGGCTGAGGCGGCCGTGACCACCGGCGTTGAGAGATGCCGCCAGTGTAGTGAATCCGCGCGGAGGCCTGATGTCCCGGCTTGCCTTTTTGGGGAACTTAAGACTCCACCACCAAGGGATTGGCTGTCAGGGAACAACTCGGGTGATGATTGGTTTCGCCCTGTGCGAACAGGAGACATCCCTGTCTCAGTGCGGCGGTGGACACGCGGGGAGACCGCTGGCCGCACGCTGAAGATCTCTGACCAGGACACGGCATCGATCCCGGCGACACCTCTGGCGGGCCGAATGGAAGCGCCAATGCGTCTGACGGCGGCGCTGGCGATGATGCCCGCCACGCAAATTGAGTGTTCAGTTCCCTACCAACAGGAGTTGTCATGTCATTGAAAGCACTTGCCTTGAACGGCACTTTGAAGTCCTCGGATTCTTCTGAGGCTTCATCGACCGGAAAGTTGCTCAAACTCATTGCTGAAGAGTTCAATAAGCATGATGTCGAGACGGAAACGGTCGTCTTGCCGATCACAACATCAAGCCGGGCGTCACCTCTGACGAAGGCGAGGGCGACGCGTGGCCGGACATACGCCGACAGGTTCTGGACGCCGACATCCTGCTTGTCGGCACGCCGATCTGGCTCGGACAGCCAGAAAGCGTTTGCAAACGTGCGCTGGAGCGGATGGACGCATTTCTGGAAGAGACCGACGACCAGGGCCGCATAGTCTCATACGGCAAGGTCGCCGCCGTTGCCGTCGTCGGAAACGAGGACGGCGCTCACCATGTTTCGGCGGAGGTCTTCCAGGCCCTCAATGATGTCGGCTTTACCATCCCGGCCAATGCCGTGACCTACTGGGTCGGCGAGGCCATGGGATCCACGAACTTCGTTGATCTGAAGAAGACCCCGGAGGCCGTTCAGACGATGATATCCATGCTGGCCCGCAACATAGCGCATCTGGCGAACCTTCTTAAGAGGTCTGAGTATCCGGGCAAGAAGGATAGACGTCGATGAGTGTCGGCGGTAGTGTTCCTCTATTCGACCAACGCGAGGCTCCCGTCTGTCACGGTGCTCAACGTGGACGATGCGGGCGACATCGCGCCTGCCGCAGCCATGGGCATGATGATTTTCTATACCAGTGTGGTGGCCAGGTTGGGGCAAGCTGCGTTCGCGCGTCGAATTCTCGCTCGGACCCACGCCTGGAGGTGATGCCGGGCCAATTGCCAAAGGCATGGTGGCCAAGCGATCGGGCACCTACGGAGGGACATCCCGCACCACCGGCGATGATCAACCGCCAAGCAGGCGATCGACGATCATTCGCCCGATCGGGATGGCTGAGGTCGCAGCCGGCGAGGGCGCGTTGCAGACGTGTAGCATCCGTTCTGTCTGCTTGAAAAGGAAGTCATGCACCAGGCTACCATCAGACATCACAGCCTGGGCGCGAATGCCCGCTTGCGGTGTTGTGAGATCATCGATCGTCAGCGAGGGGCAGTATTTCTGGCACTCTTTGAGATACCGGGCCTTCGAGGCCGAATTGGCAAATTCCGTCATTGCTGAACGCCAGTTGCGCAAAGCCATTCTCCAAAACCCCGGGAACGCCGCCATGTCTGCGACGTCGGCAAGAGCGAAGCTTCCCTTTGGGTATCCTTCCCGGGCGAAGCCTAAGACCGCGTTGGGACCTACTGTCATCCCGCCGTCGATCGTTCGTGTGAGGTGAATTCCAAGAAACGGCAAATCGGGGTCGGGGATCGGGTAGATCAGGCGCTGGGTAACGCTGGCCCTCGATGCCGAGAGGACATAGTATTCTCCTCTGAAGGGAACAATTCGATGGTCGATTTGCAGGCCCGCAAGAGAGGCAATGCGGTCGGACTGGAGGCCGGCGCAGGCAATGAGCCTGCGTGCCTCGACGCGGCTGGTGACGTCTTCGACCCGGACACCATCTTCGTTTTCGCGAATGGCCGAGACCTCGACCCCGCGGCGGATTTCGCCGCCCTTCTCCTCGATGCGCATCGCCATTGCCCGGCATACCGCAGTGTAGTCAACGATACCGGTGGAATGCACGAGCAGGGCACCAAGGCCCGCGATTTCAGGCTCGTCGGATCTTAGACGCGATTTCGACAGGCGGGTATATTCGATCCCATTCTGCCGGGCCCTCTCCTCCAGGCTATCCATGCGGCGCATTTCCGCATCACTGGTTGCCACGAGAAGCTTGCCGCAGGTTTCAAAGGGAATGCCATTTTCGGCGCAAAACCGCTTGGTTGCTTCCGCTCCTTCGCGGCACAACGTCGCTTTCAGCGAGCCTGGGGCGTAGTAGATGCCGGCATGGATTACGCCGCTATTGTGCCCGGTCTGGTGACGGGCGATGTCCGGCTCCTTTTCGAGCAGGATCACGGTTGCGTCAGGCATCTTTTCCTGTAGCGCCATGGCAACCGCCAGGCCCACGATACCACCGCCAATGATGCAATAGTCGTACATTCTTGAACCCACCGAACCTGCACGGGCGCAACGAGGGCCCATGGCCTCAGTTTGCCGCCTTTCAGTAGCTGCCAAGTATGATGCAGATCGGTTAACCGAGGGCGAAGAAACCGGATGTCGAAGACGCGATCGGGTGCCGGAGGAATGGGCCCGAAAATCTCGCAATGCATCGAGATCCTCGAGTGGGAGCAGTCGCCGGTTCCGGTGAGGGGCGTCGGCAGGGCCAGGGAAGCTCCCGCGGTCGGGAGCTTCGATCGTCAATCGCGTGAAGCGACTATTTATTCTTCAGAAGCCAGATTTTGCCAGCCATCGTTATGCTGTGTGCCGTCCGTTCCACCTCTGCATCGGGATCGAGAGGTTGAACAAAGCCAACCTCCCTCAGTTCGGAGAGGGTGTTGGTGCTCAGAAATTTGATCTTCTGCGGCCGTTCCTTGAACCTGTCGGTTTTTGCATAGGTAACGACAGCATTCAGGTGAGTCCATTTCTTCGCGTCCTGGGGAAAAAGATCCCCATCCATGGCGAGTTTAAGACCCCTGATTTGGATCGGCGTAAGCGTGATCGGGTTCAATTTTAGATCCTTGGAACGGGTACAGTTAGTTTTGATGGCCGGCTGCGCTCGGGGCGCGCGCCGACGTGTGCGGATTTGGTCGTCAGACGGTCGTGGCTGCTTTGGCGGCATCGCGGAAGGACACGAGCTTTCGGCTCTTTTCGTCCCAGAGCACGAGCTTAACACATTGCAGGCTCTCCCATAAGGTAATGCGGCCGATATCAGCCAGTTCCGGGTGGTCACGAAGGACCTCGGGGAGCCGATAATAAGGGATTCTGCTTGCCAGGTGATGGACGTGATGAACCCCGATGTTGCCGGTGATCCATCGAAGCGCCAACGGCAGGTCGTAGTGCGAGGCGCCGTGCAGCGCGGCCTGCGGGAAGCGCCACTCTTCGTCCTTTGACCAGTGCGTTTCCTCGAACTGGTGCTGAACGTAGAAGAGCCACACACCGGCCGCTCCTGCGAGCAATACGATGGGGAGATGAACCACAAGGAATGGTACCAGTCCAACCGCCCAAATTGCGGCGACGGTCAGCACGGCGATGGCAAGGTTTGTGGCCATGGTGGAGATCCATGGTGACGAGCCATTGCGCATCATCCCGAAAGGCAGTCGCTGCTTGAAAAGAAAAATCCAGGCGGGGCCGATGCCGAACATCACGAGCGGATGCCGGTAAAGTCGGTAGGCGAGCCGTTTCGACCTGGGAAGCGAGCGATACTCAGCGACCGTCAGCGTGGTGATATCGCCGAGACCGCGCTCGTCCAGATTCCCGGCTGTTGCGTGATGGGCGGCGTGTGCTCGCCGCCAATAGTCATAGGGCGTCAAGGTCAGCACGCCGAGCACGCGGCCCGTCCAGTCATCGAGACGCCGGCGACCAAAGAAAGAGCCATGTCCGCAATCGTGCTGGATCATGAATAGCCGAAGCAGGAAGGCCGCGGCCGGAACGACCAACACCAACCCGGGCCAGAAACCCTTGTAAACGCAGATATAGGCGCCGGCCCAAAATGCGATGAACGGAAGCAGCGTAACGAAAAGCTCGAAGCTGCTCCGTCCCATGCGTGGCTGGCGATAGGCTGAAAGAATCTTCAACCAGCTTGCGACGTTGTCTTCGGCAGGTGCCACAGTTGCGTAGGCGTGGGCGTTCATGAAAATCGATCCGCTTTTGGCTGGATATGCAGCGCGGTCGAAAAGACCACGCTGCACCGTCCGGCATATATCAATCGTCAGCCTTGGCGGGCCTTGCGCGCTGCGTAGCGGCGATCCCGTTCGGCCTTGCGTGCGGCTTCGTCAGCTACAACGCGCGAAATGCGATTATTGATTTCAGCTTCTCGAGCTTCAGCCTCGGCCTTTTCGTGGGCTTGCGCGGCGGCTGCAAGCGATGCGGCCTCGGCCAGGAGGCGCTCATTTTCCGCCTTCTTGGCGGCTTCGCGCTCGGCACGACGAGCTTCCTTGGCGCTGGCCAGGGCAACACGAGCGGCGAGCCGCTCCTGCATCTCGGGATCGGTCGGTTTCGGCGCGGATTCAAACTTCGCCAGCAGTTGCTTCTTAGCGACTGCCGCGGCATTGCGACGTTCTGCAAAGCCATTGTCGTTCGGGTGTCTCAACGTGTGTTCCTTGTTCGATTTTTAACGGAGCGCAGGTGATGCGCAACTTGTTGTCCGGTCGTAATGCCCATGGATAGCACAATCGTGCAAAGGGATCTCGACGAAAAAAGGTCAGACATATGCCTGACCTTTCACAACCTTGTGCTTCCATGCCAGTACATCCGTGGTCATGGACAGCAAAGACTTAAGCGGCCTGGAGTTGGCCGGCGGACATCTTGCCCGACTTCTGGTCGCGCTCAAGTTCGAAACCGAGCTTCTGGCCTTCGACGATTGATCTCATGCCTGCGCGTTCAACTGCAGACACGTGGACGAACACGTCCGCGCTGCCGTCATCCGGCTGAATGAAGCCGAAGCCTTTGGTGGCATTGAACCATTTAACTGTACCAGTGTTCATAACGAACCCTTTCATGGCGATAGCGATCACCGCTGAGCGACGCGCAGCGGGCATTTTTCGACTTTTGAGAGGGGAAGTTCGTCACGACGCGCGAAGCGCAAAACAAATATCGGCAAACAAAGTATCGATGGGTTGTTCATACAGGCTAGATGTCGGCACGTCAACTTTTTGTTTTGCTAGCGGGTGATTGATCGCTGTAGGGTTGTGTTTCTGGTCGAGACATGCTCATGCTGCGATGCAGCGCACCCTCAGCCAAGCGGGCGCTTTGGAAGGTGATGATACGCCATTGACCTCAGCGGAACGGTCGAGTAGCGCTATCCCGGGATGTCAGCCCGTCGAGCACTCGTACAGTATCGCGCCGGTTGCCCCATCGACACCTTCCAAACTAACCTCGTATCCCCAGAGATGACGAAGATGCATCAGCGTGGCATCTCGAGTGGCTTCCTCAAGGCGAAGGCCATCCTTGACGATGTGTTTCAAGCGAAGTTGCCTGTCGCCAAGAAGGTCGACGTCGACGACCTGAATATCAGGCTGCCGGGCTCCGACATCATAGCTGCGGGCGAGCGCTGCGCGAACCGCTGCATAGCCGCGCTCGTTGTGAATGGAGGAGACCTCGCAATAGTTGTCGGTTGCGACATCGGACAGCGAAAACAATCGGAATTTGCGGATCATCGCCGGGCTTAGATATTGCAATATGAAGGACTCGTCGCGATGGTTCGCCCAGGCATCCAGAAGGGTGCCCCGCCAGTCGCCGTTGCCCGCAAACGAGGGAAACCACTCCTGGTCTTCTGCGGTCGGCTTCGTACAGATGCGCTCGATGTCCTGCATCATCGCAAATCCGAGCGCATAGGGATTGATCCCAGAAAAGCGCGGGTCGTCGAAGGAAGGCTGAAAGACGACATTGGAATGGCTGCGCAGCAACTCCAGCATGTTGCCTTCGCTTAATTTTCCCTGGTCAAAGAGGCGGTTCATGATGGTGTAGTGCACGAAGGTCGCACATCCCTCGTTCATGACCTTTGTCTGGCGCTGCGGATAGAAATACTGCGCGATGACACGCACGATCCGCAGGATCTCGCGCTGCCAGGGTTCGAGGATCAGACTATGCTTCTCGATGAAGTAGAGCAGGTTTTCCTCTGGCAGGTTCAAAATCTTCTTCCGCTCGGAGGCATTGCGTTCTGCCTCTTCCGGATCCCTGCTCTCGGCCGCGAGCGGAAGCGTACGCCAGAGGTCGCTGTAGCTCTGCTCTTCATATTCCAAGCGTTCGCGCGCACGTTCGCGCACCTTCTCCGAAGACAGTCGAGGCGGGCGGCGGTAGCGGAATACGCCGTGATCCATGAGCGCATGGGCGGAATCGAGAACCGCCTCCACTGCCGCGATGCCATGCCGCTCCTCGCATTTGGCGATGTATTTCTTGGCGAAGTCCATGTAGCCGAGGATGGCGCCCGCGTCCGTCCATTGGCGAAACAGATAGTTGTTCTTGAAGAAATGATTGTGACCAAAGGAGGCATGCGCGGTGACGAGCGTCTGCATGGCCATGGTATTTTCTTCCATGAGATAGGTGATGCAGGGATTGGAATTGATCACCAGCTCATAGGCAAGTCCCCGCTGGCCTTTTCGATACGATTGGTCTTCGAAGATGAAGCGCTTGCCGAACGACCAGTGCTGGTACATCAGCGGCATGCCAACCGAGGAGTAAGCGTCGAGCATCTGCTCGGACGAGATAATCTCAAGCTGATTGGGATAGATGTCGAGCCCCATCTCGTCGAGTGCAATTGTCTCTATGGCCTCATAGGCGCGGGAAAGCGTCGCGAAATTCCAGTCGGAACCATGAAACAGAAGGCCTGCGCTCGCGCGTTTCGCCATGTCGGTCTTCCCTCAGTTGCGCGCACGCACGCCCGGTTGGCGGGTAAAGAGTTTGCGAAAGACCGGATAGATGTTTGCGGGCCTCGCAATACGGGCCATATGGAAATTTGGCACGTCACCATCGACCGTACGGTAGGCGCGCCAAAGCGAGGTGCCGTTGTCGGTCGAGCCGAATATCTCCGTCTCGCGCTCGTCGATGATCTCGACATAGGCATAATATTGGCAAAGTTCCATCAGTTGCCCGCGAAGCAGGGCTGCACAGCGTTCGGAGTCACCGCTTGTGTTGTCACCATCGGATGCCTGGGCTGCGTAGATATTCCAGAGCCCGGCGGGATATCTCGCCTCGATGATGCGCAACATCTCTTCCAGCGCGGTCGAAACGACTGTGCCCCCGCTTTGCTTGCTGTAGAAGAAAGTGTCCTCGTCAACTTCCCGGGCCTCATCGGTATGGCGGATGAAGACGATGTCGATCCGCTCGTAGCGACGCTTCAGAAAGAGATGCAACAGCACGAAAAAGCGCTTGGCGAGATCCTTCTCGCGCTCCCCCATCGAGGCCGAGACATCCATCAGGCAGAACATGACAGCGTTGGCATTCGGTACCGGTTGGCGCTCAAATCGATTGAAGCGCACATCGACAGGATCAACGTAGGAGATACGCCGGCGCCGACGCTCCAGCGCCTCCAGTTCCTGGCGCAGCGCCTTGAGCCGACGATTATCCTCCGGCGAGTTGGCCTCTTTCTCGAGTGCTGAGATTTCGTCGGCAAGGGCTTGTATCTGCCTTTCGCTCGGCCGCTGCAGAGCCATGCGCCGGCCAAAACTGTTGCGCATGGTCCGGCCTATATTGATGTTGGTCGGTGTGCCGGCGGTGGTGAAGCCGACCCGGTGCGATTTGAAGGTGACCGTCTCCTTCAGGTTCAGCTTCACCATATCGGGGAGCTCCAGATCTTCGAAGAAGAGGTCAAGCACCTCTTCCCGCGACAGCACGAACTGGAATTCATCGTCGCTTCCACCCGAACCGGCGCCACGGCCCATGCCGCCGGCCCCACTCTCCGGCTTGGAGAGGCGGTCACCGGCAGAAAACTCCTTGTTGCCGGGCAGAACATGTTCGCGGATGCCGCTGCCGGGGGAGGGTCGAAAGGTCGGTTCGCCAGCACCGCGCGTCGGCATGGGTACGCCGTGAGCAGCGTCCACATCGACAATCCTGTCGGATTTGATCTGATCCTTGATCGCTCGTTTTAGTTCTTCGCGAGCCCGATTCAGGAAACGTTGCCGGTTCCCGAGGCTCTTGTCCTTCGGGTTAAGCCGGCGATCGATGAAATTCGGCATCTGCCAATCCCTCGTTTCGGCATCGTCAACCGGCCTTGTTTACCCGCATATACCAGTCGACAAGCCGGCGGACCTGGCGCGCCGTATAGCCGCGCTCGGTCATGCGCTGAACGAACTCGGCATGCTGCTTTTCGGTCGAGCTGTCTTTCTTGGATCCGAAACTGATGACCGGCAGAAGATCCTCGACCTGGCCGAACATGCGCTTCTCGATGACCTCGCGCAGCTTTTCGTAGCTCGTCCAGGAGGGGTTGCGGCCATGGTTCTTTGCCCGCGCGCGCAGCGTGAATTTCACCACTTCGTTGCGGAAGTCCTTTGGATTTGCAATGCCGGCGGGTTTTTCGATCTGGGAAAGTTCGCCGTCGAGAATCTCCCGGTTGAGGATCTGACCGGTATCGGCGTCCTTGAAATCCTGGTCCTCGAGCCAGGCATCGGCATAGGCGATGTAGCGGTCAAAGAGGTTCTGTCCGTACTCGCTGTAGGATTCGAGATAGGCCTTCTGAATCTCGTGGCCGATGAACTCGGCATAGCGGGCTGCAAGCTCGGACTTGATGAAGTCGAGGTAGCTTGCTTCTATCTCCTTGGGAAACTGCTCGCGCCGGATTGCCTGCTCCATGATGTACATCAGGTGAACGGGATCGGCGGCGACCTCCTTGGTGTCGTAGTTGAAGGTCTCAGACAGGACCTTGAAGGCAAAACGGGTGCTGATCCCGGTCATGCCCTCGTCAACGCCGGCAGCGTCGCGGTATTCCTGTACGGATTTCGCCTTGGGGTCGGTATCCTTGAGGTTCTCGCCATCGTAGACGCGCATCTTGGTGTAGAGTGGCGAGTTCTCGTGGCGCGCAAGGCGCGTCGCAACCGTAAAGCGGCTCAGGTTCTCCAGCACCTCCGGCGCACAGGGGCTCTTTGCCAATTCGCTTTCCCGCAGCAGCTTCTCGTAGATCAGCCGCTCTTCCGTCACCCGCAGGCAATATGGCACCTTCACGACGAGGATCCGGTCAAGGAAGGCTTCGTTGTTCCTGTTATTCTTGAACTGGAGCCATTCGGACTCGTTGGAGTGGGCCACCACGATCCCCTGGTAGGGGAATGCGCCGAAATTCTCGGTGCCGTTGTAGCTCCCCTCCTGCGTTGCCGTCAGCAGAGGGTGAAGAACCTTGATCGGTGCCTTGAACATCTCGACGAATTCGAGGAGGCCCTGCGTCGTGCGGTTGAGGCCGCCACTAAAGGAATAGGCGTCGGGGTCAGCCTGGCTATAATTTTCCAGCTGCCGAATATCGACCTTGCCTACGAGTGCCGAAACATCCTGATTGTTCTCGTCCCCTGGTTCGGTCTTGGCGATAGCGATCTGGCGAAGGCGGGATGGCATCAGCTTGACGACGCTGAATTTGGAGATGTCGCCGCCGATTTCGTCCAGTCGTTTTGTTGCCCAGGGTGAGATCAGCCCTGTCAGGCGCCGCCTCGCGATCCCGTACTTCTCCTCCAGGAGATCCGCCATTCTGTCCGGGTGAAAGAGGCCGAGAGGGGATTCAAAAACCGGGCTGATCTTTCCATCAATGGCCAGGGTGTAGATCGGGAAGCGTTCCATCAACTTCTTGAGCCGCTCCGCAAGCGAGGACTTTCCGCCACCCACCGGACCAAGAAGATAGAGAATCTGCTTGCGTTCCTCGAGACCTTGCGCCGCGTATCTGAAATAGCCGACAATACGCTCGATTGTGTCTTCCATGCCGAAGAAATCGGCAAATGACGGATAGACCTTGACTGTCCGGTTGGAAAAGATCCGTCCCAGACGCTCGTCCGCGCTCGTATCGATGAACGTAGGCTCGCCAATGGCTTCTACCATGCGTTCCTGCGCGGTCGCATACATCCTTTTGTCATCGCGGCAAGCCAGGAGATATTCCTGGAGACTAAGCTCTTCTTGCGCGGCGTTCGTATAGATCTCTGAAAACAGATCGAATACGTCGCATTCGCTCTTTTGCATCGTGCTCTCCCGCGGCCGGTTGTTAGGACGGGATCGCTGCACGGTCGGCTCGCGTAAGGTAAACGCGTCAGACTAGCTGTTGTTCCAAATGCTTACACGAAGTTCGAGACAGTCTGATTGCCGATCAGCCGCGATGTTCGTAGAATCAGCATTATGCAGTCGCTGGGGCCAATCGCCAAGGGCGTTCAACGGATTCCACGTCTTTTTCGTGCATTGCGACAATAACGCGCGCTGACAAGGGGCTGGATGCAGCCCTTGTCAGCGCGTTTCCCATCGACCCGCAGTGTCTAGGCTCGTTTTGCGAGTGCGGGGCTGAAAACCAGGAGGCTCAGGATTTCAAAGAGTACCTGCGCCCCGGCTTGGGCGGTATTTGTGGTGCTGTCGTACTGCGGGGCGACTTCGACCACATCGGCACCGACGAAGTTGAGACCCTTGAGGCCGCGAAGCAGTTCCAGCGCTTCGCGGCTTGTCAGTCCGCCAATTTCTGGTGTCCCGGTGCCGGGAGCGAACGCGGGATCCAGGCTGTCGATATCGAAGGACAGATAGGTCGGTCCGTCTCCGACAATCTGCCGTGCCTTCTCGATGATCGCCGCGACGCCCATGCCGGTAACCTCTTCGGCATGAATGACCGTCATTCCGGATTCATAGGAGAACTCCCAGAGATATTCCGAAGGCCCCCTGATGCCGATCTGTATGGTCCTGGTGGGATCGAGGACACCGTCCAGAACAGCGTTTCGCATTGGCCCGCCGTGATGGAATTTCGTCTGATCAAAAGGGCCGCCGGTGTCGCAATGCGCGTCAATATGGATCAATCCGACCGGCTGCCTGGCGCCGACAGCCTTCAGGATTGGGTGGGTGATGGAATGGTCACCGCCAACCGAGACAGGAATGATGCCGGCCTGGACGATCTGTGCGATCACTGTCTCAATGTTTTGATGGCACTGTTCCAGGCGATAGCGGCTGCCGAACGGCACGTCGCCGATGTCGGCGGCGCGCAGGTCATAGGCAGGTGCACAGTCGAGGACATGATTGTAGGGGCCGATGCGTTCGATACTGCGGACGGCGCGGGGCCCGAAACGGGAACCTGGGCGATTGCTGACGCCGAGATCCATCGGAATGCCGATCGCGGCCACCTGCAGGTCGCCGAAGTCAGGGGCAGCGAAATTCACGTCCTTGTAGGGAAGGCTCGCAAAGGTTGAGATGCCGGAATAGGGCGCCGCACGGGTGCCCCCCTTGAAAATCTTCTCGGCCACGCGGCGAAACCGCGGGTCGAAAAATTCGGCGCTGTCGGCGAATTTTCCGCGCAGCTCTTCGAGCTTCTTCTTCAGATCAACCATTCGTCTTGTCCTTCTCCTATGACCATTGCATCGCGATATGTCGTACGGGCGGCTGCCTCAGTTCTCATGCCAGTGGCGACAGATGCTCGTGGATCGCCAACCACTCACCCGTTGCCTTCTTCTCGAACACGATGGTTTCCCGCTCGGTGTTTGTCGCCAACGCACCATCAAAGACGAGATCGGTTTCGACACGATGGGTGAAAATGGCGACAGGCCCCACGACTTGAACATGCGGTTCGGTGGAGCGGCAACCCGTCACACGAAATCCGTCCCGTGTTTCCCAGAGCTGCCATTCAGCCTCGTAAGCAGCGCGACAGCGCAACTGCCGGTCCAGATTGTGGAATATGAAGGTGGCCTCCGGCGCGAAGGCGGCGAAATAGCCGTCGCGGTCATGACGCCCGAAGGCGTCGACCAGGCGCTCGGCAGCCGCAAGAACGGCATGTTGCTGTTGTTCCATCCCAAAGTCTCCCGTCTTTTATTGAATTCTGGGGCTGCTGATCAGCAGCGCAAGTGGTCGGTTCTGCCGCGCAACGCGTTCTTTTAGCGTTTGCAGTGTCATCGCGTCGTCCTTGACGAATTCGATGAACATCATGTTGAGATTGTTGAAGGCCATCTGCCCGACGGCAACCGCGTCAATGCCCGGCATGACGACTCCACGCAATTGCAGTTTTTGGATCAGCATCGAAACCTGGTCGCAAAGTCGACCATCGAGTTCGGTATAGCGGCGGCTAAAGGGGCTGTCGGGCTGCTGAATGGACGTTGCCATCGCTGTGCGCCACATTTCCTTGCTCAGATAGACAAGCGAGTGATCGAAATACTGGTCGATCAGTGCCTGCAGTGCCTCGAGCGTTGCCACCGGCGGATTTTCGACAATTGCCATCCCGGATTCAAGGACTTCCTCGACTTCCATCGAGACTGCGGCAACCAGAATGTCGCCCTTGTTCTGATAGTAGTTGTAGAATGTTCCCACCGAGACTGCTGCTTGTTCGGCGATGTCCTCGATGCGAGCGCTATCGTATCCGACCTCACGGAACAGGCTTGTCGCTGCCTCCAGGATGCGGCGATTCCGATCGGCTTTCTGCCTTGCGCGCAGTCCCGTCATTCCCGACTCTCTCAAATTATGAATGTCCTCAAATTTCATATTGACTTAAAAAATGAACTCATTCAATCTTTTTCCTGAAGGCGCCGAAATGAGCGTCGCTGACCAGAGGGCAACATGATGATCCACCTCCGCAATGGCGCCTTTGCGCGCAGATTCCTGTCTTCGACCGCCGCCTTGTCACTCGCCGCGGCGTACGCCGTCCTTTCTCCAGCACCAGTCTTGGCACAGGAGGAGCTGAATGCGCTCGTCTGGTGCGACCACACCGACCCGGCTCTGATCGAGCCATTCGAAAAGGCCAACGACGTCAAGGTCAACCTCAAGGAATATGAGGGGACAGGCGCGGGCCTGTCGATCATCGATCAGTCCCAGCCTGGGGATTGGGACGTCCTGGTGATCGACGGTGTCGATGTACAGCGCGCGGTGGACAAGAACATCCTCGCCGACATCCCGGCCGATGCCCTTCCCAATGCCGACATCTTCCCGGAGGTGCGCATGCAGGACAACAACACCCGTGCTGGCAAGACATATGCGGTCACCGAAAAGTTCGGCTACAACACCGTCTCCTACGACAAGAGCAAAGTTGATCCGGCCGATATGAAGGATATGTCCAAGCTGTGGTCGGACAAATACAAGGGTCGCATCGCAGTCTACGACTACTATCTGCCGATGATCGGCCTCACGGGTATCGACCTGGGCAAGGCGACGGCCGATCTCAAGGAAGCAGATTTGCCGGCAATCAAGGACAAGCTCTTCGCCCTGAAGAAGAATTCCAAGCAGGTGAGCGACGTCGTCTCCTCGCAAACGGCACTCGCGACGGGTGAGGTCGATATCGTCTTCGGCGGGGGCGAATGGCTGACGGCCGGATTGGTCAAGGACAAGCCCAATCTCGACTGGGTCATTCCGGACCAGGGTGCGGTGCGTTGGGCGCAGTCGATCGGCGTCATGAAGGATTCCAAGAAAAAGGATCTGGCGCTGAAGTTCGTTCAGTATATCGTCAGCCCCGAAGGCCAAGCACGGCTTGCGACCTCATCCTGCTACTGGGCCATGCCCGCAAATGCGAAGGCCGGAGAACACCTGACTGGCGAACAGAAGACGGCGCTGCGCTGGAACGAGCAGGCGAACTATCTCAAGCGCACACAGCTCTATCCGATCCCGAGCGCCGAGCTTGATACGAAGATGCAGGACGTATGGACCGAAATGCTTCAGAACTGACAGGCTGATCGTTCTCTTATGTGCCCTCACCATGACCCTCTCCCTGAAAAAAAGGAGAGGGACGACGGAGCCTTGAGCATGGCTACGCTTTCTCTCGAAGATACAGAGCATCGCAAGGCTTGGGGGTTCGTCGCTCCCGCACTTGTCTGGACGATCGCATTCTTCGTTGCGCCGTTTCTTTTCATGGCGGCGATGAGCCTGTGGTCGCAGCAAAGCGGCTCGATTGTCCGCCTCTGGAGCTTCGGCAACTACATTGCGTTCTTCGAGAAGGACGCTCTGTTGAAGGGCCTGATCAACTCGCTTGAAATCACCGCCATCGTCACGATTTTCTCCATTCTGCTCGCCTATCCTCTTGCCTGGATCATCGCCGAGCGCGTGCCTCAACGCTTTCAGCGGACCGCGCTGATATTGGCAGTTCTCCCGTTCTGGACGTCCTATGTCGTCCGCTCCTATTCCTGGCTGCTGGTTCTCTCGCGCAACGGCGTCATCAACCAGGCACTCATGCAGAGCGGCCTGATCAGCGAGCCGCTGGAACTTGCCAGCAATCGCACGGCCACCGTCATCGGGTTCGTGCATTTCTTCGTCATGCTTCTGACGCTGACCATCTATGCCAACCTCGTGCAACTATCGCCAAATTATCGGCGGGCCGCGGCGGATCTTGGGGCCAATGCGCTGCAGACGTTCTGGCATGTTGTCTTGCCACTGACGCTGCCAGGCATCATGACGGGCGCCTTCCTGACATTCGTACTGTGCATCGGCGACTACGTCACGCCGCAGATTCTGGGCGGCAACAATGAACTTGTGCTGCCGCAGATCATCATGCTGCAGCTCGGGCGCCGCGCCGATTTCCCGATGGCAGCAGCATTGTCGATCATCCTGATGCTGGCGGTCACCGCCGCCTATGTCGCCTGCGCCCGCTGGCTGAAGATCGAGAGGGCGTGATGCTTGGCAAGAGGCTCTCCACATGGCTCGCGATCGCCTACGCTGGCCTGATTTTCGGCTTCATTTTCCTGCCAGTCGTGGTCCTCGTGCTTTTTTCCTTCCAGGACGGACGCCTGCCCATCCCGCCGTTCAACGGTTTTTCCCTGCAATGGTATGAAGCGGTCCTTGCCGACCGCAAGCTGATGGCGGCGCTGCTGCACTCCTTTCTGGTCGCGACCATCTCCTCATTCGTCGCCTGCCTGCTCGGGTTTCTGGCGGCCTACGCACTTGCGCGCTACAAGCTGCCAGGCTCCGCATGGCAGCGTGGTCTATTGATCGCGCCGATGACGGTCAGCTATCTCATCATCGCGCTTGGGCTGCTCACGGTCCTCAACACGCTGGGCATCGGCCTGTCCCTCTGGACGGTCGGTATCGGGCACGTGGTCATCAACCTGCCGCTCTGCTTTGCGATTATTTACTCGTCGATGGGCGAGCACCACGTCAACATCGAACGGGCTGCCCGCGACCTCGGCGCCAATGACATGAAAGTCATGATGCTGGTCACGGCGCCAATGCTGATGCCATCGCTGCTTGCCGCCTTTTTCCTCTCGGTGACCTTCAGCTGGGACGAGTTCATCATCGCTTTCCTGCTGTCTCGCTTTGACGTCACGCTCCCCGTAGAGATCTGGAGCCTTTTGCGCTCCGGCCTCAATCCGAAGACCAATGCCATCGGGTCGTTGGTGTTCCTCGTCTCTGTCATGGTGCTGATCGTGCTGGAGCTGTGCCTGTTCGGAAGGACCAAGAAATCATGACCGCTCCGGTTTCGATCACAAACGCAACCAAGACTTTCGGCAGTTTCACCGCGCTCGATGATGTTTCGCTCGACATTGCTGCAGGCGAGTTCATCGTGCTGCTTGGGCCTTCGGGATGCGGCAAAACCACGCTTCTGTCCATTCTGGGCGGCTTTCTGACGCCGACAAGGGGACGCATCGCGATCGGCGGCAGGGAGATGACCAACGTGCCTCCGGCACGCAGGCCGACGACGACAATGTTCCAGGACTACGCGCTGTTTCCACACATGAAGCTCAAGGAGAATGTTGGCTTCGGCTTGAGGATGCGCGGTGTCGGCAAGGTGGAGCGCGACGAGCGTGCGAGGAGCTTCCTCGACCTTGTCGGTCTGAAGGCATCGGCCGAGAAAAAACCGCATGAGCTTTCCGGCGGCCAGCGGCAGCGCGTGGCGCTTGCCCGTGCGCTTGCCGTCGATCCCGACGTCCTTTTGCTGGATGAACCGCTTGGTGCGCTGGACCTGAAACTGCGTCGCCAGATGCAGGACGAACTGAAAGCGATCCAGAAGCGCGTCGGCACGACCTTCGTGCATGTAACCCACGACCAGGAAGAGGCGATGGCGATTGCCGACCGGATCGTGGTGATGAACCAGGGTCGTATCGAGGATTTCGGGCCGCCGACGGACATCTATATGCGCCCGCGCTCGCTGTTTTCGGCCGCCTTCATGGGCGAAGTCAATCTCGTGTCCGGCACCGTCAGGTCGCTGGATGCAGCCCATGCGCAGGTCGAAACGGCACTCGGAAGGATCACCCTCGCACATCGGAATTTCACGGCTGCGCCGCCTTCTGGAGGTCAGAAGGTGACCCTTTGCATACGACCGGAGCACTTGCGCCGCAGCGGCGAGGCAAGCGAGGCGACGACCGCGCTCGGCGATGCGATGGTGACGAGCACCGCCTTTTTCGGCACGCATCACCGTTGTCATTTGAGATCCGCCAGGGTGCCGGGGATCGCGATCATCGCTCACATGCCCCAGACGACGGATGTCGCCGTGGGCCAAAACGTAGCGCTTGCCGTCAACCCCGCAGATGTCGTCGCCCTGCCGGCGCGGGCCGGTGGACATTGAAGGGGAGGGAACGCATCAGGGCGGATGGATGGTATAAGGTCCGCCATCTCGAGGACGATGTCACGGCGATCTCCGAACCCTATATTCAGGAGTTCTACCGTTGCAACATCTGGCATGTGCGCGGACGCGACCGCGACATGCTGGTCGACAGCGGCATGGGTGTTGTTTCCCTGCGCGAATGGGTGCCGCTCGTCACCGAGCGCGATCTGATCGCTGTCGCCAGCCACACCCATTTCGACCATATTGGCTGCCATCACGAGTTCGACTGCCGCGCCGTGCATGCGGCCGAAGCCGACCTGCTTGCCAATCCCACGCGGACGAACACGCTCGCCGATCCCTACGTGGCCGATGAAATCTTCAGCGCCCTTCCACCCGAACCCTATTGTTCCAAATGCTATGCGGTTAGGAAGGCGCCCGCGACCCGGATTCTCGAAGACGGTGATGTGATCGACCTCGGCGATCGCAGCTTCGAGATCATCCACACGCCCGGGCATTCCCCGGGCGGCATCGCGCTTTGGGAAGAGAAGACGGCAGTGCTATTTTCCGGCGACATTCTCTACGACGGCCCGCTCATCGAAGACACCTATCATTCCAATGCGCAGGACTATCTCGCCACGATGGAAAGGCTTCTTAAAATTCCCGCCCGGATCGTCCACGGCGGCCACTTTCCGAGCTTCAGCGGCGAGCGATACCGTCAGTTGATCACCGACTGGCTTACCGACAAGACAGACCAGATTTGAGGGAGGCACCCAATGCTCGACAAGCGGAAATTCTATATCAACGGTGAATGGGTAGCCCCTCTTGCCGAAAATGACCTTGAAGTCCTGAACCCGGCGACCGAGCAGCCCGTGGCCGTCATATCCATGGGGACAGCCGCCGATATCGACCGGGCGGTTGCGGCTGCGAAAACGGCGTTTGCGAGCTATAGCCGCACGAGCGTCGAAGAGCGCCTGGCGCTGCTGGAGGCACTCCTCTCGATCTACAAGCGTCGCTATGACGAGATGGCGCAGACGATCACGCTGGAACTCGGGGCGCCGATCACCATGAGCTGCGAGCAGCAAGCCGACGTCGGCGTCGGCCATCTGCAAGGCTTCATTGACGCCCTGAAGCGCCTGGAGACGCGCGAGGTGCTTGGCAACGGCGACGTGCTGTTGCGCGAACCGATCGGCGTCTGCGGCCTCATTACGCCATGGAACTGGCCAATCAACCAGATCGCGCTGAAGGTTATCCCGGCCCTGGCCACGGGTTCGACCTGTGTGTTGAAGCCCTCCGAGTTTACGCCGCTGAGCGCATTGCTCTATGCCGAGATGATCGATGAGGCGGGCTTGCCCGCAGGCGTTTTCAATCTTGTCAACGGCGACGGCGTCCATGCGGGTGCTGCACTGTCACGGCACCGGGACGTCGATATGATGTCGTTTACCGGCTCGACGCGTGCCGGCATCGCGGTCAGCAAGGATGCGGCTGAAACAGTCAAGCGCGTCACGCTGGAGCTTGGCGGCAAGTCTCCGAATATCGTCTTCGAGGACGCCGATCTTGAGGAGCGGATCACTGGCAGCGTTCTCGAATGCTTCAACAACTCCGGCCAGTCCTGCGATGCACCGACGCGGCTCTTGGTTCAGAGGTCGGTCTATGCGAGGGCGGTTGAGATCGCCGAGCGCGTGGGCCGCGAGGTCGTGGTCGGCAACCCGGCCGAAGCGGGAACGCATATCGGGCCGCTGGTCAGCGACGTGCAGTTCAAACGCGTGCAAGCGTTGATCAAAGCCGGGATTGCCGAAGGTGCGCGAACGCTTGTTGGCGGTGCCGGCAAGCCGGACGGCTTTGAGACCGGCTATTTCGTCAAGCCGACCATCTTCGCCGATGTTGACAACTCGATGCGCATTGCGCGCGAAGAGGTGTTTGGTCCGGTGCTGGCGATCATGCCGTTCGACACCGAAGAGGAGGCGATCGCGATCGCCAACGACACCAGCTACGGCCTCGCCGCCTATGTGCAGACCGGTGATCCGGCGCGCGCAGAGCGCGTCGCTTCGCGGCTTCGCGCGGGCATGGTCCATATCAATGGTGCGCCGCACCGCTACGGCAGCCCCTTCGGCGGCTATAAGCAATCAGGAAACGGACGCGAGGGCGGGATGTTCGGCCTTGAAGACTTCCTGGAGGTGAAGACGCTCCATCGCCCGGATGCCGCTTGAGGGCGTTGGTGAGCCCCCGGAAGTCTGGCGCTCCCACGCGCCGTCGCCACGAAAACCGCGCCGCTCCAAAGCGGCGAGGAAGCGGATGGCTGCGGACGTCGGCTGAACCGCCATCAGGCCTAAGTCCCATATACAACTGAGGTTGCTCATTCCTCGAAAACTCTACCGCTCCGGGTCTCCAGGCGGTAGCGATAACCGGGATAGACGAGCCGTGCGGTGGAGACGACATGCCGCTCCGACCATGTTCGGCGGCGGATCGTCAGGCAAGGTTCGCTCCTCAGTATCGTCAGCAATTTGCATTCCCAGGCCTGAGGCATGGCAGCCTCCACGATGTGTTCGGAGCCGCTGAGTGGTGCGGCAGCCGTCAGATAGACGTTGGGCGTGAGCGACGAGAAGTCCTGGGAAAGGTAGTCCGGCGCGGCGGCCGGATTGACGAAGCGGTCTTCGATCTGGACTGGCACGCCGTTTTCGCTGTGGACGATCAGCGAGTGGAAGACGGGTGCCGCGATATCGAGCTCAAGCGCGTCGGCAACCTCCGGTGAAGCGGCTTCCTGGGCAAGGATGACGACCGAAGCCTCGTGCGTGTGGCCGCGCTCAGCGATTTCGTCGGCGATGTTGCGCACCTCAAACAGCGCCGAATAGCCCTTGCGCTCGGCAACAAATGAGCCGACGCCCTGGATGCGCACAAGCTCTCCCTCTGTTGCGAGTTCCCGCAGGGCGCGATTGGCCGTCATCTTGCTGACGCCAAGCTCGCTGACCAATTCGTTCTCCGAGGGCACGCGGTATTTGGGCGGCCACTCGCCGCTGTGGATGCGGTCAAGAATCATCTGCTTGACACCAGCATAGAGCGGTGCGGTATCGTTCTGGGCCAACTCACGCTTCATCTCTCCAGGACGCTTCATTGCCTATTCCTTTTGCACGAACGGAATTCGCCCGATAAACCGACTTTCCCCTTGCATATCATAAAATATCTCATATGGTACCCTATACAACCTGTCGATCAACTTCTTTGAAGTGCGTGGCAGGCAAGCCGGCGCAGACCGGTCGATCGAGCCGAAAGGCCAATTGTAACTTCAGAGGAGATCCTTCAATGAAATTCAGCACACTGCTTCTTTCCGGCGCCATGGCGCTCTCCGTCTTTGCGGCCCCGGTTGCTGCAAAGGATTGGACGACTGCCACGATCACGCTTGAGGGTGCCTATGCACCCTGGAACATGACCAATGCCGATGGATCGCTCGGCGGTTTCGAGCCCGAGCTTGCCAAGGTGCTCTGCGAGCGCGCCAAGATCGATTGCAAGCTCGTCGCATCCGATTGGGACGGCATGATCCCGGCGCTCAACGCCGGCAAGTTCGATGTGATCATGGATGCGCTGTCGATCACCGAGGATCGCAAGAAAGTCATCGGCTTTACCATCCCCTACGCTGCAACGCCTGCAGCGTTTGCGACCGCCAAGGATAGCCCCCTGGCGAGTGCAGCCGGCACTGGCGCAACGATCAAGATGACGCCAGGCCAGACCGGCGTGAAGGAAATCGACGCACTCAAGGAAGCCTTCAAGGGCAAGACCATCGGCATCCAGGCGGCCACGGTTTACGCGAAGTTCGTCTATGACAATTTCGGCGATATCGCTGATATCCGGGAATACAAGACCGGTGCCGACCGCGATCTCGACTTGCAGAGCGGCCGTATTGATCTCGGCTTCGACGATGCCGTTTATTTCGCCAATGCATTCCAGTCCGCAAACGATACACTCGCATTTACCGGTCCCGAAATCGTCGGCTCGATCTGGGGTGAGGGCGAAGGCCTTGGCATTCGCCAGGCCGATACCGATCTGCGCGACAAGTTCAACGAGGCAATCAAATCGGCACTTGCCGACGGCACAGTGAAGAACCTCTCGATGAAGTGGTTCAAGGTCGACGTCAGCCCGCAATAACGCTCGACCGGCGAAAGCCGGCGGTCCCGGTCTCCGGCTTTTCTGCCGGGGACCGCATGCTATTCTGACACCGTCGAGAGACTGGCGGGCGCGGGGACACGGGTATGGCAACACTGCAATTGATTGGATTCGGCTCGACTGGATGGGGTGCGCTGCTCCTTCTTGCGGCATTGATGACGCTTTGCGTCACGGCGACCGCGCTCGCAATCGGAGCCGTACTTGGCGCGGGGATCGCCGCCGCCAAATTGTCCGGAAACGTCCTTCTCGCAACGCTGGGCAACATATACACGACCGTCTTTCGCGGCGTGCCGGAACTCCTGATCATCTATCTCATCTACTTCGGCGGCTCGTCTGCGATCACCTCCATGGGCAAAGCGATGGGTTACGAGGGTTTCCTCGGCCTGCCGTCATTCCTCGCCGGCGCACTGGCGGTCGGCATCATTTCCGGCGCCTACCAGGCAGAGGTGTTTCGCGGTGCCTTTCAGGCAATATCGAAGGGCGAGCTGGAGGCTGCTTCGGCGATCGGCATGCCGCAAAGCCTGCGTTTTCGTCGCATCATCATTCCGCAGGTCCTGCGCCTTGCCATTCCGGGCCTCGGCAATGTCTGGCAGCTCAGTCTCAAGGATTCCGCGCTGATCTCGGTCACCGGCCTTGCCGAGTTGATGCGTACCAGCCAGGTCGCAGCAGGCTCCACGCGGCAGTACTTCCTCTTCTTCATCGTCGGCGGCGCGCTCTATCTCATTTTGACCAGCCTGTCCGATCGCGTCTTCAACGGAGCAGAGCGACGGGCAAACCGCAGCATGCCGACTGCGGCCATGGGCAAGGCTTGAGGATCGTAGAATGGATTTTGCATTTCTCACCCAGACCATGATGACCCTGCTCAAGGCCGTTCCGATGACCTTGGCGCTGTTTTCCCTTGCGGTCTTCTTCGGCGGCATTCTCGGGCTTTTGATCGTATGGATGCGCATCGGGGGCAATCCGGTGCTTGCGGCGATCGCCAAGGGCTACATCTTCATCTTCCGCGGTTCGCCGCTCTTGATCCAGATGTTCCTGGTGTTTTACGGCCTGGGTCAATTCGGGTTCATCCGCTACTCGTTCCTCTGGCCGTTCCTGCGCGAGCCCTTCGTCTGCGCGGTCCTGTCGCTGGCACTGTGCACCGCCGGCTATTCGGCCGAGATCTTTCGCGGCGGCATTCGCGCGGTCTCGCCGCGCGAGATCGAGGCGGCACGCTCGATCGGCATGTCCGGCCCGCTCCTCGTTCGCCGCATTCTGGCACCGATTGCCTTCCGTCACGCGCTGCCGGCCTACTCGACCGAGATCGTGCTGATGATGAAATCAACGGCGCTCGCCAGCCTCGTGACCGTCTGGGAAGTCACCGGAGTGGCGCAGCGTCTGATTTCGCAGACTTACCGGACAATGGAAGTCTTCCTCTGCGCCGCCGTCATCTATCTCGTTCTCAACTTCATCATCCTGCAGGCCATGTCCTTGCTGGAATACTCGCTCTCGCGACATCGCCGCGCCGCCCCGCCGGCGCTGAAAGCGTAGCTGCGAAACGACCACGATTGGAGCTTTCATGCCAGGTGTCACACGACTTTCCGTTCGCAACATCCGCAAGAGCTTCGGGACACACGAAGTCCTGCGCGGCATCTCTCTCGATGCCCAGGATGGCGATGTCATTTCCCTGCTCGGTGCATCCGGCTCGGGCAAATCGACGTTCCTTCGCTGCATCAATCTCCTCGAGACCGCGAGCGACGGCGAGATTTGGGTGGATGGCGAAGAGATCCGCATGGTGCACAAGGGCGGCAGGACCCGGCCGGCGAGCCAGAAGCAGGTGGACCACATCCGCTCTGAACTCGGAATGGTGTTCCAGTCGTTCAACCTCTGGTCCCACATGACGATCCTGCAAAACGTCATTGAAGGTCCGGTTCACGTTCTGAAGCGATCGCGCGCCGAATCCATTGCCGAGGCCGAAGCACTGCTGGAGAAGGTTGGCATTGCCGACAAGCGCCATGCCTATCCGGCGCACCTGTCGGGCGGCCAGCAGCAGCGCGCAGCGATCGCGCGCGCGCTTGCCATGAAGCCCAAGGTCATGCTGTTCGACGAGCCAACCTCGGCGCTCGATCCGGAACTTGTCGGTGAGGTGCTGCGCGTCATGCGCGCGCTTGCCGAGGAAGGCATGACGATGCTCGTCGTCACCCATGAGATGAGCTTCGCCCGCAATGTCTCCAACCGTGTTGTCTTCATGAAGGAGGGCCTTGTGGAGAGCAGTGGAACGCCCGATGAGATGTTCGGCGGCGGCGGATCGCCGGCGTTTCGCCAGTTCATCGGCCATTTTGGAAGCGGACAATGAAGGTTACCATCGAGACCACGCTCGGCTGGCGCGATGTGGCGCGGGTCGGGGCAGGGCATGCGCTTGCTCTCTCGCCTGCGGCATGGGCACGCGTCGACAATGCCAGCCGCATCGTCGAGCGCATCGTTGAAAAAGGTATCCGTGCCTACGGCATCAATACCGGTGTCGGGGCTTTGTCCGATACGGTCATCGATCGTGCCTCGCAAAGCCGGTTGTCGCGAAACATTATCCTCAGCCATGCCTGCGGCGTAGGCGATCTCTTGGCGCCACGCGAAGTGCGCGCGATCATCGCGGCGCAGATTGCCAATTTTGCCCACGGCCATTCCGGTGTACGGCCAGACATCCTGCACCACCTCGCGGCGTTTCTGGCGAAAGATTGCATTCCGGACGTGCCGTCGCGAGGTTCGGCAGGCTATCTGACACACAACGCCCATACGGCACTCGTCCTGATCGGCGAAGGCAGCGCCCGCGTTGCAGGCAGGCGGATGAGCGGCCGCGACGCATTGGTTTCGATCGGCCTCAAGCCCCTGGTGCTGGGCGCCAAGGAAGGGCTCAGTCTGGTCAACGGCACGGCTTGTGCCACCGGTTTGGCGAGCATCGCCCTGGCAAGGGCCGAACAGCTCCTTGACTGGGCGGATGCGATCGGCGCGCTGACGCTTGAGGCGGCTGGATGCCAGATGGCCGCGTTCGACGAGGCCGTGCTTGCGCTTCGCCCCTCGCGAGGCATCGCACAGGTCGGTGCCTCGTTGCGCCTTCGCCTGACAGGCAGTGGTCTTGTCGCCGCTGCGGTGGGGCGGCGTACGCAGGATGCGCTCAGCCTGCGGTCGATACCGCACGCCCATGGTGCGGCCCGTGACGTGTTCGACACATCGGCAGCAGTGGTCGATCGGGAGCTCGCATCGGTGACGGACAATCCCGCGGTGTCGGGAACGCCCGAAAGCCCGATTGTCTCGTCGGAGGCTCATGCGGTTGCTCCAGCGCTTGCGCAGGCAGCCGATAGTCTGGCAGTCGCGCTGGCGCAGATTTCGGCCATGAGCGAGAGGCGCATGGATCGGCTGATCAACCCGCTGGTCAGTGGCCTGCCGCCATTCCTTGCCAGCGATGCCGGCAGCAATTCCGGATTCATGATCGCCCAGTATACGGCAGCGACCCTCGCCAATGAGAACCGGCGGCTTGCCGCACCGGCTTCCACCGACGGCGGGGTGACGTCCGCCTTGCAGGAGGACTTCCTTGCCCACCCGACGGCTGCGGCAAACAAGCTGCTCTCGGTGATCGACAACGCCGAATACATTCTGGCGATAGAGCTGATGGCTGCGGCCCAGGCTCACGATTTCCTGGTCGGGTCCGGGTCGCGTGCACAAGGTACGGACGCCATTCATACGCTCACCCGCAAGGCGGTTGCGCATTATCAAGACGATCGACCGCTTTCCAACGATATTGAGAGGTTGCGGACACTGTTGCAGGAAACCCCGCCGCCAGCTGCCGCCTGAAGGAGAAGGAAATGACCACCCAGTTTGATGTTGCCGTGATCGGCCTCGGTGCGATGGGCAGCGCAGCGCTCGCATTTCTTTCGGCACGCGGCGTCAAGGCGATCGGTATCGATGCCTATTTTCCGGCGCACGCCTTGAGCTCCTCGCATGGAGACAGCCGTCTGATCCGGATGGGCTACTTTGAGGACCCGTCCTACGTGCCGCTCCTTGAGCGTGCCTACAGGAACTGGCGCTCGCTGGAGGCGAGGCTTCGTACCGACATCCTGACCATCACCGGCGTCCTGCAGATCGGTGCTCCCGACAGCAAGATCGTCAGCGGTACGCGGGCGTCATGCGAGATGCACGCCCTGCCGCACGACCTCCTCGACAAGGCGGATATGGCAGCCCGGTTTCCTGCCTTTCAACTCGATGACGGTGATGTAGCAGTGTTTGATCCGCAAGGCGGATATCTCCGGCCGGAGGCGGCTGTCATGGGATATCTGAAGCTTGCGGCAGGAGATGGAGCCGTCCTCCATTTCGGCGAGCGCGTGTTGGCGATCGAACCCGATGATGGTGGCGTGACGGTCCAGTCGGCCACAGGCCGTTATCGGGCGAGGAAGGTCGTTGTTGCGACCGGTTCGTGGATTGCGGAGCTTGTCCCGCACCTCAAGGGCCACGCCGTTCCGATCCGCCAGGTCGTCGCCTGGTATCAACCGGCCAATGGCTTTGCGACAGAACCGCAACGCATGCCGTGTTTTCTCCGCGATGAAGGTGCTGGGGGCTCCTACTTCGGGTTTCCGGCGATTGGGGTCGACGGCGTCAAGGTGGGCCGGCATGCCCATTTTCGGGAACCGATCGATCCCAACCGGCTCAATCCTCCGGTCAATGAGGCCGACACGGCTCTGCTCGACGGTTTCATAGCGAAACGCGTGCCAGCTGCGGCAGGTCTGCGGGTGAACGCCACGACATGTCGCTATACGATGCTGCCGAGCGAGGACTTTCTGCTGGACCTCTTGCCGGGCAACCGAAATGTCGTCGTGGCCTCACCGTGCTCCGGTCACGGTTTCAAGTTTACCAGCGTCGTCGGTGAGATCCTGGCAGATCTGGCGCTTGAAGGCGGCACGAAGCTTCCGACCGCCGCCTTTTCCTTTGACGCGATGGACCGCTCTATCGCGGCCCGCGCGCTGGCCTGAGCGTCAGCTGCACCGCAGTCCTGTTTCGGGATCGAAGAGGTGGATTGCCTCGGGATCGAAGACGAGCGCCAGTTCCTGCCCGGCGCTCAGGAGCGTGCGTGGCGGCAGGCTGGCCATGAGGCGTTGTTCTGCGAGGAACGCCGTGACAACGAGTTCGGGGCCGGTCAGTTCGGCGACATCGCATCGCACGGCGATCGAACTGCCGGAGCCGTCCACGCGCAACGTTTCCGGGCGGATGCCGAGTATCAGCTTTCGGCCTTCTGCTAGCTTTTCGATGAACTCGGAAGGAAGCGGCACCAGGCACTCTGTTCCATCGATCTTCAGGCTACCGTTTTCTACCGTCGCCTTCAGGAGGTTCATCGGCGGGGCGCCAACAAAGGTCGCGACATAGAGGGTTGCTGGCCGGTCATAGATTTCGGAGGGAGTACCGAGCTGCTCGATGCGCCCGTCTTTCATGACGGCGATCCGGGTTGCGAGCGTCATCGCCTCGATCTGGTCGTGCGTCACATAGACGACCGTCGTCTTCAGAATTTGGTGCAGGCGCTTGAGTTCGGTGCGCATCTCCATGCGCAGCTTGGCATCGAGATTGGACAGCGGCTCGTCGAAGAGAAAGACCTCCGGCTTGCGCACCAGGGCTCGGCCGATCGCGACGCGCTGGCGCTGACCGCCAGAAAGTTGTCCCGGCTTGCGGTCAAGAAGGCCCTCGATCTGCAAGAGCCTGGCGGCGTCGCGCACTGCCGTGTTGCGTTCTTCAGCCGGCACCTTGCGCATCTCGAGGCCAAAGCCGATGTTGCGGTGAACGGTCAGGTTCGGATAGAGCGCATAGGACTGGAAGACCATGGCGATGTCGCGGTCTTTCGGGTGCACGCCAAGGACGGAGCGATTGCCGATGCGCACGTCGCCGCTGGTTGCATCGGCGAGGCCGGCAATGATATTCAGCAGCGTCGACTTGCCACAACCTGACGACCCCAGCAACACCAGGAACTCGCCGCTTTGGAGAGCGATGTCGATGCCTTTCAGCGTCTCCACCTCACCATAGGTCTTGCGAATGTTCTGGATCTCGAGCGCGCTCATCGATTGGTCTCCTCGGAAGCCGCCGGTCTGTCATAGCTGCGGGGAAGGGTGGAAATGGCACGCGAGGCGACGTCGCAACCTGCCGAAAGGCAGGCTGCGATCGGCTTGTCCTCGGCGAGGGCGGCGAGAAAGGCTGCATTGAAGACGTCGCCGGCGCCGATCGTGTCGACGACCTTGACCTTCGAGGCGCAAACAGAGGTCGCCTGACCGTCCGACCCGATGCCGACAGCCCCATCGGGACCGCGCTTGACTACGACAACAGCGCCATCTGGCATATGAGACCTGATTTCGCGTGCTGCCTCGACAGGATCGTCAAGGCCGGCGAGCGTGGTCGACTCGACTTCGTTCAGAAGAGCAATCCCACAGCGCGAAAGCCAGTTGCGCGTGGCGCTGCAATTGTCTGGCGTCCAGCCGTCGAGCGGCCAGCCGGTATCGAGTGCCACCGTGATCTTGTGCTTGTCGGCCCAGTCGAAGAACGCATCGTAGTCACGCGTCAGATCGTCAGTCAGGAAGGCGCCGCACAGAAGGGCATAGCCGCCCGACATTTTCGAGCCATCGACGACGGCGAAAACGTCGGCGAGGCTGAAACGGGGCAGGTGGCCGCGGGTCGTGAAGAAGGTGCGCTCGCCGTCCGGATGTGTGATGCCAACGGAGAGCGTCGTTGTCTCCGGCCGCACCGGCCATTTTTCGGCGCGCGATCCGAATGTCTCGCTTAGCCAGCGGCCAAACTGGTCGTTGCCGACATTGGCCGCGATCTGGAAATCGACGCCGAGGCCATCCCAGGCAAGCGCGCTGTTGCCGGCTGCACCTCCAACACGCAATTCGTCATGATCGACGATGATCTCGGTGCCCGCCTTCGGCCACGGTGCCGCGGGGCCGAGAATGAGATCGACGTTGACGTTGCCAATAACGGCGAGCGGTCGCATTCATTCGCTCCGTGTGATCTTGGTCGAGCGTACCGGCGTGCCGGCATTGTCGACGCGAGCATCGGCAAATTCGATCATCAGACGCTGCGCCGCAGGAAGCATCGCCAATATCGCGGCAAGGCCGGTCGCCGGCTTGAAGCGGATCGTGACCGTTCCGGCGACAGGCTCCTCGCTTGAGGCATCAAACACCACGACGGGAGCCCCGGTCCCGACAGCGGAAACCGCCATTGCCGTGACCAGGCTGCGGGTATTGTCGTTTGCCCGGAAGAGGACAACGCCAATCCTGGGGCCGAGCATTTCCATCGGGCCGTGCCTCAGCTGACCCCCTTCCAGTGAAAAGCAGGGGAGCCGCGACAGTTCGGTCAATCCGAGCGCAAGCGCTTCTGCAACGCCCTGCAGGCGGCGTCCGGATGTGACGACGGTTGCGACATCGGCCAGTGCCGAAAGCGCCGGTGCGATGTCTGGTTGCTCGGGCGTGGCGAGGGCCGCCAGAGCACCGGCCGGATCTTCTCCCAGGGCCGCCAGAATGGCGAGGTGCAGCGCGAAGGTGACGGTGAGGCTGCGGGTTGCGGCGAACGCCAGTTCCGTGCCACCGGCGCCCGTCAGCGAGGTGACGGTGCGCGCAAGGAACGATCCGCCCTCCAAGGTCAGCCCGAACGTGTCCGGATTGCCGCCGGTTTCGTTGAACCAGCGCACCACCTCGGCGCTCTCGCCGGACTGGGATGTGATGAGCACGGTTCGGTCGACGAGTGACAATGGCTGCCCCAATTGTTCGGACAGCGGCAACGCGATCGTATCGATGCCGAGCGCGCGGTAGAGCGGCTCGACGGCGCGGCCGACGGCGTGCGACCCACCCATGCCGAGCAGGAGCAGCGCGCCTGTCTTGCGCAGCGAGGTCGCGATGGTCCCTGCTGTCGCCCTTGCAGCGTTGTAGGAGGTCAGCGCGTCCTGATGTTGACGCGCCATCTCCCGATCGATGGCGAGAAGGCCGGCGGGTCGTGTCTTTTGCTCGGTCATGTTCATCCCTTTACGCCGCCGCTGGTCAGCCCCGAGATCAGGGCGCGTTGCATGACGAGTCCGACCAACACCGGTGGCAGGGCGGCCAGCACACCCGCGGTCGCGATCAGTCCGTAGTCGGAGACACGGCCGCCGGCGAGATCGGCGATGGCAACCGTGAGTGTCTTGGCGCGCTGGTCGGAGGTGAACAGCAGCGCATAGAAGAATTCATCCCAGGCAAGCAGGAAGGCAAACAGCGCCGACGTTGCGACAACGGGCATGGCGAGCGGCAGCGTGATGATCCTCAAGGTCTGGAAGAGGCCCGCGCCATCGATCATTGCTGCTGCCTCGATCTCCTTCGGGATGGAATCAAAGCCCGATTTCATCAACCAGGTCGTGAACGGCGCCAGGATCGTCAGATAGACGAGGGCGAGCCCGAAGACGTTGTTCAGCATGCCGAGGTGCGAGAGGCCCATATAGAGGGGCACGGCCAGCGCCACAGGCGGCAGCATATAGGTGGCGATCACCATCGTCAGCGACCAGCCGACAGACGGCGTGCGCGAGACTGCCCAGCCGGCGGGAATGGCAAGCGCGATGGCGGCGATCGTCGCCATGCCGGCCACTTCGATGCTGTTTCTGAGTGACGCGGTGAAGGCGGCGCCTGCGCTGTTTTCCAGCGTCGAGAGCAGCACCCCATAGCGGGAAAAATCCATCGACTGCGGCCACCAGCGAAGCGGCTTTGCGGCAAGGTCGGCAGCCGGCGAGATGCTCATGATGAAGAGCCACAGGATCGGCGCCAAGATGACGGCGGCGAGAAGCAGCGCGCAAAAGTAGATGAAGACGGTGAAAACAGGACCCCTGCGTTCCATCAGGCGGCACTCCCTGCGGTCTTGCGGACAAGGGCAGCGTAGGCCGCAGCAAGGACGGTGACCAGGAGCGTGACGACGAGCGCAAGCGAGGCGCCGGACCCGGCCCGCTGGAAGGAAAAGGCTTCCTGGTAGACGAGTATCGACAGCGTTCGCGTGCTGTTGGCCGGCCCGCCCCGCGTCATGACCCAGATGATATCGAACACTTTGAATGCTTCGATCGTGCGCAGAACGAGTGCGACCATCAACGGACCGGCGAGATAGGGCAGGATGACGAAGCGGAAGCGCGAAAATGGTCCGGCACCATCGACCAGCGACGCTGCGGTGATATCACGCGGAACCGCCTGCAGGGCGGCCAGAGCAATCAGGGCGACCAGCGGAAAATTCTTCCAGCAATCGGCAACGATCAGGGCCGCGAGCGCGGTGCCGGGCTCTCCGAGCCATGAGCGATAGGCGTCGATCAGGCCGATCTGCGTCAGCGCCGCATTGAGCGCACCGTATTCAGGATTGTAGATCAAGCGCCAAAGCGTTGCGTTGACGACGGTTGGCAGGGCCCAGGGGAGTATCATCAGGGCACGCAGCACGCCGCGGCCGACAAAGTTCTGGTTGAGAAGAAGGGCAGCGAGAACACCGATCACCATTTCAGCGGCTACGGAGGCGATCGCAAACCAGGCGGTGGTGACGAGCGTGCGTTGGAAATTCGAGCCGGAGATCATCTTCACGTAATTGTCTATGCCGACGAAGCTGCCTTGTGTGCCGACGAGCTTGGCGTCGGTGAAGGACAGGCTGACGGTATCGATCAACGGCCATCCGATGACGGCTATCATGACCACGAGCAGGGGCAACATCAAAAGCCACGCACGGGTTGTCATCCAGGTGCCGGACATCGGGCGCCCTCTCAATTCATCGGTATGGACATGAAGGCCAGGCGGCGCTTGCGGCCGCCTGGCGGTTCGTTGCTCAGAGGCCGCTGTTTTCGGCAGCGGACTTCAGCGCATCTTCCGGTGAAGACTGGCCGAGCAGGGACTCCTGGATTGCCTGCTGAAGGGCAGTCGAGAGCTCCTGATACTTTGGTGTCGTCGGGCGCGGATACATGGCGGCGAGACCGATCTTGGCGGCAGAGATCAGCTCTTCCTGGCCCTTGGTGACGGCAGGGTCGTTATAGGAAGACGCCCAGATCGGCAGGCTGAGCTTGGCATATTGATTCTGCGTGGCCTGCGAGGTCATGAAGGCGATATACTTCCAGGCCTCATCGGGATGATTGCTTGCCGACGTGATGCCAAGGCCCATCGAACCGTTGACGGCGGATGCTTCACTCTTTCCGGCAACGCCCGGCGCGGGCACGACGCCTACCTTGCCAGCCACCTTGCTGTCCTTGGGGTCGTTTGCCATGTTGTACATGTAGGTCCAGTTCAACGCGAAGGCCGCGTCACCGTTTTGGAATACCTTACGGACGTCCTCTTCCAGGAATTCCTTGGAGTTCGGGTTGGTCAGGCCCGATTTATAGCTGGATACCATGTAATTCAGCGCATCGAGACCGCCACCCGTCTGGAAGGCGGGCTTGCCGTCTTTCAGGAAGTCACCCTTGTAGGCGCTGACGAGCGTCGTGTAATCGCAAATCGCGGCTTCTGCCTGCGACCAGCTCCAGGCGATCGGGGTGGCCAGCAGACCCTTGTCCTTGATGATCTTGGCCTGTTCGGTCAGCTCGTCCCAGGTCTTCGGCGGGGTCTTGATTCCAGCCTTTTCCAGAATTTCCTTGTTGTAGAACAGGTATTTGGTGTCCAGAATCCAAGGCATGCCGTAGTACTTGCCGTCGGCCTCAACGGTCGTCCAGGCGCCGGGCAGGACACCCTTCTTCGTGTCGTCGGAGATGCGCGAGGAAACATCGACCAGAACCTTGTTGCTCGCGTATTCAGCGGGCCAGATCACATCGAACAGGACGACATCGTAGCCACCGCCCGAGCCCTGAGCCAGCACCGTCTTGTCGTGCAGGCCCTCGTAGGGAACGAATTCCAGGTTTACCTTGACGTCGGGGTTTGCCTTGCTGAATGCATCCGTCATGGCGCGGACATCGGCCTCGCTATAGGCCGCCTGTGCCATGAACAGCGCATTGATCGTGGTTTCGGCAAAGGCATGCGGCGCGAATGACGCGCCGAGCAGAGCCGCACCGAGCAGTGTCTTGTTTAAGGATTTCAACATTCCAGCCTCCAGTTTTTTGACATTCACGCATTTTTCCGAGGCGGCTGTGCGTCGCACCGGCTGTCGAAGAGGCACCCGGTCTGCCGGCTGCCGAAATTCGGAGCGTCGTCGGAGCCGTTCCGGCCCGCTGCGTTCCCTGGAACTCTTCGGTTCCTTATTAAGTCAATTGTCTTGACTTATTTGTTCTTCAATATTCTATTGGTGTCAAGAGGGAATTGCACATGAACGAAACGCGCCCGATCCGGGCCAAGAGCGGCACCAACCATGAAGGCACCAGCGCCCATAACCGGCGCGTGATGATCGACGCGCTGCGAATGAACGGCGCGCTTTCACGTGCGGATCTCGCGCGAGCGACGAAACTGACCAAGCAGACCGTTTCCAACATCATCGATGAACTGGAGCAGGATGGATTGGTCAGCTCACAGGACGTCGTCAGAAAGGGAAGAGGCCAACCGTCGACCCCCTATGGTCTTGTGCCCGAAGGCGCCTTTGCGATCGGCCTTCAGATCGATCGGCACACCACCAGGGCGCTGGCCGTCGATCTCATGGGCAATATTCTGACGCGCGCGGAAGCGAACCTGCCACCGGACGGCCCATCGAGTGGCATCAAGGTCATTCTCGACCTGGTGGAGACTGTCAGGCGTGATCTTGCAAAGCGGGCCAGTCAATCGGAGCGGCGTCTTGTTGGTCTCGGCGCTGCGATGCCCGGTCCCTTCGGCGTCGAGGCAAGCGCCGATGATCCCTGGATGATGGCTGCGTGGCAGAGGTTTCCGCTGCTGGAGATGCTGGCTGCGGGGACGGGGCTCGAGGTCGGGCTCCAGAACGATGCGGCCGCCTGTGCGACGGCCGAGCGAATGGTCGGCGCCGCACACGGGCTTGATCACGCCGTGTGCCTCTATCTCGGCTATGGTATCGGCGCCGGCCTGATCCTCGGGGGGGAACTGTACAGCGGTGCAAACGGCAACGCCGGTGAAATCGGCATGGCGCTCTTGTCTCCTGGCGGACGCTCCGCGCCGCTCGAACATCGTGCATCCCTTGCCTCGCTCTATCAGCACTTGGGAATCGATCCCGCAGACCCTGAGCTCTATGGGGCCATCAACGATCTTGCCTCCAGAGGCGATGCCAGGGTTTGTTCCTGGATCGAGGAAGCCGCGATGGATCTGCGCTGGAGCGTCCATCTCATCGAGACCATCTTCGATCCGCAGACGGTCATCTTGTGCTGCGGCGCCCCGGAAGCGCTTGCCCGCCGGCTTGTCGCGGCGATGGAGCCGCTGCTGCCATCGATCTCCAATCGTCCAGGCCGTGTCATTCCGCGCCTCCAGCTCGGCATGACCAATCCCTGGGCGGTCGCGCTCGGCGCTGCGGCCGAACCCATCAGTCGCGCCTTCGACCCGCGCTTCTCGGCAATCCTGAAGGGGGCAGCGTAGCGCGAACCAACCTCGATCGGGATGATTTTACTGCGGCGACCCGACGGTGCTTCGCACAAATCTCAAAGCAAGCGAGCGACCTGCTGCGCGGCCTTGTACGGGGCCTGGCAGAGGTCTTCCCAGTCGGTGAGCAGCTGCATGATTTCGATCGAATCGTCAAGGCGCGGCGAGGGGCGTTGCGCCTGCTTGAGCCCCTGGGTGAGGCAGTGTTCGACAACGCGAACCTGGTGGCCAAATGCGTCGACGTCCGACCGGACCCGGACGTGTTCGGGCTCTTTTCCATACGCCTCGAGCGTGAGGATATTGTCGCCGGCAATCGGCAGCCACGGGTTCGTGATGAAGCTTACCGAGCCAAGGTCGCCGCGAACCGTGAAGTCGAAAGACATGCCGAAGCTGTCGGTCGATTGCAGTGTCGCGAGCGTACCGGTGCCGAAGCGAACAGCCAGGGCAGCATCGCATATGGTGTGATCCCCGGACGCGAGGTTGCCGTGACCGCTCATGGCCCTCTTGGAGAAAGCATCGGGGCCAAAGGCCGTCTGGATGACGTAGTGCAGCAGCGAGGCCGGATAGCAGCCGAGATTGTAGATCGTGCCATTTCCCCTGGGGTTGACGACCTTCCAGATATCGGCGGCGTAGAGGCCTGCGATTGAGCGGATGGCGCCGAGGCGACCCGATCGGATGATCGCGCCAAGCTCGGCGATGACGGGATGGTTGAGGTACATCAGTCCTTCGAGAAAGAAGATGTCCGATGTCCGCACTGCGCTCGCCAAAGCCTGAGCGTCGGCCATCGTTGTCGCCAGGGATTTTTCGCAGACCACGGCCTTGCCGCGTTGCGCTGCCTTGATCACGGCTTCGTGGTGCATATTGTTCGGCAGGCCGACATAAACGACGTCGATCTCGGGATCATCGACGAGGGCATCGATCGTGGCGTAGCTTTTTGCAACGGCATGCCGATTGGCGAACGTCAAAAGGCGCTCTGGATCACGGCCAGTGACCGCGTCGAGCCTGGAGCCGTCACTTGCGCAAATCGCATCGGCCATCGTGTTGGAGATGAAGCTCGTCCCCAGAATTCCCCAACGCAGCATTCCGTTTCATCCTTCGCTCGATCGCCGTCGTTGCGGCAACTGCTTCTTCTACCGGCTGCGAAGCGGGGTCGCATAGGGATATTATGATGCTGCGAGGGGCAGATTTGCTGCCCTTCCCTCCGCGACCAGCCAGGCGCGCAAGGCAGCGATCGGCTTTCGGTCGCGATCGGCAATCCGGCAGCAAAGCCGATAGCCGGCCGGCCGGGCTGTGAAGCCGAATGGTGCAACCAGACTGCCTGAGGCGAGTTCCGCTTCGACTGACGCGCGCGGCGCGATTGTGAAGCCCAGACCGGCCTTGGCGGCGCTGAGCGCCAGCACGAGGTCGCCGAATTCGGTGCGCTTCAGAAAGCGGACGGGTGTGGTCCCGCTTTCGCGAAACCAGTCGTCCCAGAGGTATCCGACATCGCGGGCGATGATGGCTGTCGCCTTTTCGAGGCCGGCGGATATCTTGGCGGCAGACTGCGGACTTGCGACCGGGCCGAATTCGTCGACCATGAACTGCGTGGCCGAAATATCCGGCAGCGGCCGGTACTCGCCGCCTGCAACGATGGCGTCGATATCGGGTGCGTCCGACAGCGTGACGCTGACGGGAACTGGCACCACCTCGATATCGAGTGACTTTATGTCCGCCTGAATGCGCGGCAAAAGTGCAACGAACCATGCGGAAGCCATCGGCATCGGGACGCCGAGCCGCAGTCGCAGCCGGTGTTGCTGGAACGATACCTCGTCGGCTGCCCGCACGATGATCGCAAATGCCACTCCGATGGCGTCTGCAAGGCGGCGGGCGGTGTCGTTCAGGCTGACGCGCCCGCTCTCCCTGTTGAAAAGCGCGACGCCGAAGTGATCCTCAAGGCTCGCTAGCTGCTGGCGCACGGCGCCCGGCACGACGCCGAGATCGGCCGCGGCCGCCCGAAGGCTTCCGCACCGCGCCAACGCATCGAAGGCTCTGAGCGCATTGAGCGGGGGAAGGGAGGGGCGTTTGTCTGCCATAAGGGGTTCACGGTCCAAACACGGGGTATCCAGCGTTTTCGGTCGCGGCAGGGCGTAAGTCAACCGATCCGCCCCCCGAAATAGCGGCGCTGGAAACGGGCGTTTATTCCGCCGTCTGCCATCTTGCAAAATTATAGATAAAAGTACATGCATATCTATATTGTGATCAAATTCAGGGGAGGCGCATAGCGAATGCGGCTTGAAGCATCAGAATTAATCCTGCGTGATCAGACCGAAGCGGCTGATCCGCTCGCGTGTTCGACCGAGAATGCGGGTATTATCTATAATTTGCCGTTCAACGATCTCCTCTTCCGTGCGCAGACCATCCATCGCGCCAACTTCGATCCAAATGCGATCCAAATGAGCCGACTGCTGTCCATCAAGACCGGCGGCTGTGCGGAGGACTGTGGATATTGCAGCCAGTCGGCTCACTATCCGACAGGCCTCAAGGCCTCGAAATTGATGGAAGTCGAGCGTGTGATGATCGAGGCTCGCAAGGCAAAGGAGGCTGGCGCCACCCGCTATTGCATGGGAGCGGCCTGGCGCAGCCCGAAGGATCGGGACATGGATCAGATCGTCGCCATGGTGCACGGCGTCAAGGCGCTGGGCCTTGAAACCTGCATGACGCTCGGCATGCTGACACCTGGCCAGTCCGCTTCGCTGGCCGACGCCGGCCTCGACTACTACAACCACAATGTCGACACGTCGGAACGGTTCTACAGCGAGATCATCACGACGCGCAGCTTTGCCGACCGTCTTGAAACACTGGCGAATGTCCGCGAAGCGGGCATAAAGGTCTGCGCCGGCGGCATCCTCGGGATGGGCGAGACCACCGAGGATCGCATCTCGATGCTGGTCACTCTCGCCAATCTGCCGGTGCCTCCGGAGAGCGTGCCGATCAACATGCTGATCCCGATCCCGGGATCGAAGCTTGCCAACGCCGAGCCGGTCGACCCGATCGATTTCGTCCGCACGATCGCACTGGCGCGCATCCTGATGCCCACGTCTCACGTGCGCCTGTCGGCGGGTCGGACGGACATGAGCGACGAGATGCAGGCGCTCTGCTTCCTTGCCGGCGCCAACTCCATCTTCGTCGGCGACACCTTGCTGACAGCCGACAATCCGGGCGAAGACCATGACAGCGCCTTGTTCCGCCGTCTCGGTCTGAAGCCGATGGAACTGGGGCCGGCGCAATGAGTAGCGCCGGCCTTGCTCGATACGAGAGGACATTGGCCGGCCTTGTACGCAAGGGTCGCGGCCGTGCCCTGGTCGCCCAAACCGGCTTGGATTTCACCTCGAACGATTACCTTGGCCTCGCCCGATCCGATCGCCTGAAGGACGCGATCGCCGCAGCACTTGAGCGCGGTGTGCCGGTCGGGGCGGGTGGATCGAGACTGCTGCGCGGCAACCACCCCGAGCACGAGGCACTGGAGGCGGAAGCGGCTGCCTATTTCGGGGCCGAGAGGACGCTCTATTTCGGCAGCGGCTATGGCGCGAACGTCGCCCTGTTTTCGACCCTGCCGCAACGCGAGGACCTCATCGTTCACGATGCGCTGATCCACGCCAGCACTCGTGAGGGGATCACCGCCAGCAAAGCCCCGGCGATCTCCGTGCCGCACAATGACGCACACGCATTCGACGACGCGATTGCGTCCTTTCGTCGTGCCGGTGGTACGGGGCGACCCTGGATCGCGGTCGAGAGCCTCTACTCGATGGACGGTGACCGTGCGCCAATTGCCGAGCTTGCGGGCATCGCCAAGGCGCACGACGCGTTTCTTGTCGTCGACGAAGCACATGCGACCGGTGTTCTTGGCCCAGGCGGTCGTGGCCTTGCGGCAGGTCACGCGGCGGGCGAAAATGTCATCGCTCTCCACACATGCGGGAAGGCGCTCGGCGTTTCCGGTGCATTGCTGTCGGCAAGTGCCGTCATCTGCGACTATCTCGTCAATCGCGCCCGCGGCTTCATCTATTCGACGGCGCCATCGCCGCTGATGGCTGCCGGCGTTCGCGAGGCGTTGTGCGTTCTTGGCGACGAGCCCCAGCGCCGCGCCTTCTTCGATGAGCGGTGCACGTTCGCAAACGCCGAGCTCACGCGCGTTCTCGGCTTGCCGCCAAGTGGATCGCAGATTCTGCCGGTCATGATCGGTGACAATGCCAGGGCGGTCAGGATCGCCACCCGCATGCGCGAAGCCGGCTTTGATATCCGTGCAATCCGGCCACCGACGGTGCCGGAAGGGACGGCACGGCTGAGGGTTGCCATCACTCTCAATGTCGATAGCGACACGATCGCGGCGATGTTCGAGAACCTGGCAACCGTTCTTGCGGAGGAACGCGCATGACGCCGCGTTTTGTTGTCACCGGCACAGACACCGGCATCGGCAAGACGGTCTTCAGCGCCGCCCTGACCAACGCCTTGGGGGGCTATTACTGGAAACCCGTGCAATCGGGGCTGGACGACGAGACCGACAGCCAGGCCGTCATGCGGCTTGGTGCGGTCCCTGCCATGCGCGTTCTTCCTGAGGCCTACAGGCTGAAGACGCCGGCCTCACCGCATCTCGCCGCACGGATCGATCGTATTTCGATCGATCCCGAGCGACTGATGCCGCCCGAAACCGACGCAGCGCTGGTCATCGAGGGCGCCGGTGGCTTGCTCGTGCCACTGAACGACCGGCTGCTGCTCGCCGACATGTTTGCGCGCTGGAAGATCCCGGTCATTCTATGCGCGAGAACCACGCTTGGGACCATAAACCACACGCTTCTGTCGCTTGAGGCGCTGAGGAGCCGGCGTATCCCCGTCTTTGGCGTTGCCTTCATCGGCGACGAGAACGTCGAGACCGAGCGGATCATCGCCGCGTTTGGCGGCGTGCGGACCCTCGGTCGGCTGCCGCGATTGCCCGCTCTGACACCGAAGGCACTTGCCCGCGCTCTTGCCGAGAACTTTGACATCCCTCGCTTCATGGAGGGTTTGGCATGACCCGCTCGGCTGTATGGCACCCCTTCACGCAGCACGCGCTCGAGCCGCCGATGCGGCGGATCGTCGAGACCGAGGGCGCCTACCTCATCGACGAAGACGGCAAGCGAATTCTCGATGCGATCTCCTCCTGGTGGGTGATCACTCATGGCCATCGGCATCCTGCGATCATGAAGGCGATCGCGACGGCCGCAGAGCACTATGACCAGCTGATCTTTGCGGAATACACGCACGCTCCGGCCGAGGAACTGGCCGAGGGACTGGTGGCCATTGCGCCGCCCGGCCTGGCGCATGTCTTCTATTCAGACAGCGGATCGACCGCTGTCGAGGTCGGATTGAAGATGGCGCTGGGTTTCTTTGCCAATAGGGGCACGGCGCGCAATCGTATCGCGGTCATGGAGCACGGCTATCACGGGGACACGATCGGAACGATGTCTGCGGGAGAACGCGGTGTCTTCAATGCCGCCTATGAGCCGTTCCTTTTCGCCGTCGATCGATTGCCCTTTCCCGAGCCGGGTCGGGAGCAGGATACGCTTGACGTCTTCGAGCGCGTCTGCCGGTCGGGTGACGTGGCCGCACTCCTGGTCGAGCCGCTGATCCTCGGGGCGGGCGGCATGAGATTGCTTGCCCCATCGCTGCTTGCTGATTTGAAGACGATCGCGGAGCGACATGGAACGCTCCTCATTGCCGATGAAGTCATGACCGGCTGGGGACGCACGGGAACTGTCTTTGCGTGCGAACAGGCAGGTGTGGCACCCGATATACTGTGCACGTCCAAAGGTCTGACGGGAGGCGCGCTGCCGCTGGCGGCGACGCTGTCCACCGGGGAAATTTTCGATGCGCATCTTTCGACGGATCGGCGAAAGACGTTCTTCCATTCGAGTTCATACACGGCCAATCCGATTGCATGTGCTGCGGCGGTCGCAAATCTCGGCATCTGGCGCAACGAGCCTGTGCTGGGGCGCGTCAGGGCTCTGGCGGACATGCATCGAGAGCGGCTGTCACGCTTCGACTGCGACACGAGGTTCCGGAACGTTCGACAGATCGGCACGATCGCCGCACTCGACCTCGACACCGGGGCCGGCGGCTACCTGGCAGATGTCGGCCCGCGACTTCGCGCCTTTTTCCGAGAGCGCGGCCTGCTTGTCCGACCGCTTGGCAATGTCATCTATCTCATGCCGCCCTATTGCGTGACGGCAGCCGAGCTTGATTACGCCTATGATGCGATCGACGAGGCGGCATCCTTGGTCGGAGCAACTGCATGATGACCGTCAGATCGTCGCGGCTGGTGGGCTTCGGACACAGCGTTCCCGCGCGTCGGGTCGACAGCCGCGAAATCGAGATCACGCTTGGTCTAGATCCCGGTTGGATCGAACAGCGGACAGGCATCAGATACAGGCACTGGGCGAGGGAGGACGAGACCTTGAGCGGCCTTGCGGCGCGCGCCGGCGCCATCGCGCTGGACGACGCCGGTGTCGATCGCGCAGACATTGCCCTGACCTTGCTCGCAACCTCTACCCCCGATCATCTGCTACCCCCGTCGGCGCCCTTGCTCGCCCACCGCCTTGGTCTTCGCAATGCCGGGGCGATCGATCTTGCAGGCGCGTGCGCTGGCTTTCTCTATGCGCTGACGCTGGCTGACGGCTTTGTCCGAACTCAGGGGCGACCGGTTCTCGTTGTCGCGGCAAATATCCTCAGCCGCCGCATCAATCCGGCCGAGCGGGCGAGTTCGGTGCTGTTTGCGGATGCGGCAGGGGCTGTCGTTGTGGCGCCCTCGACCGACCCGGACGCGGGCCTGCGTGGCGTTGACCTCATCGCCGACGGGAGCGGCTACGACCTGATCTCGATCGCGGCCGGCGGCAGCAGCCGGCCGTTTGAGCCGGGGTTGAGCGCCGAGGATTGCCTGATGACGATGCGGGACGGCCGTGAGGTGTTTTCTCGCGCCGTCGAGATGATGGCGACGTCTTCCATGCGCGCGCTCGGCCAGGCGGGGCTCCTGCCGCGGGATATCACGCGCTTCGTTCCGCATCAGGCCAACACGCGCATCTTCAGTGCGGTCGGGGAAAGGCTGGGCATCGCGTCGACCAAGACGGTCAGTACGATCGCAGAATATGGAAACTCGTCGGCGGCGACCATCCCGCTTTCGCTTTCGATTGCGAACAAGGCACGCCGCTTCGACGGTAATGACCGGGTTCTCCTGGCGGCTGCGGGCGCCGGAATGACAGGCGGTGCCGTGCTGGTCGCCTTCTAGGAAAACGAGGTTGAGCGAAAGACGACGGCCTGAAAGTAGGGGCAGACCTGGACTAGGCGTCGTTGCCCCAGTGAAGCGCTGCTGTCGCGACCGGCTGGTCCCACAGGGCTATCTCTTCGTCGGTCAAGAGGGCAAGGGTGACGGACAGACCCTGCATGTCGAGTGAGGTGACGTAGGTCCCAACCAGCGAGCGCTCGACGCGGATCTGACGCTGCTCCATGAAATTGCGGGCAGCATTATAGGCGACATAGAGCTCGGCCGGCGGGGTGCTTCCGAGACCATTGACGAACAACAGCGCCTTGGCACCGGCGGGCACAGCGATGTCAGCCGCGATGGTCATGCAGAGCTTTTCGATAATGGCATCGGACGGGCAGAAGGGTTCTCTTGAGTGGCCGGGCTCCCCGTGAATGCCAACGCCCAGTTCCATTTCATCGGGCCCGAGCGAGAACGTCGGGCGCTCTGTCTGCGGGACGGTAACGCCGCCCAGTGCCACGCCCATTGATCGAACCCTGCCATTCAACCGATCTCCAAGTGCCTTCAGCTGCTCAAGTGACATGCCTTGCTCCGCCGCAGCGCCGATGATCTTCTCAATGACAAGCGTGCCGGCAACACCGCGACGTCCGCGACCTTCGCCGGTCCTTGCCGTTTCCATGTCATCGCTGACGACGACCATTTCGATCCTGTGGCGGTCGCCGACCATCTCCATCGCCATCTCGAAGTTCATGACGTCGCCGTCGTAATTCTTGACGATGAGAAGGCACCCGGCTCCCGTGTCCGTTTCGTCAATGGCACCGATGATCTGGCTTGGGGTCGGCGACGTGAAAATGTGCCCGATGCAGGCAGCATCCAGCATGCCGCGGCCGACAAAGCCGATATGCATAGGCTCATGGCCGGCGCCGCCCCCGGAGATGACTGCGACCTTTCCCGGGGTCAGGTCACGGCGGCGGACGCATTTGCGCTGCGCACCGAACACGGCAAAGGCTTCATGGGCGCGCACAAAGCCTTCGACGCTTTCGGCGACCATGGTTTGCGCTGTGTTCATGAACTTCTTCATCAAGCCCCTCCCAAGGCGGCGATCGTCATGGCCGATTAGGCCGAGGTTCTTGCTCTGTCGGTCATTCTGGCCCCCCCGAAATCGCGACGATCTTCTGGACGAGATCCGAAATAGCTTCCTCCAGCAGGCGGTTGCGTCGTTCGTCGCCGAAATCCGGCACCATCAGGGACAGGTGCCGCAATTTATCCGAATGACCGAGTTCCGGCAGCTTTCCGGGGTGCGCATTCTGGTAGGCGTCCAGAAAGCGCTCCTGTTCGGTGGCGCTGAAATGACAGACCCTGAAAATCGTCGCGAGATGGCGCGCCGGTAGCGGTGTCGCGTAGCCCGGGCTGGTGATCTGCGTGACAAAGCTGCGGTGCTTGCCAAGCTCGGTCGCCAGACGCTGACGTGTGCCGGACGGCCTGTTGTCGATGATTTGCGCCAGGATGGACTTGTAGGCGATGATGGCGTCTTCGGTGTCTTCGCGCGCCATTCTATTCTCCGGCTGCCGTTGTCCCGTCGGCGTTCAGGCCGACGATCGCCGATCTTATCGCGCGAAGTCGGGCCGGCGCTACGGAAAAATGCCGCAAACCGGCGGCGAGGAGCGAAGGCAGGCATTCCGGATCGCTTGCCATGTCTCCACAGATACTGACCGGTTTTCCGGCGGCGAGTTCGACGGCCTGTTTCACGAGACGGAGCACGGCCGGCTTTGCCGCCTCATACTGTGCCTCGAAGCCTGATCCCTCCCGGGCGGAAGCGATCAGATACTGTGCGAGATCGTTTGTACCGAATGAAAAGAAATCTGCCGCCGAAAACCTGTCCAGCATCAGGGCGGCGGCAGGCACCTCTACCATCATTCCAATGGAAGGCATTCGATAGGGTATGCCACGGCGATCGAGTTGACTTGCCTGGTCAAGGAATATCTGGCGCATCTGTTCGACCTCCGATGGAAAGGTCACCATTGGCAGCATGACGGCGAGCGTTCCTGACACAGCTGCCCGAAGCAGCGCACGCGCCTGGACACGTGCAATCTCGGGCCGGGCAAGGAGCAACCGTATGCCGCGCGGTCCCATTGCGGACATGGATTGATGATCATCAAGACCCGAAAGCGGTTTGTCGCCGCCGATATCAAACATGCGGATCGTCACGGGCCTGTCGGCGGCCCATTCCAGCACGCGTCGATAGATCGCGAGCTGCTTCTCCTCGTTTGCGGCATCCGCGACCGAAATCACCGCGAACTCCGAGCGCATCAACCCCACACCGGCAACCGTTGCCGGATCAACGGAAGCGATCTCGGCCGGATCATTGAGATTGAGGAACAGTCGTATCGGCATGCCGTCTGCAGTCAGCGCATTGCCGTCGTCGGACGCCGTTGCGCTGTCGCGGCTGGCAGTTGCGCGAGAGGGCACGGCTGGGATCGATGACCGGCCGTCCTGCAGCACAATCTCGCCGCGATCGCCGTCCACCTGGATCGGGTGCCCGCCCGTTGCCGTGAACAGGCCGGCACTGACCACCATCGGAATTGATCTCGACCTGGCGAGCAAGGCGACATGGCCGACGGTGCTGCCATTGAACAGCGCAATGCCGCCGCCTGCCGACCAGTCATGCGCAAGAAAGCGGCTCGGCTCCATATCTCTTGCCACGAACACCGACCCGGCAGGAAAATCGTCGACTGCCGTCCCGGTCAGTGCGCCAAGGACACGGTTCTTGATGTCCAAAATATCGACGGCGCGGGCGCGCATCTGTTCTTCTTCAGAAGACTCCAGCTCCCTGATGTACCCATCGAGTGTGTTGACCCAAGCAAAGGCGACGTTCTCGCCTGCCGCCATGCGAGCCGTCGTCGCCTCGGCAATCGTCGGATCGTGAAGCACTTCAATCTGAAAATCGATGATATCCCGGCTCTCGCTGTCGGCTCCCTGCGTCAGGAGCTCAAGTTCGCCGATTGCGGTTTCGATTGCGGCTGCGAGGCTATCATATTGCCAGGCGGTCTGGAGGTGAGACGCAGCCGAAAGGTCCGGCGGTTCCGCCAGGTGAACCGGGCCGGTCGCGACGCCCGGAGATGCGCTTCTTGCCTTCACCCTAAACGGTCCGGCCATTTTTCCTCTCCTCATCGAAATTGCGCTCGATGAGTTCTCTCAAGACCCGGACTGCCTCCTCGGCAAGAATTCCGTCGGCCCGTATCTTGAGGATCGACCCCTTGCGGATTTTGGCGCCCATGATCTTGATGATGCTCTTACCATTCAGCCAGACGTCGCTGCCGTTGACGGCGACTTCGATGGAGCAGGGGAAGGACTTGGCAAGCCGTGTGAACGTGACGGAGGGACGGGCATGCAGTCCCACGCCGTGCTTGACTTCCACTTCCGTCTGGCAGCGTGCATGCACTGGATCTTCCTCTCGTTTTGCCTTGCCCAACCCGCTGCTCGTCAAGGGGATAGTTCCTCGGCGGTCGCCACGACTTTTGCGAGCGACGCGCCGCCTGATGCTTCGGCTGCCGCGATCACGGCACCCTCGACCAGCGGCGCGTTGCAGATCGAGACCAGGGCAGCACGCGGTGCGCCGAGCATCTCGATGGCCATTTCGCTGTTGGTTTCTGCGCCGCCGAGATCGACGAAGACCGCAACGCCGGCATCTGACCAGGCAGCCTCGATTGCACGAAGGATGCCCGCGGCGTCCGTGCCGAGCTCGCCGTGAACGTTGCCGCCTGACCACGAGAGTGGTACGCAATCTCCGACCATCTGCCGCACCATGTCAGCAATGCCTCGTGCGACAAGGGGCGAATGAGAGACGATCACGATCCCCACATTTGCGGTCTTTCCACTCATTGCGGATAGTGCTCCTCCAGATAATGACAGATTGCCGTGGCCAGCAGCGCGCAGCTCGATGCGCCTGGATCCACATGCCCGATCGAACGGTCGCCGAGATAGGAGGCCCGGCCGCGCATCGCTTTCATTGCAGCAGTCTGGCTGGCAGACCGTTCCGCCCTGATCGCGATTTCGGCGAGCGGCGATTGCGCCGTCAGTGCGGCATGGATCGGATAAAGAACATCCAGCAGTGTCTTGTCGCCTGCCTGAGAACGGCCGCGCCTTGCCACCGCGTCAATTGCCTGTTTCAGCATGAGAGAAAACTCCGCTGTCTCCTCGCGCCTGCGAAGCTCACGTCCGAGTTCCATCAGCAAGGTGCCGTAAAGCGGTCCGGCCGCGCCGCCTATGTTCATCACCAGTGTCAAACCGATCTCTTCCACCGCATCCGGAAAAGGCAGTGTCGACAGCTTTGCGCCCTCGGCACTGACCGCATCGCAGCCACGCTGCATGTTGGTGCCATGGTCGCCGTCCCCGATTGCACGATCCAGCGCGCAGAGCCGCTCGCTGTTTGCCGCGATTGCAGCACGGCAAACTTCGATCAGTCCCGAAACAAGCACAGGCTCCATCCGCACCTCTGTTCCTCCCGCCTTCTGATCCTCGCAGAGGACCGCCTCGCATTCTAGGCGAGGCTTGCCGCAACTTCGAACGCTCCTGCGACCGCGACGGCTCCGGGATCCGGCACGCCGGCGAGATCGCTTTCACCGACATAGGACGCGCGCCCTGCTTTGGCCTTGCGCATTGACTTCGTCGCTTCTGCACCTGCGGCCGCAGCCTTTGCTGCGGTCGCGACATTGCCGGAGGCCAGTGCCTTCAGCGCCGGGGCAAGCGCGTCCACCATCGTCCTGTCACCCACGACCGCTCCTCCATAGAACGTCATTCGCTCGAGCCCGGCAAGGAGGGCAGCAGCGATATCCGGCTTGTCTGCCATTGCCTTTGCGGCTGCGGTAAAGAAGATCGACATCAGCACGCCACTTGAGCCACCCATGCTGGTGCCCAGGATATCGCCAAGCGACGCAAGGGTCGCGGCCGGCTGGTTGAGCGGCAGCGTGTCGATTCGGACAAGGATACTGCGGGCGCCGGCTGCGACAGTGGAGCCCGTATCGCCGTCGCCAACACGGCCGTCGAGGCGGTTGAGTTCGTCCTCGAGCGATATCAGATGGTTGCAAAGTGCGGTGATCAGACGCCGGCTCTGTTCATGCTCGCTCGCCGCACCTGTTGGGTGCGGTTTGGCGGCCGTTGCCGCAACGGCGACGACGGTGACCTCGTGGCGTTCGACCACAGGCACCCAGGCATGCGGTGCGACCGCGGCCGTCAATGCTGCCTCGCGATCGGCGTCCAGCCGGATCAGCGAGAGGGAGAAGCCGTTCATATTCAGTGCGGTCATCATCGGCGCCGGACCGACAATCAACCTGACCCGCCTGGCGATCGGGGAGGACAGGACCGCATTGGCGATCACGGTCATCTCCAGCGGTGGCACCGCTCCGAGGTTGTTGATGAGAAGCGCGTGGTCGGCGCCTTCCTGCAGCGTCGCCTGAAGCCGCTTGATCATGGTGGCGACAATATCAGTGACCGGCTGCAGTGCGATCCGCTCGGCCCCTGGCTCCCCGTGGATGCCAAGCCCGAGCTCGCCTTCGTTTTCCCCCAGACGATCCTCGTGTGCCTGGCCGGGCAGGCTGCAAGTCGAGAGAGACATGCCGAGAGACACGATATCCTTGGCTGCCGCGCCGGCGTGAGCCGCCACCGTCGCCAGGGCTTCTCCGGCCTCTGCATGATAGCCGGCGATCTTGTGCACGAACAGGGTGCCGGCGACGCCGCGCGGCTGATTTATGTCAGGTATGGCAATGTCGTCGGCGACGATCACCATCTCGACGTTGAAACCCTCGGCGCGCGCTTTTTCGGCAGCCAGACCGAAATTCAGGCGATCGCCGGTATAGTTTTTGACAATCAACAATGCCCCCTTGGGGCCGGTGACCGCGCGGATTGCCGTCAACACCGCGTCGACGCTCGGCGAGGCGAATATCTCGCCCGAGACCGCCGCCGTCAGCATGCCCTTGCCGACGAATCCGGCGTGCGAAGGTTCATGTCCTGCTCCACCACCGGAAATGATCGCCACCTTCGACTTGTCCCAGTCCGCGCGCAGGATCACCTTGATATCGGGAAACGAATCCAGGCGGGCAAGACGGCCCTTGCCGGTCGTCAGGAGCAGACCATCCAAGGCCTCGGTGACGATGTTTTCCCTGCGGTTGAAAAAGTGCTTCATTGGTCGATACCCGCCTGTTTGTCTTGCATGCCATGATCGGTTCGTTTGACGTCTAGGAGAGACGCTCTCCGCTGGCGCCGAAATAGAGTGGATCGCGTAGCGTCAGGTTGATCCTGTCGCCTCGTTTGATCGCGAGATAAGGGTCCGCAAGTGTGACGAGCTTGTGATCACGGACCCGGATGTGCAGATGGTTCTGATCGCCGAGATGTTCGATCCAGTCGATCTCGGCATTCGCATCCTTCCCGACGACGATATCGAGATGCTCCGTCCGGGCGCCGACGGTTCTGGTACCGGACGGAGGGTGGCCGCCCGGAAGCAGATCAGCCGGCAGAAGGTTGATATGCGGCTGGCCGAGACGGGCGGCAACATGGAGGTTGGCGGGGTTGCCGTAGATCTCGCGCGGCGTTCCGACCTGCATCAGCCGGCCTTCAGCGACGATGCCGATACGGTCGGCCATGGTCATGGCCTCCACCTGGTCGTGGGTCACGTAAAGCAATGTCGAGCCCAATTCCTTCTGGATCCGCTTCAGTTCCAGGCGAAGCTCCGCGCGCAGCTTGGCGTCGAGCGAGGAAAGCGGCTCGTCCATGAGATAAATTGCGGGCTGGCGCACCAGTGCGCGGCCGATCGCGACGCGCTGCATCTCCCCGCCGGACAGACGCGTCGAACGGTTCTCCAGCTTGTGGTCGATCCGGACCATGCGTGCAACGTCGCGAACGCGGTGGTCGATCTCGTCCTTGGTGAGTTTTCGCACCGGCGCCCTCAGCGGAAAGGCGAGGTTCTCATAGACCGTCATGTGGGGATAAAGCGAATATTGCTGGAAGACAAAGGCGACATCCCGCTCCGCCGGGGCCTCAGTGCCGACGTCGCGGCCGCCGATCTCGATGCGGCCGCTGTCTGGCCTTTCAAGCCCGGCGATGAGCCGCAGCGTCGTCGTCTTGCCGGCGCCTGTCGGCCCCAAGAGCACGACGAACTCGCCATCGCGGATCGAAAGATCGAGATTGTTCAGGGCCTTCGTTTCGCCGAAGCTCTTGTTGAGGCCCTTGAGAACGACATCAGCCATGATGGGCCTCCTGATACAGCGCTGAAGCGACCGCTCGGCCCGACTTGCAGTCAAAAAGCGCGAGGTTTGAATGGTTGAATTCGAGCCCGACCGTCTCGCCGATGCGAAAGTTGCGGTTTGCCGGAACACGCGCCTTGATCAATCCGCTGGAGGTTTCGACAGCGACCACCTGGTTCGTTCCAAGATACTCGCTGCCGTAGACGGCGCCGCGCAGCGGCGAGGCGTCGCTAAAGCGGATATGCTCGGGCCGAACCCCAAGCGCAAGCTCGCCTTCCGCCATGTCCTGCCTGACCTCGGGAACGGCAATGTCGACGCCGTGGAGCGAGACGGAGCGCGCACCCATTTGCAGGCCCGCGTTGAAGCGCATGAAGTTCATCGGTGGCGAGCCGATGAAATCGGCGACGTACATGGTCGCCGGCTTGCTGTAGATCTCCTGCGGCGTCCCGAACTGTTCGATGACGCCGTGGTTCATGACCGCGATCTTGTCGGCCATCGCCATTGCCTCGTGCTGGTCGTGAGTGACATAGACCGTCGTTGCGTGGATGCGGTTATGGAGTTCGCGCAGCTCGTGAACCATGACCTCGCGAAACTCCGCATCGAGCGTGCCGAGCGGCTCGTCCATCAGAAAGCACTTCGGTCGACGCACGATGGCTCGGCCGAGCGCCACGCGCTGGCGGTCGCCACCGGCAAGGCCGGAGACGGACTTGTTGAGGATATGGCTGATCTGCAGCAGTCGGGCGGTTTCCTCCACGCGGGTGCGGATTTCGGCCTTCGGCATCCCCTGCGACAGCAAGGGGAATCCGATATTCTTGCGCACGTTCATGTGCGGATAGAGTGCAAAGAGCTGGAAGACGAAGGCGATGTCGCGGGCGCTCGCCCTGTTGAAGGTGACATCCTCGCCGTCGAGGTAGATCTTGCCGCTGGTCGGCAGTTCCAGCCCGGCGATCATGCGAAGGGTCGTCGTCTTGCCGCAGCCCGACGGCCCGAGCAAGGCAAGAAATTCGCCGTCATGAATGATGAAGCTCGAGTCCTGAACCGCGACGAAGCTTCCGAACTGCTTGCGCAGATTTTCGATCCTGATGTCCGCCATTGGTTCACTCCGGAAACTTCGAGACGATGATGAACATCACTGTTCCCGCGAGAAGGGTGACCAGCGAATAGGTGTAGAGCACCAGCAGGAACGGCTGGAACAGCATGAGGAAGCCGACCGCGATCAGGACCGTGGCTATGGTTTCCATCGGCCCGCGCCGCAGCAGGAACGACCGTTTCGGTTGGGCGGGGCGTGGCGTGTCGATCTGGTGGGTCATTTGCGGACCGCTCCGAAGGTGATGCCGCGCAGGAGCTGTTTGCGAAGGAGGATGGTAAAGACAAGGATCGGGATCAGGAAGATTGTCGTTCCGGCAGCCACGGCCGGCCAGTCCTGCCCGCCTTCGCCGATGATCGTCGGAATGAAAGGCGGAGCCGTCTGCGCCTCGCCCGAGGTCAGGAGCGCTGCGAAAGCGTATTCGTTCCAGGCAAAGATCAGGCAGAAGATGGCGGTTGCCGCGATACCGGTTGTAGCTTGCGGCAGGACGACCTTGCGAAAGGCCTGCAGCCTCGTGTAGCCGTCGATCATGGCGGCTTCCTCGTATTCACGCGGGATCTCGTCGATGAACCCCTTGAGCAGCCAGACGGCGAGCGACACGTTGACCGCCGTGTAGAGCAGGATCATGCCGAGAGCCGTGTCCGAAAGTCCAAGCTCGCGGTACATCAGATAGATCGGGATCGCGACGGCGATCGGCGGCATCATGCGCGTCGACAGGATGAAGAACAGCAGATCGTCGGCGAGCGGTATCCGGAAGCGAGAAAAACCGTAGGCGGCAAGTGTTCCCAGGAAGACCGCGAGGAAGGTGGAACCGAATGCGATCACCAGCGAATTGACGAAGCGCGGCAGGAAGTTCGATGGGCCGGCGATCACCATGTTGCGCTTGCGCGTTACCTCATCGCAGGTTCCCGTCGGAGCCGGCAGCGAAGCGATGTATTCGGGCGTCTGCCGCGTTCTCGTGGTGAGAAGGTTGCAATAGCCTTCGAGGGTTGGCGTGAAGACGATCTTGGGAGGATAGCTGATGGAATCGGGCGGCGACTTGATGCTGGTCAAGAAGATCCAGACAAGCGGGATCAGCGTGATCAGCGCATAGAGGATCACGATCGTGCCGGCGATGCGCTTGCTGGCGAGGCTCGGTGCGACGACCGAATGGGCTGATGTAACGGAGCTCATCGTTGCTTCACCTTGTTGAGAGCCTTGACGTAGATGTTGGCAAGGCCGAACACCGCGACGAAGAGGACAATTGCGAAGGCGGAAGCCCGGCCGGTTGCCCAGCTTTCGAAGGCGGTGCGCTTTAGGGTGATCGACGCCACTTCGGTGACCGATCCTGGCCCGCCGCCTGTCAAAAGGGTCACCATGTCGAACATCTTGAAATTCTCGATGCCGCGGAAAAGCACTGCGAGCATGATGAAGGGCAGGGCCATCGGTACGGTGATCGACCAGAACTGCCGCCATGCCGATGCGCGATCCACCTCTGCTGCCTCGTAGATGTAGTCAGGTATCGAACGAAGACCGGCAAGGCAGATCAGCATCACGTAGGGCGTCCACATCCAGGTATCGACGATGATGATGGCCCAGGGCGCAAGCGAGACGCTGCCGAGCATCTGGATTTCAGAGGTCGGGATGCCGGTGACGAGCGAAACCGCATAGGCAAAGAGACCGATTTGAGGCTCATAGAGGAACCGCCAGAAATTGCCGACGACTGCGGGAGACAGCATCATCGGGATCAGGATAATGGTGGTCCAGAAGGCGTGGCCGCGAAACTTGCGGTCGATCAGATATGCCAGCGCGAAGCCGATCAGCGTCTGCAGCACGATCGTCCAGAAGACGAAATGTGCCGTCGTCTGCATCGCCTGCCAGATATCCGGATCGGTCAGAACGCGCTCGTAATTGCTGAAGCCGACGCCTTGGACGGGCGCATTCGGCCGGTTGGCACGATAGTTCGTGAAGGAAAGATAGACCGCCCAGACGAGCGGGAAGATGTTGATCGCGAGCAGGAGGATGATGGCGGGTGCGATAAACAGCCAGGCGATCGCCCTGTCGGAGAGACCGCGGACGCGGCGGGCGACCGACACCGGCGTTGCCCTTGCTGTCGCGTCCGCTGCCTTCTCGACGATGGAGGAATGGGAGATATTCAAGATGTCACCTGGTCTTTGGGTATGTGAGACACCTGGCGGCCCGGCCTTGTTGCCGATCCGGGCCGCCATTCTGACTAGGATATCGCGTGTCCAGCCGGACACTAGATCTTGCCGTCGTCCTTGAAGACCTCGGTCCAATCCTTGACCAGTCCGTCGAGCGCTTCCTTGGCAGTGCCATTGCCGGCCACGACATAGTTATGGACGCGTTTTTGCATGTCCTGGAGAAGGGTGGCGTAGCTTGGCTCGGCCCAGAAGTCCTTGACGATCGCCATCGATTCCAGGAAGGCCGGGGCGTAAGGCTGGCTGGCGGCGAAGTCGGGCGCGTTGACGACGGACTTCAGGCATGAATAGCCGCCGAGTTTCCACCACTTGGCCTGCACGTCAGGCTGGGCGAACCACTTGATGTATTGCAGCGCCGCATCCTTCTTGTCGGAATAGGAGACGACCGAGATGCCTTGCCCGCCAAGCTGAGCGAAGTGTGCCTTTTCGGCAGGATTGGGGAAGAAGCCAATCCGGTCGCCACCGACCTTCTCGTCCTTGTAGAGGCCGGGCCAGGTGAAGGCGAAGTTCATCTGCATGGCGACCTGGCCGGATTTGAATGCGTCGGCGGACTCGACCATGTAGACATTGGAGCTGCCGGGCGGCGTGCAGCAATCATAGAGGGCCTTGTAGAATTCGAGGCCCTTGACCGCATCGGCGGAGTTGACGAAGCCTTCCATCTCGTAGGGCTTCTTCGGATTTTCGTACTGGAAGCCCCAATCGTAGAGGACGTTGGTAACGCCCATGGTGATGCCTTCGGAGCCGCGCTCGGTGTAGATCGAAGCGCCGTAGACGGTCTTGCCGTCGATCTCGCGCTTCTGGAAGAATTCGGCAATTTCTTTCAACTGGTCATAGGTCTTGGGTGCAGCGAGTTCCCAGCCGTATTTCTCCTTGAACGCCTTCTTCAGTTCCGGCTTCTCGAACCAATCCTTGCGATAGGTCCAGCCGACGACGTCGCCCATGGCGGGAAGCGCCCAATAGTTTGGTGAATTCTTCGGCCATTCGGAATAACCCACGACCGTCGCCGGCACGAAGTCATCCATCTTGATGCCTTCCTTGTCGAAGAAATCGTTGAGCTTGACGTAGTGGCCGTTCTCCGCCGATCCGCCGATCCACTGGCTGTCGCCGATGATCAGGTCGCAGAGCTTTCCATGGGAGTTCAGTTCATTGAGGAAGCGGTCCGCATAGCTTGTCCAGGGCACGAACTCGAACTTCATGTCCGTTCCCGTCTTTGCGGTGAAATCCTTCGACAGCTCGACAAGCGCATTGGCCGGATCCCACGCGGCCCAGCAGAGCGTCAATTGGTCGGCTTTCGCGAGAGTGGGCAATGCCGACGACAGTACAAATGCCGATGCGAGCCCAACAAGGGCTTTCGATGTTTTCTGCATAAGTTCCTCCCAGAACCAAAGGCCGGCTCCCCGCCGGCGGCGCAAATTCACCCGATTTCAGAGAATGCCGACATGAACTCCTCAATCATCATGTTTAGCAATATGTTTAGTGATAAGCATTTTTGTAAACAACGCAAGCCACATTCGTTGCTGCAGTGCAGCGTCGTCATTGTGGGCAGGTGCGGTGAGGCGGCGTGCCGTCCATCAGCGTGGGTTGGACCTCTCAGGAATTCCAACACCCAATCGGCCAATGAGCGTGAATATTGCCTTGAAGAAGGGGTGGGTGGGGCCCTCGGCAACACAAGCGCCTTGATTGGGCGATCCACCGCTAGGCGAACGGGCTTTCGACGAGCGCTGCGACATGCATGGCAGCCTCAACAAAATGACGTAGGAAACCCACGTTGCAATGTATTTTAGTAAAATATAAAATATAACTTGGAGGGCAAGGCAATGCGGACAGCCATCGCAATACTGCTGTTATTTGCCGCGCTGGACACAGCTTCAGCTTCCGAGCGGTATATCCACATATCGGGTTATGCGTTCAGGACCGATCCCCAATGTCACCGAACAAAGCCGGTCGACGAGTTCGATCCAAGATGCGATGAGCCCGTGCTGGGATACAAGGATTTCTGTCCCCCGCTGTGGCCTGGCAACGTTACGTGATCAGGCGCCGGTTGATTTTGGCGATATCCGAGTTCTGCGCTCTGGCCGGCTGCTGCACGGCAAGCGCATAGCGCATGGCTGCCGTGCGGAAATCTGCCTACCGTTTGAGCTAAAATAGGGTATACACATATTTACCGAAGCGATGCACCTCCTCCCGCATAGCTTCGCGTTGCAAGCGCCTTCTCCTAACGGGCGCATGCGCGAACAGCAGCACTCCTCCTCCCAGCTGCTGTTCATCTATTTCGAAAGCCTGCCGCACCTCCTCCCGCGGCAGGCTTTTTCGTTTGGGAGTGTCTCCAGGAAAAGCGGCTGTCGCATCGTCGGCGTGCGGACAGAAAAACCACGGCCGTTCGCCAGCACGTGCGTTTGCAGATCGCTCCTTAAGCTGCGACTGCCCCTACGACACCGAAACAGGCTTTGACCTCAACCTGCTCGCAGTGGCGGGGTCGGCGCGTCGGCAAAGCTGCGGCGGCAAACCCTTCATGATCAGTTCTGCGTCGGCGACGGCCATCGCGCCGATGTCGTAGAATGCATCGCGCGTGCCGCCAGTGCGGTGCGCGGAGAGAAGCAGGCCGGGAATCGAACGGATGGGATCGTCTGCGGGCACCGGTTCGTCAGGGAAGACGTCGGTTGCCGCCTTGATATGGCCGGAGATGACAGCGTCCAGCATTGCCGGGAAGTCCACAACAGCGGCGCGGCTCATCAGCAGGAACGCCGCGCCTTTCTGCATCAGCGCAAATTCCCGACGGCCAATGAAGCCTTCGTTTTCGCTCGTGACGCTGGCGAAGACAAAGACGACGCGACTTTCGCGCATGATCTCGTCAAGGTCGCCTTGGATGCAGTCGAGCCGCTCGATGATTTCCTTTGGAAGCCAGGGATCGAAGACCCGGACCGTATTCCTGAACGGCCGTATGAGCTCGCGCAGCTGCTTGCCGAGATCGCCGAAACCGACAATGCCGACAGGCGCGCCAGAAAACCGAAAGACCTCTCGATTTCCGGCAAGCCCGTACTCTTCGGTTCCAGCGCGAAAGTCGCGGTCGGCTGTGGTGATGCCTCGCGCAAGATCAAGTGCCATGCCAAGCGCCGCTTCTGCGACGGGCGACGCGAATGCAGATGCCGGCGTGATCACCCAGATGCCCCGCTCGACGCAGGCCTGATAATCGATATTCGGCATAAAGTTCGATTCGACGTTGATGATCGCCTTGAGGTTCGGTGCCCTGTCCAGGCGTTCCTTCGGCATATCCGTCTGCCCGAAGATCAGAACAATATCGGGAAGCAGCGCTTCAACCTGCGCGTCCGGCATCTGGCGATCCTGCGAAACGATCACCTCGCCGAGATCTTCCAGGCGCGCACGCACGTCAGGCGTCATGATGAGCTCAAGCGTCCGGGGCAAAGGGTCGACTAGAATGATGTTGCGGTTCATGACACCTCCCAGATATCCAGCACCAAGAAATATCAGCAAAGGGCATCAGGGACAGCATATTTCTTGTCATGAGGCGCAGAACGGGAGAATGGAGGCCGGTCCGCGACGGCGATGTCATCGTGCCGCTTGCCGATCGATGCGGAAGACGAGCTCCAGCAGGATCTTGCCCGGCGTGCGTACAAACAGGCGCCGCTCGCCAAGGTCCGGCAGATCCATCGTCGAATAGGCAATGGCGCTGCGATCAAGCCTGGAGCGCAAGCCGTCGTAGTCATCCATCCGAAATCCGACATGATCGATCGTCTCGGCATCGGCGCCAACGGCTTGGCCCCCGCCGGGGATCAGGTGCACGATCGCGTCATCCCCGCGATAGAGCCAATATCCGGGGAACGAAAATTTCGGTCTGTAGCCTGCGGTGAGTTCCAGCAATTCTTCGAGAAAGCGACGCGTTCCCTCAAGGTCTGCCGTTCGAAGTGTGACGTGGTCGATCTCCATGGTTTCAGCCAATCACACCGCCACCATCCACCCGGATCGTCGACCCTGTTGCAAACGGCGTCGTCATGGCGAAAAACACGGCGTTGGCGATGTCTGAGGGCTGTCCGATCGTCTTTGCCGGAAGCCGGTCGGCCACGCGGGCAAACATCTCTTTGCGCGCATCGCCATCCATCCGAGACCAGAGCGGCGTATCAATCAGTCCCGGCGAGACCGTGTTGACCCTGACAGGGGACAGTTCGAGGGCCAGTCCTCTGCCCAGTGCCTCGAGTGCGGCGTTGATCGCCCCCTGCAGGACGGATGTCGCAGACGGGCGCTCGCTTAAAAAGCCGGAGATGAGCGTGAGCGATCCGCGTTCTGAAAACCGCGCGGAACGAGCAATTCTATAGGCGCCCCAGAATTTGCTCTCCATCGCCAGTCTGGCGTCGTCGAGCGATAGCACGCGGACCGGACCGCTTGGTGTCTGCGCCGCCGATATCACGACATGATCCCAAGCGTCGTGTGTCGCAAAGAACGTCTCCACGCCACCTTCGTCGGCGGTATTCAACACCGTCGTCTTAACGACGCCTCCGAGATCGTTCGCGGCGGCATCGAGCCTGGCCGCAGAGCGAGATGCGATTGTCACCTTCGCGCCGGCCAAGACCGCTTGATGCGCCACTGCCAGGCCGATGCCCGAACTGCCACCAACGACCAGAACACGCTTGTTGTCGAGGGATGTCATCATTTTCTCCGTTCATTTCGGTTGATATGGATTAAGCATAGCCAGACGATCGCACCGCAAGAATACCCATTGCTCACTATGGTCTATTGCCATATCAGCAATAATATGAGCGATAATTTCCTCGACATGCTGGTATTCGTTCGGGTGGTCGAAGCAGGCAGCCTTTCGGGTGCCGCGCGCGACTTGAGATTGTCACTGACTGTCGTGAGCAGGAAGCTCGCAAGGCTCGAGGAGCGGCTGGGCGTTCGCCTGATCAACCGAACCACGCGCTCGCTGATCCTTACCGAGGAAGGCTCGCGCTTTTATGACAGATGCGTGCGCATCCTCGCCGAGGTCGACGACGCCGAGACCGAGGCAACGAAGGGGCGCGATTCCGTCCTCGGTCTTCTCAAGGTGACGTCGACTTTCGCCTTCGGATGCCGATGGCTGGCGCCCCTTCTTCAAGAGTTTCAAGCAACGCACCCGGGCCTGCACGTTCATCTCGATGCGCAGGACGCTGTCACGAACATCATCGAGAGCGGCTATGATCTTGCAATCCGCTTCGGGGCGCTTGCCGATTCCAGTCTCATTGCAAGGCAGCTTGCGCCGAACCGCCGGGTGATTTGCGCTGCCCCTTCCTACCTCGCGCGGCGCGGCCGTCCGAAGACGATCGAGAACTTGCTGCAGCATGACGTTATTGCGTTTGGAAATCCGCCGAACGACCATTGGACGTTTGCGGACGGACGCAGCATCAATGTCAAGGGTGGACTGAGCACGAACAATGGCGAGTTGGCACACCGCTGGGCAAGGGACGGGGCAGGACTTATCCTGAAGTCGATCTGGGACATCCATGATGATCTTGAGGGCGGAACGCTCGAGGTCGTGCTCCCGGATGTGGAGCTTCCGGCGGCGCCGATCCACGCCGTGTTCCCCCATAACAGGCTGACGGCAGCAAAAGTAAGGCTTTGCGTGGATTTCCTTGCCACGAAACTGAAAGGGGTGCGGCTCGGTTCATCAGCCCTTCGGACCACCAGCCGAACTCCACCGCGGCCGTTTCCCGGACTTTGAGGCTATCGGATGCGCTCGACAAGGAAGTCGATAAACGCGCGTATTCTCGTCGCCAGATGCTCATGTCCGGGGTAGACCGCATGGATCCGTTCAATATCCTCGGGGTTGAATTCCTCGAGCACGGGAACAAGCGTTCCGGCATCTATGTCGGGCTGAACGTGAAAACGGCCCACGCGGGCGAGGCCCGCTCCTTGAAGGCAAAGTGATCGAACAGTAGGGCCGTTGTTGCTTTCGAAATTCCCATGAACAATCCTCAGGAAGCCGTTTCCCGTAGCAGGATCTCGAAACGGCCATTCCTCCCAGGTCGGTCTGAAGCTGAAGGTAAGACAATTGTGCCGGTCCAGTTCGTCTGGACTGGACGGTCTGCCAGCTGAAGCGAGATAGGCCGGCGACGCCACGATGACCCGCCGGCTCTCCAGGAGCTTTCGTGCTTTCATTGATGTATCCCTGAGATCGCCGGACCGGATTGCGACGTCTGCGCCTTCGCCGACAATGTCGATGAGCCCGTCGGTCAAGGAGAGCTCCAGCTGAACCTCCGGAAAATTGTCGAGAAAATCCTGAATGATAGGAACCACGTAGCGCACCCCGAACGCCACGGAGACACTGACCCGCAGCCGACCCCGGGGCACGACCACTCCCCCGGCCGACACGACCTGTTCAGCCTCGTGAATGTCTTCGAGAATGCGCTTTGCGCGCGCGAAATAAACTTCGCCTTCCGGTGTCAACCGCAGCTGGCGGGTCGTGCGGACGACCAGCCGGGTTCCAAGCCGTTCCTCGAGCCTGGTGACGAGCTTGCTGACCGCGGAAGGCGATAGACGGAGCAGTCGTCCCGCCGCTGAAAAGCTCTGCAATCTTGCGGCCTGTGTAAAGACTTCCATCTCACCTGCCCGATTGTCCACGATCACTCCTGTGAATTCATTTCATAAGTATTTGGATGATATATCGTCTTATCGCGATAGTGAAAGCCCCGCATATACCGGTCCGACCCGCAACTGCCTCGATTATCGGATTCACGGTATGCCAATTGCTCTCTTTGCACTGACGGTCGCAGCCTATGCGATCGGAACCACCGAATTTGTGATTGTCGGTCTTTTGCCGACCGTCGCGTCAGATCTGCACATTACCCTTCCACTCGCCGGATTGATCGTCAGCGTCTACGCACTTGGCGTCACCTTCGGTGCACCTGTCCTGACGGCATTGACCAGCCGGGTGGAGCGAAAGCCGCTCCTGCTCGGTCTCATGGCGCTCTTCATCGCGGGGAACATGATCGCAGCCCTGTCGCCCAACTATCAGATCCTGCTTGTCGCCCGTATCCTTGCAGCCTTTGCGCACGGCGTCTTCTTCTCAGTGGGTTCCACCATCGCTGCCGATCTGGTGCCGGAGGATCGCCGTGCGTCAGCGATCGCGATGATGTTCATGGGCTTGACCGTAGCGATCGTCACCGGCGTACCGATCGGCACGCTGATCGGACAGACGTTCGGTTGGCGGATGACCTTCTGGGCAGTCACCGCCTTGGGCGTCGCAGCCTTTGTCGGCATCGCCACGCTGCTGCCTTGCAATCTCAGCAGGGCAGAGCCTGCAAGGCTTCTCGATCAGGTCCGGGTTCTCGGCTCCGCGCGCCTTCTGATTGTCTTTGCAATGACAGCGCTCGGCTACGGCGGCACGTTCGTTGCGTTCACCTACCTCTCGCCCATCCTGCAACAGGTGACCGGCTTCTCCGAGGGGAGCGTCAGCCTGATACTCGTCGTCTACGGCATCGCAATCGCGCTCGGCAACATCGCCGGCGGCAGGATTGCCAACCACGATCCCGTCCGAGCGCTGATCATCCTGTTTGCGCTTCAGGCGATCGTGCTTGTTGTCTTCTCCTTCACGTCGGTCTCCCCGGTCCTCGCGGTTGCCACGCTCGCGGCACTCGGCTTCCTGCAGTTTGCCAATGTGCCGGGTCTGCAGCTCTATGTCGTCAAACTTGCCAAGCAATACCGCCCCGGCGCGGTCGACGTGGCCTCGGCGCTCAACATTGCCGCGTTCAACTTCGGGATCGCAATTGGAGCCTGGCTCGGCGGTCTGGTTGTCGCATCCCCGGTCGGCCTGACCGGGACACCATTGATCGGTGCCATTCTGGTCGCCGGCGCTCTTCTCCTGACGATCTGGAGCGGCTCACTCGACAGGAACGCGACGCCGGAACTCAAGGCCGCCTGAGTTCCCACTGTGGCTGTGCGCTGCCACCAGTGCACAGCATCTATCCCGAACAACCAATCATCCACCGCGTTCTGGCTGCGGAACAACAAGGAGAAACTGAATGCATGAACAAAACGCCAACGGAGCATCCATTCCGGCACTTGGCTTCGGCACCTTTCGTATGCCCGGCCCGGACGTCGTCAGGATCCTGCCGCACGCGCTGAAGATCGGATTTCGCCACATCGACACCGCACAGATCTATGGCAATGAAGCAGAGGTCGGCGATGCCATCAAGATATCAGCTGTTGCGCGCAGCGACATCTTCCTGACCACCAAGGTCTGGGTCGAAAACTACAGGCCCGCGGCCTTCGTCAAGTCGGTCGAAGAGAGCCTGGAGAAGTTGAAGACGGACTATGTTGATCTGCTTTTGTTGCATTGGCCGAATGATGCCGTTCCTCTCGCCGACCAGATCGGAGCGCTCAATGCCGTGAAGGATGCAGGCAAGGTTCGCCACATTGGCGTGTCCAATTTCAACACCGCGCTGATGGCCGAATCAATCGCGCTCACCGGGTCACCCCTCGTCACCAACCAGATCGAGTATCACCCCTACCTCGACCAAACACGCGTCATCAACTCCGCGAAGAAGGCCGGTATGGCTGTGACCGGCTATTTCGGCATGGCTGACGGAAAGGTCTTCTCCGATCCGCTTCTCAAGGACATTGCGGCTTCGCACAACAGATCGGTTGCCCAGGTCGTATTGCGCTGGCTGGTCCAACAGGATGGGATCCTCGCCCTGTCAAAGACGGTGGGCGAGGCCCGTGCTGCGGAAAACATCGCGATTTTCGATTTTGCGCTCACCGATCAGGAGATGGCGGCGGTGCACGCTCTTGCAAGGCCGGACGGCCGTATCGTCAGCCCGAACGGTCTTGCACCAGTTTGGGACGCTGCTGCCTGAGCAAGGATCTGCGTGATAGAGCTCGGTTGTCTTCTCACGCAGCCCGCAAGAGCCTGTCAACTCCCGGAGCGAGGCGCCGAGGCTAACCGGTGATCGGCGCCTATCAATTCCGCGGCCTTGGATCCGATGGCCATGGCGGGTGCGTTCGTATTGCCTGAGGGGATGAAAGGGATGATTGAGCAGTCGATGACGCGCAGTCCTTCGATGCCGCGCACCCGCAATCGCGGATCGACGACCGCCATCGGATCGGCGTCGGCCCCCATCCGCAGGCTGCCTGAAGGATGGTAGTTCGTCTTGACTGTCTGGCCGGCGAACCTGGCCAGTGCGTCTTCGTCCTGGAGGCTCTTGCCGGGCAGGAGCTCGACGTCGATCTTCGATTTGAACGGTTCCGTCTCAAGGAGCGCTCTTGCGGTCTTCAACGAAGCGAGCGTCAGGCGAAGATCATCGGGGTCTCCGAAGAAATTGCAATCGATCACGGGTTGGGCGGCGGGGTCTGCCGAGCGGAGCCTGACGCTCCCGCGAGCCTTGGGCCGCAGCAGGCACGAGGTGAAGGTAACGCCATGGGTCGGTTTTGCGGAAGAGACATCACGATCGAGATAGACGATCGGCGCGCAGTAGAGCTGGATCGTCGGTCGCTCGCCACCGTCTGGGTCGTAGAACAGGCAGGCCTCGATGCCCGTCGTTGTCACTGGACCGGAATTGAAGAGCAGATACTGCAGGCCGTTACGGATCATCGGCCAACCCTTGTCCTCGCCGAAATAGCCGGATTTGGCCCTCGTGGTCGCGATCACTGGAACCTCGTGGTGATCCTGCAGGTTGGCGCCTGCACCTGGAAGATCGGCGTGAACCTCAATGCCGTGCTCGCGCAGGTGATCGGCCGGACCGAGACCGGATAACATCATCAGCTTGGCGCTATTGTAGGTTCCCGAGGCCACAAGAACCTCGCGACCGGCATGCACCGTGTGATTTTCGCCGTTCCTCTTGTAGATCAAGCCGACGGCGCGGCCGTTTTCGATCAGGATGCGATCGACGCGTGCGTCGGTTACGATCTCCAGTCGCTTGTCGTCGGCAAGCGGATCGAGGAAAGCCTTCTTCGCATCCGAGCGCGCTGTCCGGCCGCCCCACGTCCCGAATGTATGCTGCATGAGGCCGACGCCGTTTTGTCTGGCGCCGTTGAAATCCGGATTGTAGGGATGGCCGAGCCCCTGTGCTGCGAGGATGAAGTCCTCGGTCGTATCCGAGATGTGGCGCGGCTCTGAAATACGCAGATTGCCCGATATGCCGTGATACTCGTTGTTGAAGCGAGTGTTGGCCTCGACGTTTTTGAAATGCGGAAGCAGGTCGGCGTAGGACCATTCGGTGTTGCTGCCGAGATGAGTTGCCCAGCCGTCGTAGTCTTCCTTCTGGCCGCGCATGTAGACCATGGCATTGACGGCACTGCCGCCGCCAAGGGCCCTGGCGACTGGAACGATCGGGCCACGGCCGCCGAGTTGCGGCTGGGGCACCGTGTGATGCATTTCCAAAAAGTCGTCGCGGGCGAGATATTTCATGTAGCCGGCGGGGAAATTCATCAAACGGGCGGTCTGGCGTGGCCCGCGCTCGATCATGAGAACGGAGAACCCGAAATCGCGCACCAGTCTCATCGCAGTGACGGATGCCGCCGATCCGCCGCCGGCGATGATGAAATCGAAATTCTTCGCCAAAAGCTGTCCTCCGGCCTGAAACTGCAGCACTGCGCGCGATTCGGCTTCGCGCATTGAATTTAGGAGTACGATGCCAGGCGGGAAACACCAGGAAATCCACGATGGCAGCGCGCGTGCTTCTCGGCTCTAAACGCGTGTCACTCCAACGGTTCCGTCGCGAAAGACGATGGGCTTGATGTCATGGTAGGACGACAATGTCGGGTGGGGGGTCTCGATTTCATGATGCTGTGCGGCGGTGACGACCATCACATCCGCGCCCGCCGCTTCGCCGGCCAGAATACCCGCCTGAACGTCTTCAAAGACAAGGCACGCGCTTGGATGTGCGCCCAAACGCTCCGCTGCGAGAATGTAACAGCCTGGATCAGGCTTGCCGATTGCAACATCCTCGGCCGTGACCATCAAGGTTGGGACGGGCAAACCCGCAGCCTCCAGTCGACGCCGAGCGAGGCGCAAGGGCGATGACGTAACAATGGTCCATCGCTCCGGGGGGAGGGCGGCCAGGAAGGCCCGCGCGCCCGGCAATGCGACAACGCCCTCGACGTCGTCAATTTCCGCCTCGGTTATCGCTGCGGCCTCGCGCTCGGGGTCAACACCCGGCAACCCGAGGCGGGCAATAGTGTCGATGCCACGCGAACCGTGCATGGTCGGAAGAAATTGATCAACATCCAGCCCCTGCCGCTCTGCCCATCTGCCCCAAACCCGTTCGGCCGAAGCAAGAGAGTTAAGGATCGTCCCATCCATATCGAACAGGAACGCGGCGTAAGGCCTGTCAAATGACGCGGGTATCTGGGGCATTGCGGGAGGCTTTCTTGAGCAAGGTGCCGAGGTTCAGTCCGGCATCCTGAAATAGGCTTCGAGCCTGTATCCGTCCGGGTCTATGACGAAGGCTGCATAATAGGTTTGTCCGTACTCCGGTCGCACACCCGGCGATCCATTGTCGCTTCCGCCGGCGGCAAGTCCCTTGGCGTGGAATTCCCTCACAGCGTCCTCGCTGGGGGCGACAAAGCAAAAATGCAGCCCGGAGTCCATATCCGGAACGACCGGCCGCGAGGCTTGTGCAACCCAGAAAGCGACCCTTTCAGGGCCATAGCCCAAGACCCGTTCCGATTTGGACAGCCTCTCATATCCAAGCGCAGCAAGGGCAGCGTCGTAGAAGGCCTGCGAACGGTCAAGATCGGCAACGCCGATCGATATGTGGTCAAACATGGTCCGATCTCCCTTGTCGACAAGGGATATGACAGCCGGCGGGATGTCAACAGACGATGATTGGGGCGGACTTGTCCATGCCCATCAGCTTTCCGGCCCGGAGACTGCCGCTGCCCCACGGGTGCCAATCTATGGTTGAGTGACATTGCTAAAGTAGCGTATTGACAGTCAAGCATCCATCCGTCCAAATTGCCAGGATTGAGCTCAGGTGGCGGCAACGAGGAGACGTGGTTGATGGCAGATTTGTCAGTCTATATTGGATGGGATTCCCGCGAAGATATTGCGTACGAGGTCGCCAAAACAACCTTGCTCGAAAATGCCTCGATCGATGTCGACGTACATCCGATCAAACTGCAAGAGCTGGTCGACCAGGGTGTTTACACCCGTGCGGTCGATCCGCTGGCCTCGACGGAATTCACCTACTCGCGCTTTTTTACGCCTTGGCTTGCGGGTTACAAAGGCTGGGCCCTGTTTTGCGATTGTGATTTCTTGTTCTTTGGCGACGTCGCAGATCTCGTTGCTTTTCAAGACGAATCAAAGGCGGTGTGCTGCGTCCATCACGACTACGTTCCGAAGGAAGGCGTCAAAATGGACGGCAAGGTGCAAACCACCTACCCAAGAAAAAACTGGTCGTCGTTCATGCTCTTCAATTGCGGGCATCCATCCACGCGCGCTCTGACCCCTGAACTCATCAACGCTCAAACCGGCGCGTTTCTGCATCGTCTCCAATGGGCCGCCGACAGTGAGATCGGCCAGATACCTGAAGAATGGAACTGGCTTGAGGGCTGGAGCGAAAAGCCAACGGCCGGCTTTCCGAAGGGTGTCCACTATACCAACGGTGGTCCTTGGTTTCACAACTGGCAAGACGTCGAATACGCGCAGGTTTGGCTGGACAAAGCGCTTGAGATTGATCCTCATTTCTCACCGGTATGACGCGTGAACCTTGGAGTTCTGGTCAAGATCCGCTCGTTTTTTCTCAGGCGGATCTTTAAGGATCGGGAAAAGGGCCGCGGTTCCGGTGGGAGCAGGGCACAATCGAGATCGGTGACCGTATCTGGACCCGCTGTGGCATCGTGATTGACGCGCAGAGCGGTGACATCAAAATAGGAAATGATGTCTGGATCAATGATTATGCGATCCTGCTGGGGCATGGTGGCATCGCAGTCGGCAACAACGTCCGAATCGCCGCCCGTGTCGTTATTGCCTTCTTCGAACACGCCTACGATGATCCAACGGTTCAGATCAGGCATCAGGGCATCAAGAAAATGCCTGTGATCATTGAAGACGAGGTCTGGATCGGCGCGGGCGCAAAGGTGCTTGTCGGTTGTCATGTTGGCCACGGTTGCGTCAGGCGCCAACAGTGTCGTCAAAGGAAAACGGTTCCTTTCGGCGTCTACGCCGGCCCGCTCGGCTGATCAAATCAAGAGCAGATGACCGTGACTGACACGCGCCATGCCGCTTGTCGTGGTGCGGCCTCTTGAGAGGCAGCATTCGTGTGTCAACTCCAGTGGACTGGCTGTAAAAACAGGGAGATTCATCCTGCTCACCGAGCAATCGAATCGAGATAGTCATCCTCAGCAGGAATTTGAAAGAGCCTCGAAATCTGGCAAGTAAAGGGATAGGTTGCTGGAATCGATAGTCGACAATGTGCGAACAGCGTCGTTTCGAAGATGAGAAGGCCGACAATAGGGTGCATGATACGATGGATACGACAGCGTCGAACATTCGTTCCGAGGAATGGAGGTCGTTCTTTCTGGGATATAGCGATTTCGTGTTGGTCGCAAACAGTGAGGACGTTGACATCGATGAGCTGATGTCCCGCTTCCCTGAGACAACGCTCTTCATCTTCTTCAACAAGGTTTACAAGGTTTTGCACCAGCCGTTCAGGCGCAAGTCGCTTCTCGTCTCGCGAAGTGGAACGCTCGGGGCAAACCTTGTGAAAAGTGGCAAGGTGCCCAAGGTTCTCCAGTATTTCGAACCGAGCAGCTTTCTGGGCGTTCTTAATCTAACGATTGGAAACAACGAGCGGTTCAGTCCTGCGTCTGCTTTTGGCGATGTCAAAGTCAGGCACGTGGACCTGGAGGAACTGTTCGCTCCCTTTTATCCGCGCGCCAAGATCCCGACGACGGGCTTTGCATTGTGCTATTGGCTCACCAAACTGGACCTTGGTGCGAAGATAACGCTGGCGGGTTTCTCGTCGAAGCGCGGCGAGCGCTACAAAGTCTTCGACGTCCACGACTGGACATTCGAACGGGTGCTCCTACGCCTGCTCTATCGCAGCGGGAAGATTGACATCAGCGAGAGTGGGCTGACCAATCCCTACGCCGACCTTGCTGCGCATTTTCCCGAATATTCGCCGGCTGAAATCGCCTTGACGGCAAATGAGGTGCTTTCCGAGCGCCTTGAAAATTTGAGTTCAGTCGTTGATCGGTTGATGCATGTAACGCGCTTCCTTCGCTTTCTTGATCGAACATTCCACCGGCTGAAGCCCAAGTCGCGCAAGGAGCGTCTTTGGGAGCAGATGGAAGGCAAGAGCGATCACAACACCCGATCGGGCGGGACTTGATCCGCTTCCTGTCCGGGCTCTGATGATCGGGCGCCAGTCAAGTGGGATCGCGTTCTCGACGCAGGACTGCCTTGGATCACGGCAGGACTGCCTTGGATCACTGTGTCCCTAGTCGGGCGTGCCGCAAACGGTACTATGTCTGCTTTGGAAGATGGCCATGCTTCCCACAAAGGGGGGAAGCGGTCGTTCAGGAGGTCTTGATGCTTAGGCCCGGACTGCTGGTGATATTGGGGATCTGTTTGTATGTGGCAATCTTGCTCGCCGCCTGGTGAAGGCGGTGATATTGGGGATCTGTTTGTATGTGGCAATCTTGCTCGCCGCCTGGTGAAGGCTGTAACGAGGAAAGCGGCCATACGATTGCATCGACTGGTGTTGTGGAGGGGCGTCGACGCCCATCCCAGCAGCCTGATCAACGACTTGTCGCATCAGCAGTAGAGGACCAGATAGGCCGCTGCGCGACAAAGGGCTGGCTTTGTGTATGTTGTGACAGATCAGAACATCCTGATACAACGGGTGGGATCCGGTTGCGGCTGATCTTTTGCCCCGCATCGGAAGCGGGTTGCCACAAGTCAGCGGTGCGCAGAACCGTTGAGGGACGCCTTGTCAATGGTCTCGAAGTGAGCCCGCAATCAGCGGCACATCAGCGCTCCTCGCCGCGATGGCGGCGGCTTGGCGAAGGAGGGCGCGACGCGCGGGCACGGCTTCGTTTTGGAGACTGATCTCTGCCGTTCCTGTAATGCGGTATCGGCCGCAGTCGGAACAGCTGATCTCGCGTTGGTCACCGATCCTCGGCAATGCTTCGCCGCATTTTCCCATACATACAGGACAGGTTTGGCTGATCCAGCTCATCTATTTCCCCCCGGACTTCATGCCAGCCAGCAAACGACATGACGAGCCTGGCAGCAATTCGTCAATTTGGAGGGTCGGCCAGAAGTTGGTGGCAGGTCACACGTCAGAGGCCGCGGCTACAGGGCGCTGGTCGCGCGCCGCTGGCCATTCTGCGTGGTCCAGTCCAAGCTGCAGTTCTTGTTCCCGGGTGCCTTTGGGTTATCTTGCAGGCGCCGAATCGAAACCGATGCGTTCGGCAATCTCGCAATGCCGCCTGTATTGGAGCAGCCAAACATGAAGACCTTCGAGCTCGCCAGATCCGGAATTCAAGTCTCGAGCGTCATTCTCGGCCTGATGCGCATCGCCACGTTGGAAGATGGTCATATCAGATCGCTTTACAGAGCGGCGCGAGAAAGCGGTATCAACGTTTTCGATCACGCCGATATCTACGGGGGTGAGCCACACCTGTGCGAGGCGCGTTTTGGCGCTGCGATCAGCATGTCCGCCTCGGAGCGTGACGAGATCGTGGTGCAGAGCAAGGTCGGGATTCGGCCGGGCTTCTTTGACTTTTCAAAGGAGCACATCTTAGAGCGTGTGGACGCGTCTCTGACGGCGCTCAAGACCGAATATCTCGATGTCCTGCTCCTGCATCGACCCGATGCGCTGGTCGAACCGGAGGAGGTCGCAGAAGCGTTTGAGACGTTACACAACGCGGGCAAGGTCCGGCATTTTGGCGTATCCAACCACACACCCGGGCAGGTTCAGCTTCTAAAAACCGCCGTGAGCCGCCCCCTTGTTGCAAACCAGATACAGCTGAGCGTTGCCCATGCACCCTCAATCGCGTTTGGTGTTGCCGCAAACATGGCGAACTTTGATCAATCGGTGGATCGAGATGGCGAGCTCATCAATTACAGCCGTCTCCACAACATGACCCTGCAAGCCTGGTCTCCATTCCAGCGGGGCTTCTTCGGTGGCGTCTTCATTGGCGACCGGGAGAATTTCCCGGAATTGAACCTTGTGCTCGACGAACTGGCGGCGAAATACGGGGTCTCGCCCTCTGCGATCGCATTGTCCTGGATCGCACGCCATCCAGCGAACATTCAAACTGTGCTCGGCACGACCAATCCAGAACGCGTGAAGGGCTCGGCGGCTGGTTCGGATGTCTCGCTCTCTCGGCAGGAATGGTATCGTCTCTTCACATCTGCCGGTTATACGCTGCCGTAATCCCGCTGGCGCCAACCGGAGCTTATGGATCAGCCGCCACGGTTGCGGTGTCACACGTCGCAGAGCCGAACCACCTGCTTGCTACCGAGTTCGCTCCACTTCCCCAAGCACGTGCTCGCGGGTAGCCGCGTGCGCCACGATCACCACGGCAAAGTCTCAAGGATCGCAAGACTTTGAGATTTTGATTGAGGATTTTCTTAGTCATTTGGCGCGATTATGGTCTTGAACGGGGAACTGCGCCGATGCGATCCACTATCCTTGCCATAGGTTTTTTGCTGATCGCGGCGTCTGCCGCGTCCTCGACCGAACACCTGCGGGTGGCCACGGAGGGCGCTTATCCACCATTCAACTTCGTTGACGATAGTGGAACGCTTAAGGGTTTTGACGTCGATATTGCCAAGGCGCTTTGCACTCAGCTCCACGCCGATTGCACGTTCCAGACCGTCGCCTGGGATCAAATAATCGAGGGCTTGGAGGCTGACAAGTACGACCTGGTCGTGGCCAGCATGGCCTACACCAAGGAGCGCGCCGAGCGTATGGAGTTTTCATCACCATACTATCGGTCCCATTCCGTGCTGATCGGGGATGCCGACAGATTTACCGACAGTGCTCCTGCAGCGTTGGCCGGGGTGCGCATCGCCGCGGCCAAGGGGACCATTCAGGCCGACTACGCACAGCAGGCCTACAAGCAGAGTATTACGGTTCTCGCCAAGGATCAGCCCTCGGCACAAAAGCTGCTGGAGGAAAAGAAGGCTGACTTGCTGATCGGAGATGCGATCGAGCTTTTGAGCTTCATGCAAACACCGGAAGGCTCTGAATATGGTTACGTCGGGGATCCCATATCCAGCGAGTTCCTTCAAAGCTCCGCACACATCACGGCAAAGAAAGGCAACACCGCTCTCGTTTTGAAGGTGAATGAGGGTCTCAAGCAGATCAAGCTCAACGGCGTGTACGACAAGATCAACGATCAGTACTTTCCCTTCAGTATCTACTAGGGGAAAAAGTTGAAAGAACCACGCTTGTCTTTGCCCCACGAAATTTCGCTCCGATCGGCAGGGCGGATTCTGCTGGTCGTGGTGGTTATCTATTCTGCGGTTGCAGCCGCCGGCGCAGCTCTTTTGCTCACTCGGATCGAACACGAGGCCATTGCCACTCGCGAACGCCAAATCCCGCAAATTCTCTCGCAGACCCGCAATGCCGTAAAAGTCGAGCGCTTGTCGTCGCTGGTGCGGGCGATCTTTCTCACCAAGGACAGACGCCTGGAACGCCAACTCCAATTGCAAATTCAAGCGCTTGCGCAGGGTTTCGGCTTTGAGGGTGCACCATCGCTTGTTGATGGATCCCGTGAGGTGGCTAACCTCGCGAAAGTAATCGTGAACGCCCATCAAGGTCAGCGGGATGTTCTGGCCAAACAGTCCGCAGAGCAACCGAACGCTGAAACCGACCAGTCGACGAAGGACCTGACTGCCTACGAGAGTGCGATGCGGATCATTGATGTCATGGGTAAGGAGGTCAGCGGCAATTCCGCTTTGGTTGCCGACGACATTGCCGGGGGCATTCAAAAGAGAGCAGTCGCTGTTCGCAATCTTGTGATCGTCGTTCTCAGCGTGCCAGCGCTGTTTGTCGTGGTATTGTTGATGCTCGCTCGTCGTCACCTGGCGGCTCCAATTGTCGCGGCAATCAGAAACCTTGACCGGGTTGGCAATGACAAGACATTGGAGCTGGCGAAGAACCGACCAGTGCTCAAGGAACTTGCGTTGATCGGCGACGCGATTGTTTCTTACGGAAGCACCGCCAGCGAGCTTCGACGCACGAATGTGGTGTTGCAGGCACTCGCAGAAACAGACCCGCTCACAGATTTGGCAAATCGTCGGACGTTCGAGAAATTCTTGACCGCTGCCATTCAGCGCGCCTCTCCCGAGGCAGGCCCCGCGGTTCTGCTTATCGACATTGACCATTTCAAAATGATCAATGACCGGTTTGGTCATCCCACCGGTGATCGTTGCTTGAAGTCGCTTGCCTTTCTTCTAGCCAACATTCCGGATTTGTCGAACGCGCTCGCAGCGAGATTCGGTGGCGAAGAGTTTGTTCTCGTTTACGATGCGCCGTCAGCCGATCACGCACTTGAGTATGCCCGGTTTCTCTGCAGGAAGATCGAGCAGCTTGAAACGGAAAGCGTTGATGGAACAATCGTGCGATTTACAGGAAGCATCGGCGTATCTTTTACGACCTCGCGCGCAGAAGACCTGTCGGATCTCCTCGAAAAAGCCGACCGGGGCCTCTACTGCGCCAAGCGGTCGGGACGAAATCGGGTAGAAGCCGACCCTCTCATGCAGCGTGGGGATGAAAATCAGGGCCGATCCCAACGATTTCCCTAGGTCAGGGATGAGAGGAATTTCAGGCCGCCGCGGGCATACTCGACCTTCCGCTCGGCGTGTGCACACCCGGGCCATTTCCCTGGAAGCCCAGTGTGATACCTTTGATGTGATACCTTTGATTCTGAATTGTACCGCCTTGCCCAACTATGCGAACTGGCGAAGCGCGCTCTGACTTGAGGTTTAATCATCATGAATTCGCCATTCCAACTAGCCGCCTGCGCCGAGATGCTCTGGCGTGACCATCCGATGGAATGGCGAGCGAGCAGACTGAAAGGGCTGGGCTTCGGTGTCGGCCTTTGGAACTGGCCGGAACACGATCTGGCCAAGCTCGAAGCAACGGGTGCGACCTTTACCATCATGAACGGCTACCTGGAGGGTCGGCTCACTGACGATGACGGCGCGGCTCAATTGCTAAAATCCGCACGCGAAACGGCGCAGGTTGGCAAACGTCTGAATGTGCAGCGGCTCAATCTACATGGAACAGGATTGGGCGAGGGCGGTTTGCCTGTCCGGCCGGTCGAGGTCATCACGGGGTCAATGTGGTTGAAAGCACGCGATACGCTCTGCCGTATCGTCGAATTGGCCGAAGAAGAAGATGTCACGTTTACGCTCGAAAACCTGAATCTGCCGGTTGACCATCCGGGTGTGCCGTTCGGCCGCGCCGAAGACACGCTTGCTCTCGTTTCGAGCGTGAACCATCCGCGCCTGCGGCTAAATCTTGATCTCTATCATGCACAGATTGGCGAGGGTAATCTGATCGAACTCTGCCGGAAATGCCTTCCATGGATAGGAGAGGTCCAGGTCGCCGACGTTCCCGGCCGTATGGAACCGGGAACCGGCGAGATCAACTGGCAAGGCGTCGCGCGCGCCCTGAAGGCGATGGGCTATGTGGGGCCGGTCGGCATGGAGGCGTTTGCCTCTGGCGATCCCGAGGCAGCCCTGGAAGCCTTTCGCGAAGCGTTCACGGTTTAGAACCTGAAAGGTAAGATATCGCGAAACGCCTTTCGTCGGAAATCCGGCAGGTCCCTGGAACAATACTGGCGAACGCGTGAAATGAACCGGTTCGCCAACGCGCAACGCCATCGATGCGACCGAGCACTTCGCTGCCAGGGAAGGGCAGAAACGACGGTCGCTGGCGCAGGCAATTGTGGCGGATCCGCTGCAGCGCCTTCACGTCTTGCGAGCCGACGCCTCACTCCGGAAGACCGGCCTTGCGGTAGCCATCAATGAAATGCTCAAGCGTCGCAGCGTCACGGAATGGTTCCGTCGTGGCCCAGTGGCGGGTTGTGAAATGCGGGTTGCCGACGAGAAACAGCTCGACCTCGGCGCGCGCCTCGTCGAGCCGACCGAGTTGGGCAAGGCTTGCCGCCAGGAAACGCCGTGAGGTGGTCCGATAAGTCTCGTCCCTGTGCAGTGTCTCGACAGCGGCTTCGTAATCTCGGGCCGCATATTGAGCCTGGCCGAGTGTCAGATAATACCAACTTGCCGGAAACGGATTCAGCCGGAACGCTTTGCGAATGTGCTCAAGGCCCTCCTCGACCCGCCCTGCCAGGACCGCGATGTCGGATAGTGCCGCCCAGGTGTCGGCCTCGTTCGGGTCGAGCTCGATCGCCCTTGCGAATTCCGTCTCCGCCTCGGGGAAGCTGCGCTCATAGGCTAGCAGGTAAGCGAGGATCCAGCGACAGCCAGCATCGTTGGGATCGATTGCCACAGCCTTGCGCGCCAGTTGCAATGCAACATTGCGGCTGGGCTGCGTTGGTCCGCCCGAATGGACGCCTCCCATCCAGTGGTTCATGGCAAGCCAGCGGTAGGCGTCGGCGTATCCAGGATCGAGGGAAACCGCGCGCGTCAGCATCAGATGCGCTTCGCGCGCCGTCTGCGGCGAGTCATCCATCAGCTTGCGCGCCCGTACGCAGAGATCGTAAGCCTCGAGATTTTTAGGCCGATTGCGCGGCAGCGGTGCCCGCAGCCGGCCGAGCAATGCCTCCACGATCTTGCCGGTGATCTCGTCCTGAACGGCAAAGATGTCTTCAAGGCTGCGATCGAAGCGTTCGGCCCACAGATGATCGCCGCTCACCGCGTCAACCAGCTGGGCGTTGACGCGCACGCGCCCTGCGGCGCGTCGTGCGCTACCCTCCAGCAGGTAGCGCACACCAAGGTCCTGTGCGATCTCGCGCACATCCATCGCCTTTCCTTTGTAGGCAAAGGCCGAGTTGCGTGCGATGACGAACAGGCCGGGGCTCCTGGACAGGTCGGTGATGAGGTCCTCGGTCATCCCATCCGCGAAGGATTCCTGCTCGGGATCGTAGCTTACATTCACGAAAGGCAGCACGGCTATCGATGGCTTGCCGGGCAGTGGCAAGGGTTTTCGCTTCGCGCCACCGAACTGTTCGATGGCTCCCGTGAAGCGGTAGCCGACGCGCGGAACCGTGGCGATCCATTGACCATCGTCGGCGGCCGGACCGAGCAACTTCCGCAGCTGCGCAATCTGGACGGTGAGGTTGCCTTCCTCGACGGCCATGTCCGGCCACGCTGCGTCCATCAACTCGGCCTTGCCCAGGATTTCGCCGGGCCGCCCGAGGAGCGCCGCAAGCAGCTTTACCCCGCGGTAGCCGACGGCAACGGGGACATCGTCCCGAAGTAGCGTTCCCGCATCGGAATCAAGCACGAACGGACCAAAGGCAAAGCGCGATCCCTGCATGCGGCGCATCTATAGCCGGTTTGGAAGTTTTTGGCACTATTTGGGGAAGCTTAATTACGCCGCTGTTCGTATCCTGCAGAATTTATCCTCTTTCAGGTGAAGGTCCCCGGACCTTCACATCCAGATGGAGGCTGCCATGAACGATCCTTCCACCTCGCGGGCCCCACATCAGTCAGCGCGCGGGAACGCCCGTCCTGACGACGCTTCGGAGCACCATCGCGACCTGGCGCTGGCGGATCCAGTTTCGCTGGGAACTTGAGCAAAAGTCGAAGACCAGTCTCCATCTATTCGACGACATCGGTCTGACAAGACGGCAGATCGAGGCGGAGATCGCCAAGCCCTTCTGGCAAGCATAAGGCGAATGCTGCAATGACACCCGATCACCAGTTTCCGCGCGCCGCAGGAGGTCGCCAGCACCTGCACAGCACGACGTCCTCGCGAGAGGATAGGGTCCCTTTGGCCGCGATGGCGGGCATCACCGCTACCGTCACTGTATTCGCCGTGGCACAGGGGCTGACCTATCCGCTGCTCAGCCTCATCCTGGAGCGGCAGGGGACGACGCCCGGCCTGATCGGCTTGTCGGCGGCGATGACGCCGCTGGGTTTCATTGTCTCTGCGCCCTTCATTCCGGCGTTGGCGCGGCGCCTGGGCGGGGCGCGGCTTGCGATCCTGTGTTCGCTCCTGGCCGCGCTCACCCTGATCGCGATTGCCTTGACGCAGGAAGTCTGGGCCTGGATGCCGCTGCGCTTTCTGCTCGGCTTCTTCGCCAATCCGCTCTACGTGATAAGCGAGACCTGGCTCGTGACGATCACGCCCGCGCCACGCCTTGCCCGCACCATGGGGCTCTATTCATCGATCGTTTCCGGTGGTTTCGCCATCGGCCCGCTGTCGCTCGGCCTGGTCGGCACACAGGGTTGGCCGCCCTTCGTGATCGGCATCGTTGCCTTCCTTCTGTGCGGTCTGATCGTGCTTGCGGTCGTGTCGCGTCTGCCTGACATGGCGCATGAGGGCGAGGCAGCATCGGTCGGCGGCTTCTTCGCCCTGGCGCCGCTCCTGTTGTTTGCGGTTTTCACCGCTGCCGCCTTCGAGCAGATCCTGCTTTCCTTGTTCGCGGTCTATGGCGCTGCGCTCGGCAGCGCCGAGGAGCGCATCACGTCGCTCATCACCTGTTTCATCGCAGGCAATGCCGTGCTGCAGATTTTGCTCGGGCGCGTAGCCGAACAGTGTGGCTCAACGCGGACCATTTCGTTCTGTGTCCTGGCTTCGCTTGCCGGCTGTCTGCTGTTGCCGTCGATCTTCCACTCGTGGCTCATCTGGCCGCTCGTTTTCGTCTGGGGCGGGGTCTCGTTCGGGATCTACACGATGTCGCTGATCCAACTCGGCGAACGTTTCACCGGTCAGGCCCTGATCGCCGGCAACGCGGCCTTCGCGTTCGTATGGGGCATTGGCGGCATCGTGGGTTCGCCGACGACCGGACTGGCGATGCAACTGATCGGATATCAGGGGCTCCCATGGTCCCTTGGCCTTTTGTGCTCTGTACTGGCGGTGTTTCTGATGGCGGAGACGCGGCGCGTCCCGGCCGATATCGGCAAGTCCTTGGCTGAATGCGCGACACCCAATGGCCTCTTGCGCCCTCTCGCAAGGCTGGGCGCCTTAGCCACCCAATGGAGCATGTGGGGAGGTAGCCTGACAATCCGGGGAGAGATCGCCGACTTGAGCGAAGGTCAGTTGCTTGAACTGGGTATCAGGCGCGTTGCACGAAGGCAGCGATGGCTTGACGGTTGCGAGACGCGGCTCCCCGCGGAATATTTCTACCGGATCCATCCGGACGTCTGACGAGGAGGTGAACGCCAGGAGAGGTGGAGACAACTATGACACAGTGTCGCAGAAATGCGACAGGCTTTCGCCGATTTCCGTCGTCGCGCGATATCCGATGCTACGGAATTCAACAGCCTGTATATCTGGTGATATCAGTCATTGTTCTTACGTCTCAACGCAGGGCACGGCATGGTCGTCGGGAGAGTTGGTACACGGTGTCGGTTGCTGGCCGGCCAGCCTACCCATTTGACGGCATTCCTTGCTCTTTGCGTGAGCGCTGTTGTCCTTCTTCTCTCCCACCCGGCCCTTGCCGATTGCGTCCCGGCAATCCCGACGTCCGGCCAGACGGTGACTTGCACGGGAAATCCAAGTGGCTTTTCCAGCAGCGGCCTTGGCGCTCTTACCGTCAATATTGTTTCCGATACGAACTTCAACGGCCCGCTTGTCATTTCCAACACCGGCACGCTCGGCGTTACGAGCGCCGGCAGATTGGGAAGCGTCACTCTTATCAATGACGACTTCATTACGTTCGTGAATTCACGCAGTATCAACCAAGGCCTGGTGATCGTCGGCAATGGAACCTACTCGGTAACGAACAACGACAACGCCTTCATCAATCAGACCTTCTCCTTTACCGGCAACAGCAACAACACGATCACCAATTTCGGCTTCCTGAACGACGGCGTGACAGTGAACGGCGACGGCACGACCACCATCGTCAACAATGCCAACGCCTTCATCAACAACGGCATCTTCATCAACGGCGCGAGCCAGACGCTGGTCAACAACTACGGCGTCATCCAGAGCAACACCCTGCTCGGCACCGGAAACGACACCATCAACAACTACGATCCCGGGACGATCAACGGAACGGTGGATCAGCGGGCGGGCAACGACCTGTTTCGAATGTACGGCGGTCGGGTCAACACGTCGATTATCCAGTCGGCCGGCACCGATCGCTTCGAGCTCTATGGCGGGGAAGTCACCAGCTCCCTACTTGCCGGAACCGGCAACGACACCATGCTCTGGACGGGCGGCCTGATCGGCGGCGTCGACATGGGTGACGACAACGACCTGGCGCTGTTTCAGGGGCTGACCGACACCCAGCTGAGAACGATCCGGATCGATGGCGGCCAGGGCAACGACGCGCTTGCCTGGGATAATACCCAGGGAAGCAATCCGTACCGGATCATCAACTGGGAACTCTTCGCGCTCACCAACGGCTCGAAGCTGACGATGAACAACAATCTGGTTCTTGGTGACACCGGCACCGGAACCGGTGCGCTGACAATCGACGCGACGAGCGTTCTCAATGGAAGCGGCGTCCAGTCGACGATCTCGCCTGCGGTCGGCGGGCGGCTCGTGTCCGTATCGAATGCCGGCGTCATCGACCTTGCCACCGGCTCGAACTCAACGTCCGATTCGCTGAGGATCGTCGGAAACTATCTCGGCAATTCCGGCCAGCTTTGGCTTCAGAGCACACTGGGCAACGACAGCTCGCCAGCGGACAAGCTGATGATCGACGCGGGCAAGGCATCTGGTTCGACCGGAATACGCGTAACCAATGTCGGCGGTGCCGGAGATGAGACCGTCCAGGGTATCCTCGTCGTTCAGGCCCTCAATGGTGCCACGACGAACGACGATGCCTTCCACCTCAGCCAGCGTGTCAGCGCCGGCCCCTACGAATATCTGCTCGTCAAGGGCCAGAGCGCCGGCACGCAGCAAAACTGGTATCTGCGCAACACCTTTGATCCGGTCCCGCCGGAGCCAGTCCCCCCGGACCCGGGGCCCCTCCCGCCTGATCTGTTTCCTGGCTGCGACGAAGACTGTGAATCCGGAGGCAGCGGCGGATCCTTTGAACCGGGGCCGGCCATTCGTCCAGAAGTGCCGCTGTTGACGTTGGTACCGGGCATGGCGCGAGCCCTCATTCGCGACACGATGGGCACCTTCCACGATCGCCACGGCGAGCAGGCGTGGATGGCCGACGAGCAGTCTGGCCACGCCATGTGGACGCGTGTCTTCGGCGGCAGCTACGACCGCGACCTGCCCACGCTGCTCGACGCGCAATATGACGGGCACACGTCGGGCTTCCAGGCCGGCCTGCCCATCTACGAACACGAGGGCAAGAACGTTCTCGACACCTTCGGCCTCTTCGCCGGCTACTCGCGCGGATGGGGCGACGTCAACGCCGAGGCGCTCAACCGCCACACGATCAATGTCGGCGACATCGCGATCAACGCTTACAGCCTGGCTGCCTATTGGACCCGAACATCGACCGGCGGCAGCTATATAGACGCGGTACTGATGCATTCCTGGCTCAATCCGACGACGAACTCCATCGGCGACTATCACTCCGATTTCAACGGCAGCGCGGTGACGGGCTCGCTGGAAACGGGCACGCCCCTCGCGCTTTCCGATCACTGGAACCTCGAGCCCCAGGGCCAGATCATCTGGCAATATCAGCACTACGATACGACCTACGACCCCGGCGGCAGCATATCCTACGACGACAGCAACAGCTTCACGGGACGCGTCGGGATGCGCCTGCAGGGCAACTATCTCTATGACGAGAAAAGAGTCTCCCCCTTTGCGCTCGCCAATCTGTGGCATGGCTTCAGCACCACCGACGTTACTTCCTTTGACGGATTTCCTTTCAACACGCCGCGCGAGTCGACGACCCTGGAACTGGGCGCAGGCGTCACGGCCGATCTCAGCGCGAATACCCGGCTCTATGCCAACGCGTCATATGCGTTCAATCTTGGTGGCGACGACCTCAAGGCGGTCGCCGGGCACATCGGCCTGCGCGTCCGCTGGTAGGCGCATCTGGCCTGTGACGTGGCGATTGCATCTGTCGCAGGAATGAAGAATCTGCTTTCAACAGCTTCGGCGGCGCTGAACGAAGGCGATGGCCATTTGCGAAACGGCGAGAGCGTGACGGAGACGGCCTACAAATTGGGCTTCAACAGTATCGGGGCCTTTAGCGTAGCGTTCAGCAACCTCACGGGAACGAGCCCAAGCGCATTTGTGCGGGGCCAGTCGATTCACGCCATGATGTGACCAGAGACGATCCGGAGCAGTTGCTGGGCTCTTTCCTCTCTCTGCAGGTCTGAAAATTTGCCTCGCCACTCCCTAGATTGAAGGAAGGGCGGCGACCCGAAAGTAATATTGAAAGCGAGATATGATGGCTAACAATAGGAAATTGCATCTGGGAGCATTTATGCGGCCCGTCAGTTTGCATACGGGCGCATGGCGATATCCTGGCTCCTATCCTGACGCCAACTTCAACTTCAAGCATCTCGTGTCGTTTGCCCAAAAGCTCGAGTCCGCGAAATTCGACGCTTTTTTCATGGCAGACCACCTCGCGGTTCTCAACATGCCGACAGAGGCGTTGAAACGAAGCCACACTGTGACGTCCTTTGAGCCGTTCACGCTGCTTTCTGCAATTGCCGCTGTGACCAATCGGATCGGACTTGTCGCCACCGCTTCCACGACATTCGACGAACCCTACCACGTGGCCCGGAGATTTTCCTCGCTCGATCATATCAGTGGCGGCCGGGCTGGTTGGAACATTGTCACGACGTCCAATCCAGACGCGGCGTTAAATTTCGGTCTCGATGAGCACGTCGAGCATGGGGAGCGATACCAACGTGCGCGGGAATTCTACGATGTCGTTACGGGTCTTTGGGACAGCTTCGCCGACGATGCCTTCACACGCGATGTCGAGTCCGGCCTGTTCTTTGATCCCGCAGGGATGCATATCCTAAATCACAAGGGTGACGGATTCAGTGTTCGCGGGCCGTTGAACATTGCACGAGCGCCGCAGGGCTGGCCGGTGATCGTACAGGCAGGACAGTCGGATCCCGGCCGTCAACTGGCTGCGGAAACTGCCGAGGTCGTATTCTGTGCTCCCCGCGACCTAGCTGCTGGGCAGGCGCTCTATGTCGACATAAAGGGACGGATGCGTAACGTCGGCCGCAATCCAGACCATCTGAAAATACTTCCTGCCGCCTTCGTTATCGTCGCAGATACTGTTGATGAGGCGCGCGGGAAACGGGCCAAACTCGACAGCCTGGTCTACTATGAGAGCGGTATTGCATCCTTGTCGATCGCCCTTGGCCACGACGCTTCAAGGTTTGACCCGGATGGGCTGTTGCCAGATATTCCCGAAACCAATGCAAGCAAGACCGGGCAGGCAAACGTGCTGAAACTCGCGCGTGATGAAAAGCTGACGGTGCGACAGCTTGCACAGCGATATGGCGGATACAACGGCCTCGCATTTGTCGGCACACCTCAGACGATCGCCAACGAAATGGCTGAATGGTTAGACACCAACGGCTCTGACGGGTTCAATATCGTGTTCCCATACCTTCCTCAGGGCCTCGATGACGTCGTTGAACGCCTCGTTCCGGAGCTGCAGCGAAGAGGACTGTTCAGGACCGACTATGAAGGGCCGACACTCAGGGATCACCTTGGTCTGCCAAGACCTGCAAACCGATACTTCGACAACGCCCTCGGCACCCGCGTTGGAATGTCCACGAATGCTCCATAAATGGAGCCTTGCATGACGTATTGCGCCATTTATGGAGGATGGCGCTGCTGAATATCGTACCTCGGAAGCCGCGTGGCGTCACACCGGTCCGGGATGGCACACCGACCGGCGAACGTCTTGGTCCTGCCGTTCAGTCACCCGTAGGTCAGGCGATAGGATAGGCCGAGGCCCACGTGACGGCCTGACGTGGTTCGGCGGCCGGTTTCGATCAAGCTCAATGCGGCATGATGCTGCAGACCGTCTGTTGGATGCTGTAAAAGCATCCCAGAGCGGCACTGGATTTCGTCATAAGAAATTTTGTCTATAGATTTAGTCAATTCGCAAATTACGTTCCTGTTTTGGCCGAAACCACGCATGGCGTCGCCTTCGCAAGAACGGCTCGCCTCCATAAGCTTGTCGACATCGTCAGTTGGCCCCCACGGAGTCCGGTCATGAGCAGCAAAACGATTTCCGGCGACGTTTTCCGTCATTGGCTTGGTGACGGTGAAGAGCTGGCTGTGCTTGACATCCGCGATCCGGCCGTCGTTGGCTACGCTTCTCCGCTGTTTGCAACCAATCTGCCGACCGAGCGGGTGGCAAGCGAGATCGCACGCTTCATCCCACGTTCGGTTGTCCGCACTGTGCTTGCCGACGGCGGTGACGGCGCGGCCGAACGTCTGGTCGAAGAGCTGCGAACAGCAGGACGACCGAATGTGTTTGCCCTCGAGGGCGGCATTCCGGCATGGACCGCAAGCGGTGGCGACGAGATCCTGCCGACTTTCGACACTCCCGGCGTCGATTTCTCGCTCGCCGTGCAACGGGAAAAATCGACACCGGTGATTTCGGTCGATGAGCTGAAGAGGCTGCGCGACGGCGACGAGGATGTCATCGTTATCGATACCCGCACCGTTCCCGAATTCAGTCGCGAGCATGTACCGAATGCGGTTAGTGTGCCCGGCGCCGAACTGGTGTTGCGTTTCAAGGATATAGTGCCGTCGGAAAGAACCAAGGTGGTCGTCTCCTGCGCTGGCCTGCCGCGTGCCATCCTCGGCGCCCAGACACTGATCGACGCGGATGTACCCAATCAGGTCTTCTATCTGCATGACGGCACGAAGGGCTGGACCGGTGCCGGACTGGAACTCGAAAGCGGCAAGACCCGAACCTATGGAGCGGCAACCGACAAGGCTCTGGAATTTGCTCGGGAACACATCCAGGCATTGGCTAGAGATGATCGTTTCCGGGAAATCGACACTGCCACTGCCCGCCACTGGGCCGGAGATGAAAACCGCACGACCTACCTGCTCGACGTGCGCACGCCCGAGGAATTCGAACGCGGGCATCTCGAAGGCACTCTGTCATCGGAAGGCGGCCAACTTCTGGGCGTGGCCTATCGAACGATCGCGGTGCGGGGTGCGCGCGTGGTTCTGATCGACGACCTTTTGGGTGTTCGCGCTCGAACTGTAGCCCACTGGCTGCAGAGGCGAGGATACGAAATCGCAATCCTCCTGGTGGATTTCTCCGCTGACGAGCTCAGCGCGGTGGCATAGCGAGGCGTCTACGATCGCCCGTCATTGAGATAACACCGCTGCGACAAGACGCCTGCAAGGCCTTAGGTCGTTGTACACGAGCAACACCACGAGCGCGCCAGGCCCGTTTGCAGGCCAGCGCCCTTAAATGCGTCCGCGAGATCCAGATTGAGATTCCTCCGTGTCGAGGAATTCGGAAGCGTCATTGCCACCTGCACGGCTCGATGCCGATGCAGGCGACATCCGTGTGGTTGCTATGCCAGTCGAACGGACATACCGCCATCCACGATCATCGGGCTTCCCGTCATGAAGCTCGACCGATCGGAAAGGAGGAAAAGGGCAGCCTGGGCGATTTCTGTCGCGCTTGCCATCCGCTTCATGGGATGCAGGTTCGCGATGATCTCCAACAAAGCCGGGTTCCCTTCTCCGCCACTCGGCGTGATAGTGCCCCCAGGCAACAACGCGTTCACGCGGATGCCGTCTGACGCATGGTCAGATGCCAGAGACTGCGTAAGACCGATCAACCCCGCCTTTGAAGCTGCATATGCCCCCATTCCAGGCATGCCGCCGTTGCTGTGGCCGACAAAGGATGAGGTAAAGATGATTGAGCCTTGCCCCTGCTTCTTCATGGCAGGTATCTGGGCCTTCGCGGCAAGGAAAGCGGCAGTCAGGTTGATCGAGATGACGTCATTCCAGTTTCCGATCCCCATATCTGGGACCGGGACCATATCTCCCACGACGCCCGCATTGTTGAACGCGCCGTCCAAGACGCCGAACTCATCGACTGCAAGATCGACGAGAGCCTCGGCATAGCTTTCATCGGTGACGTCGCCGGCCAGATAGAGGGCCCGGCCATTGCCGCGGTTGATTCTTCCGGCGAGGGCCTCGAGTTCTGCCGACCGGCGCGCGCCGAGGACCACATTGGCTCCCTCGTTTGCAAACAGCAAAGCGGCAGCCGCGCCGATCCCACTGCTCGCGCCGGTGACGACGATAGATTTGTTTTGCAGTTCCATGACGTGTTTCTCCTGAACGGTTCGTCACGGCTGTCTAGCTGTTGGGTGGATTGCGCGGCCACCCGATACATGCCTTCAAACTCCTGAATGGCCGCGTGATCGAGGTAAAGTCGCCATTTGACATGTTGTGACAGTCCTTAAGGCAACGCTCGATGCCCCACCGACGAAGCTGGGGCTTGTCATACGCAGTCTCGGCAAGGTCACTGCCGTTCGATCGACGAGTGCCGGCCGGCGGCCGATCGTGGCGGGAAATCATGCAAACCCCTGGAGGCGGAGCTCAAGATCCAAGATGATGACGGTGCACGCTCGCGGATAGTTGGGAAACGAGGGCGAGTACTGACGTGTGCCGCTCGAGCCTCAATGGGTAGACTGATAGTCCGGGGCATCTTCAGTCGGCATAACTATTCCGGCATAGTGAACCGGATTGTTATCACGGTCTCTGAAGCAACGGCCGAAGACGGATACATGAACGTAGGATCCATCTGCCTTTTGTGACCGATACCGTTGGAAGGTTGGATGCTGGGCGATGATGGCGTCCTTGATCTGTTTTGCTAGATTGGCGACGTCATCCGGATGCACCCGCTCCAGGTATGTTTGCAGGGGTAACCCATGTTCCGTTTCTTGGGGATCGAGACCAAACAGTTCGGCGACGGCGCTATCCGCGTAGGCGAGGTCAGCGTTGAGATCCCACGTGAACAGTCCCGCATCCGGCATTCGTTCACCGGAGATTTGGGTGACAAACAGGCGATTTGCACTCGTTACCATCAGACCTCACATTTTCCGTTCGGGGAAGCATGAACCAGGACGGCGTTAAGCTGCAAGTTGGTAATTGAGAGAAACCTACAACATCCAGAAGTTATACTGCTTTTGCATTGACCTCGTTGGTGGACGGATCAGATATTTCGTCGACGGTTTCCAGGATCCTTCGAACGCCATGGTGTGAAATCGAATAATAGATCGACTGCGCATCGCGACGCGTCGTGACAACCTTGGCCTCACGAAATTTCGCGAGATGTTGCGAAAGCGAGGACTGAGAAAGTCCAACCTTGTCTGCAAGATCGCCCACGCTGAGTTCCTCACGAAGGATGAAAGAGGCGATCATAAGCCGCTTTTCATTTGCAAGGAGTGCAAGAAGCTTCGCCTGATCGGCGAGGGCTGGGTCACTGGTCATTTCACTTTCACCGCTCTTATCGAAGTGCGGCTTACTTATACGTAAGATGACACCAGCGCTATACTCGGAATGTTACACTTTAGAAAGGGTGGCATGTTTGACCAGGATCCGAAGGACTTAAAATCTCCAGCGTGACTTCAGCCCGCCGGTCTTTCAATCTGGCAGAGGAGCGAAAGTGGGAGCCTGCCGTTCTCTTGTTTCATCTGGCCACCGAAGGCACAATGCCCGCCAGAGGCCAGATAGTTGTCGAGGTGCTCCATGGATCGGCTGGATGCAATGCGGGTTTTGCTCGCCGTCGTCGATGCCGGCAGCATCTCTGGCGGCAGTAGGAAACTGAATAAGCCGCTTGCTAGCGTCAGTCGCAAGGTCGCCGACCTCGAGCGTCACCTGGGTGCGAACCTGATTGTTCGAACAAGCCGAAACGCCCAGCTCACCGAGGCCGGACGCGACTACGTCGAAGCTGCCCGTAAGATCATGGCGGACCTCGAGGAGGCCGAACGCCGCGCCTCGGGCGAATATCAGGCGCCTCGGGGAACGTTGACGATCACAACACCGATCGAATACGGCAACCGCTATGTGCTGCCGGTCGTCCTAGGCTTTATGGAAAAATACCCCAAGGTCTCGTTGAATCTTCTGTCAGTCGACCGCACGGTCGATCTCGTCGCTGAGAAGGTTGATATCGCCATCCGGCTTGGTGAACTTGCTGACAGTTCCCTTTACGCGGCGAAGACAGGTGATTTCCGCCTGCTGACCTGCGCCAGTCCAGCCTATCTAGATCGATGCGGCATTCCCGAGCATCCCAGAGACCTTGCCACCCATGATGGCATAATCTTCAACAAGCGAACCTTCTTCTGGACATTCCATGTCGACGGCAAACTGATCGAGGCGGTTCCACGCAACCGGCTTGAGGTCAACACGGCGGCAAACTGTGTGGCCGCAGCGGTGAACGGTGCCGGAATTGTGCGGCTCTTTGACTACCTGGTGCCGGACGAGCTGGCCTCGGGTGCGCTCGTGCCGATCCTGACTGAATTCGCAGGCGAGCGGCAGCCGATCCACATCGTCTATCCGCGCCAAGGGCTTCTCGCTCTCAAGGTTCGCTCGTTCATAGATTGGGCCTTGCCGCGGTTGCGGGAGCGTGATGATGGCTCCAGTGGGTATCCACTCTCCTCATTGGAATGAAGCGCGCACTTCTTCAACGGTTCGGCCTGGATCCTGCAGATGCGGGAAATGTCCAATGCCGGGCAGAACGTCTAGTTTTGCATTGATCATCTCCGAGAACTCGATTCCCATTTCTTTCTTGATGTAGATGTCCTTGTCGCCCCAAATAACCTTCGCAGGGATCTGGAGTTTGCCGAGGTTTGCTTCGAGATAGTCCTGGTCGCGCGTGAATTGGGAATAGTAGTGTGCGAAAGCATCGGCAGAAGTGAGATCGCCGTGGCCCCATGACTTGACCATGTCTTCCCGAACGTCGGCCGGCAGCTCGAACTGCTCCTGGGGCGAAAGCCCGCGTCTGTGGACGTTGTCGAGGATTTCGTCACGGGTTTTGTTCATGTAGGCACGCGTAGGCGACGCCGTTGGCTCGGCCTTCAGATTTTGAAGGCTCTCCCACATGTGCGCCGGTCGATTGAACGGCGCGAAGTCGCCGACAATGATATTTTTAGCGATATCGGGCTCCTCAAGCGCTAGAAGTAGAGCGGGCAGCGCTCCGATGTCGGTGGCGTAGATCGTCAGGTTCGATCGATCGAGACCCGTCTTTTCGATGTAACCCTTCAGTACGCGGGCATAGTCGCTGGGCGCATAGGAGAACTTTTCGATATCCGGTCTCGATGACAGGCCGTACCCCGGCCAATCGAAGGCATGGACTTCATATTCGCTCGACAACGTCCTTGCAATTTCCCTCCATACGGCAATTGTTTCCGGAAAGCCGTGCAGGAACAGAGCCGTTCCCTTCGGATTCGGATTGCGGGCAATCAGTCGTCTCAGAAATATGTCCCCTTCGATCTGGGTGAATCCGATGTCGGGATCGTTGGTGGCGGCGTGTCCCACCGTAGCAGTCGCGACGAGGTTTCTGATCAATGGCCTGGGCATATCGGTCGTCCTTTGACAGAGAGCGTCTCATCAACCATCGACGAGGTGTCGTGGCCTATGACGTCGGGCGAAGAATCGCGGATCTCCGCGGTCGGGTATAGGCGGGAAATGTGAGAGGAAGCCTCTTGAATTGGGCAAGTCCCGCATCGCACGGGAACGAAGGGGCGCTCGACGGACCTCGACCATCTGCTCCGGACGGGGGCCGCTCTCTGCAACACAACTAGGCGACGACAATGTGTGAACATCAATGGGACGTCTGAAGTGGGTCTGGCGCCTGATCTCTCCACCGGCGCGGATGGCGCGACGATACCAATGAACGGTCCGGCGTTTCACACCCAAGGGACCTTTCGAGCCGGAGGCTGGAAGCGCTGATGACCAGGTGACCGCTCTGCGCCGCCAGTAGCTAGCCGTCGATCGGCTTATCGAGCAAAATGGCCGTCGTGGCTTGCGACCGCGCGCTCAGCTTCTCAAACAGCTTCTTAAGCTCTGGTTCGTTCACCAGGAGAGAGGCTTCCAGTGCAGGCAGCCATGCCAGCTTGCGCTCCTTGCACTCTGGAAAGTCCTTCTTGGTGTACTCGACGTCAAGCCAGTGAACTTCGACAAAGGCCGGAACTTTCTGCCCATCGTCCAAGACCTTCACATAGCTGTAGTTCCCCAAGACGCTTTTCTTTGCGCGGCCCTTCACGCCAGCTTCTTCCCACGCCTCTCGTTCGGCCACCTTGTGAGCAGGAAGCCCTTTTATCGGCCACCCCCTTGGTATCGTCCAACGGCCGGTTTCGCGCGTTGTGATCAGGAGAACTTCCAAATTACTTCGCCCTTGGCGCACGCAAAGTGCGCCGAATTGTTGAACGATTTTGCCATCGAAAATCGACTGCGCGTGTTCAGCAAGACGAGATGGGTGAGAGCGTGGCTTCGGCATCCGACCAGTATGTATCGCAAGATGAGTCGCGGCAAGGAAGCGAGTGTCTCGTTCACGCCCACAGGCGACAACGGCGCCGTCCCGGAGGTCTCCATCGCGCCGAAAGCGGTCATCAACGCAAACTCTGCTGAACTCAGCCTGGGATGATAAATCTGCGCAGCAATAGCCTCACTCGGTCGATTTCTTCCGACAAATCCCGGATCACTTGAATGGTAAGATTGTGCTTGAGACCATCAGATGCCGCACAGACCACAACCGCGCTATCACTCTCCCAAGGGTCCGCAGCAACGGATTGGATGCCATGCGCGAGAAGATTGCGAGTTTTTGCCACTTTCTCTACCGCATTGAGATAGCCAGCGATCGGACCCTGATCTGATTTGTCGGCGACCTCGACCATGTAGGTCCGCCAGTGCGAGATAATCGTTCCTCTCGCAATCCTCTCTTGCATTCCCGCTGCGTTCAATTGGCGACGCATCTCCTCTTCAAGGAAGCACCAATAAATTTGAACTTGACCGATTTCACACGCTAGATCGCGCAAAGTGGGATTGGAGAAATTGTCGCTATTCATGTTGGAGAGAATTAATGGGATGACACAGAATTAGCCAGCCTTTTTAGGTCCGGCGATGGAGTTCGTCTGCTTCGGGCGGCCGACAGCTGCCGTCGACAGTTGGCCGCTTCGCGCCCCACAAGCGGTCAACCGGCGAAGTCAGCCAAGTGGTCGTCGCGCGCGACGAGATTACGTCTGATCAACCATCCATGTCCCCAATCCCGTAAACCAAGCAGGACCGGTTCTAAGGTCCTGCCTTCCTCAGTGATTGAATATTCCACTTTCGGCGGGATCACTGCGAACACCTTGCGTTCGACAAGGCCGTCCTCTTCAAGTTCCCGCAATTGCTTGATTAGCAGGCGCTGCGAGCAGTCGCCCAACACTCTCTTCAGTGCATTGAAACGCAATGTACCCTTTAGCAGGTGATAGAGGATCATGCCTTTCCACTTGCCGCTGATGAGGTTGAGCGCCGCGTACATCGTGCAGCCGGGCACCTCGTCATAGTTCCGGTCCTTGTTCATCCTAGCCTCGCTTACGGTATACTTTTGAGCACTATATGCTTTTGATTACCGTATTTTCATCTTCGCAGCTACTTGCCAGATGCATGCGACCGGTCGCGCAGCATTGAGACGCGTGACGGAGACATGCAAGGAGAATGAAGCATGACCAGAGTTGTCCGTTTCCATGAATATGGCGAGCCAGACGTGTTGCGCATCGACGATATCGATGTCGCTGCTCCTGCTGCCGACGAAGTACAGATTGCCGTCCAAGCCATCGGCCTCAACCGCGCCGAGGTGATGTTCCGTCGCCACGCCTATCTGCAAGAAGCCGAATTCCCGTCAAGACTCGGATATGAGGCGGCCGGCACGGTAAAAGCGCACGGTACAGACGTCGTCGGAATTGCGGCGGGTGATGCGGTCAGCGTCATCCCGACGCTCGACATGGCGCGCTGGGGCACCTATGGCGAAGTCATTAACGTGCCGGTCCGTCACGTCGTCAAACACCCTGCAAACCTCTCCTTCGAACAAGCGGCTGCATCGTGGATGCAGTATGTAACGGCATGGGGCGCGCTGATCGAACAGGCACGACTGTCCGCCGGCGAGTTTGTCATCGTCACTGCCGCGTCTAGCAGCGTCGGAATTGCCGCGTTCCAGATAGCGCGAAGCGTCGGAGCCACCGTAATAGCAACGAGCCGCACCCGGGCGAAGGCCGAAACCCTGCTGACGGCCGGAGCTCATCATGTCATCGCGACTTCGGAAGAAAACTTGCCCGCTCGTGTGAAGGAAATCACCGGCGGAAAAGGTGCCCGTGTGGTGTTTGACCCGATCGGCGGCCCCGCCATTGCGCAGCTTGCCGAATGTATGGCGGTCGGCGGAATCCTGCTTGAATATGGTGCGCTTAGCCCGGAGACTGGTCCATTCCCGCAGTTTGGGGTGCTCGGCAAAAGCCTGACGCTGAAAGGCTATCTCTTTACGGAGATCGTATCGGACGACGCCATTCTCGACCGCGCGAAGGCGTTCATCAATGGAGGCTTGCAGTCCGGATTGCTCGATCCATTGATTGCGCAAACCTTCGCTTTCGAACAAATCCAGGACGCAACGCGCTTCCTCGAAAGCAACGAGCAGATTGGCAAGATCGTCGTTACCCTGTAGTCGGGGCGGCTCCTAACCAAAGTCTGACCCGCCGATCCCTAGCGGCAGGTCAGATCCCTTTGTCAGCTTTGGGCCCGACAGCCGCCAACACGTCTCGGCCGGAAAGGCCACAAGGAGAAGCGTCATTCGGCCGAAGCAGAAGGGACCAGTCCCCTTTGAAAATTTGGGGTTTCCGAGCGGGATCAGCTGCACTATCCGCAGCGTCATTGGCCTCCGCCGCAGCCGACAGGCTCTTTGCGGCTATCACATCCGCCGCCTCCAAACCTTCATCAAACCCATCGATCACGGGCTTAACGATAATCTTGCATCGCGTAGCTTTTCATCTGCGATCCAGTGCGCAGCGAGGTCGGTCGCTGTTGGCGCTCCCAGGCGCTTGCGCCAATTTCGGCACTTTTATCAATCGATGAGACCAAGCAGGCCTCCGCCTCATTCATGGACTGTGTCGACAACAGCAGGGCTGCCTTAACGGAGCAACTCCGGCTTCGGAAGCTTCTCAACGATTTGCGCTGTCTGCATAATCGATAGGCTTCGTCATTCAACGGGAAGCGGCCGTCGGTTCACGTGACAACATCCCCGCAACTTTGATGGCATACCCGGAGACCCCGGACGCGATTACTCCTCGCCGGTCACCAATCGCGCGCTGGCGGTAATCATGCGTGGCTGTCTGTCCTGCGGATAGGAGTTCGGGGCTAGTCTCAAGGATATTTCGGTCACGAGCTTGCGACGCAGGGCCGTGGTGTAGTCACTCGATTCCTTCGGTACCATTACGAAGGCCTGGTCGCCGCCGATGACTTCGTCCGCGAAATAGGTGGCCAGCGGGCGGTCGGGATTCTGGTCCTTTGACGGAACCGCGATCGCATTGATCGTGTAGCCCTTCTCGATCGCCCTCGTCCTGGCTTGCTGAACGGGCATGCCGTCATTGTTCTCGCCATTGCCGGATATGTCGATGACCTTTCGGTCGGCGTGGCCGGGAAATCTGTCGAGAAGCAGGCTTCCGATCGCGATGGCTGAGGAAATGGATGTTCCGCCCCTGATCCTGCGGCCGCGACCCTTGTCACCCCCGCTGCCTATAATGCCGGCGGCTGCTTTGGCATCTTTTGGTCGGCAAATCCTCGTCCAGGGCAGGACGGACCTTATAGTCTGCGGGCTTGCCCATTCGAAATAGCTGATTGCAATGCAACCTCGGAGGTTGCTTGAAAGAGCCTTCATGATCTCGGGCGACGTCAACGCGGCGGCATGACCGTTCCGCTGTAGGTCCGCGGTAGCGGGGTCGATTGAAGCCGAGAAATCGACAGCGAAGACCACGGCGACATCGACGTCGAGCTCCTGTGGTTGATCAGTTCCGGAGGCCCGCGCCTCAAATCCCATCGCCGACATGACAACAATCGCCACCGTCAGTTTCGTGAGTGACCAAATGCACATGAGCCCCTCCCACCAGTTGTCGCGCGGGACGAGTGCCGCGGGTGACTTGGCATTGTCGCCTTTACGACCGACCCTAGCCGGAGAAACGATTGCATGAGGCCCCCTTATGGGGGTTGCGCGGGCAAAAGACGGCTGTCGATGAAACTGAGCCGAGCCGTGGACAGACCGATTTCTGCGGCGTAGGTTGCGGCGCGGATCATTGATTTTCCGGTTGTTTCATTTCTTTTATCTGTTTGCTCATTCCAGCAACGCGGGGGGAAGGCGATGGCGATTGACGTCGATCGGCTGCAGCGTGCATCCATGAACCTATCGGACGTGATCGCCGATCCCGCGCGCTGGTCCGGGATTCTGGAAGACTTGGCGACGTCGTTAGGCGCTATGGGCGCAGGCCTGATCCCGCAGTCCGGGTCCGAAGGGGCGATTGTTACGGCCAGCCTCAGGGAGTGCCTCCAGACCTATGTTGGCGAGAGTTGGGCAGAACAGGACAGCCAAAGCCATCAACGCGCGCGGGCGATCAACATGCGGGGCGAGGTGGCGCTGGATAGCGACCTGATCGACCGCGACGACCGCTATGTGCCGTTCTTCGATGATTTCCTGCCCCGCTTCGACGGGAAAGGCTGGGCGGGCATCGGCCTTCGCACCGGCCCCGACTTCTGGTCGCTGACATTGCACCGGTCCGTCCGCCAAGGGGCATTCGAAGAGGCGGGGGGGGCATTCTTCAGCAGTTTTCCGTGAGACTGCACGAAATCGGCAGCCTCGCGCATCTGGCAGGGCGCGTGACGCTGTCCGCGGTCGCCAAGTCGTTCGACCAGATCGGCAAATCTGTGGTGGCGATCGACCAGACAGGGCGGTTCATTCACGCAAATGCCACGGCACAGCGGCTGTTGGGCACCTCCATCCATGTCGCCGGCGGCCGTCTGGTGCTTCGTGATCGGCAGGCTGCAGCCGAATACGAAAGGGTGGTCAACCGCCTGCAAGGGCTACGTGAGGGCAAGACCTTGCGCGCGGCCCCGATTATCGTCAGGCGGGAAAACGCTACCCCGCTCGTGATCAGGGTCCTGCCCGTCGACGGCGCGGCGAAGTCGCCGTTCATTTGCGCGCGAGCTCTGCTGCTTCTCAGCGAGGTGTCAGGGGCGGGCAGGAACGCGTGGCAGGTTTTCGCCCGCGCTTTCGGACTCAGCCCGGCAGAAGCGCGCCTTGCAGAACTTCTCGCGAGCGGCAGTTCTCTCGAATACGCCGCAGATGCTCTCGGAATCACCCGGGAGACCGCCCGAAGCAGGATCAAGGCTGTCTTCCAGAAGACCGACACGCATCGCCAGGGCCAACTGGTCGCATTGCTTGCCTCATTGACCTAGACAGGAGACGGACTTCTGCGGTTGCAGATCGCTCCAGCCGAAGTTATAACGCCCCTGTCGGAAAAGGCAGATTTGGTGTGGTCTAGCCCAAGTCCTTTCGGAAACGAAAGCTCTGTCCTTGCGCAAGCATGAGTCCCACGACGAACGACGGACGCTGTATGGCGTCCCATTGTTCGTCCGTGTGGTTCTCAAAACGATGAACCGCTCCGGTCGAACGACCATGGAGAACGGTTTATGGATATTCTTCATTCGACATATGATGTGGTGATCGCCGGGGCAGGACCTGTCGGGTTATTTCTCGCCTGCGAACTTCGCCTTGCGGGATTGTCGGTTCTGATGCTGGAACAGGCCGAAGACCCGTATTCACCCCTGAAGCAACTTCCATTCGGAATGCGTGGCCTATCGGCCCCCACCATCGAAGCCTTCTATCGTCGCGGAATGCTAGACGAGATCATCGCGCCGCAACACCCGGAGATGCGATCCAGTCATAGCGCCGCTTCGACTGCGGCACACTGGACGCATCAGTTACGTCGCCCCGGCGGTCATTTCGCGGGCATCCAGTTCTTCCATGACAAAGTAGACTCTGGGAAGTGGCAGCATCGTTTGCCCAGTCCCGCTGCTACCAACGTGGCAACCACAATGGAGCACGTCGAATCCGTCCTGGCGGCCCGCGCAACCGCGATGGGTGTCCAGGTTCGTCGTGGTATCGGCGTCCAAGACTTCAAACAGTCAAACACAGGTGTGACTGTTTACGCTGGTGGTGAGACGTTTGACGGACGTTGGCTTGTCGGATGCGATGGCGGCCGTAGTACCGTGCGAAAGGTCGGCGACTTCGAGTTCACCGGAACCGATCCCGAGTTCACCGGCTATTCCGTTCAGGTAGAGCTGGCTGATCCGGAGCAACTCGAGTCCGGCCGCCACTATACGGCGACGGGTATGTATACCTATCAAAAACCCGGTACCATTGCGATGGTCGATTTCGACGGCGGCTCATTCCATCGAACGCAGCCAATCACGCGCGACCACGTGCAGGCGGTGCTGCGGCGCATCTCCGGGACGCACGTCACGTTAACAGCTCTCCGGCTTGCGACGACATGGACGGACCGAGCTTATCAGGCAACAGCTTACCGCAAAGGACGCGTACTGTTGGCTGGCGATGCCGCACACATCCATTCCCCATTGGGCGGCCAAGGGCTTAATCTCGGCCTTGGAGACGCAATGAACCTGGGTTGGAAACTTGCCGCGACCATCCGCGGCGACGCGCCGGTCGGCCTGCTGGACAGCTATGCAGTCGAAAGGCATCCCGTCGGAACGCAAGTTCTTGACTGGTCGCGTGCCCAGGTGGCGATCATGCGGCCGAGCCGGAGTTCGCGTGCACTCGAAGCCATCTTCCGGGACTTGATCGATACTCCCGACGGTGCAACCTATTTTGCCGAACGCGTTTGGGGGGTGACGGTCGGCTACGATCTCGGTGGCAGCCAGCCGTTGGTTGGCCGCAGTGCTCCTGACTTCGCGCTTGCCGACGGTACGAAGCTCGGCGATCACCTCAAAGAGGGTAAGGGACTCCTTTTGGACTTTACCCCCGGATCGCCGCTGCAGGAACTCCACCGCCCTTTTGCTCAACGGATCACTTACATCGCGAGCGAGGTTAAGGAACCGCTGGGCTTGAAGGCCGTACTCATACGTCCTGATGGCTTCGTCGCTTGGGTCGGCGGTGGCGCCAGGCACGATCGGGAGTTTACCGAGGTCGCGATGCAATGGTTTGGTGAAACTTGAAAACGGGGTGGACGCCCGCTTCGGCCGGAAACGGTTATGACCGAGTGCCGCTTTGGGCGGTTGTGGCTGTCTCTCGATTGAGACATGCGCCCTCGTCAACTGGGGTGACAAAATGACATCTCTCCACTCGGCGTCTATGTCCAGCTCCTCATTCTGCTGAAAGACGTTCCTGGCATGACGACTGCAGCCGACTTAGTGGACGCAGCGATGATCGGTTTCGATCGTCAAGAATCTGTGACCATTCCGTCGCTGGAAAGCCCCCGGCGCTGGACGGGTTTCGAGCATGCCCGAAGGACCTTGATGCAGGAGTTGGTCAACGACGAACCTGCGCGTCGACACCGACCGGCCGGTGCATCTGAAGGTCAGCAAACGAGAGGGTGGCTCTCACTTTCCCTCAGTACCGGCCAAAGACCGTGGCGCTTAATTATCCTCCATTCGGCGGAGATTTTCAGCTGGATTGGCCCGCGTCCAACGCGCGCAGGAGGCTGGCGCCTCGACTGCCACATGAGAAAGGAATAGTTTCAGTGAACGACGTTTCAGTAAATCGCAAACAAGCGGTTCAACTCGACGAGGTGCGGGGCCTGCCGGGTCATTCCACTGTCGGAACGAACGATCTCGATGCAGCAGGGGCATTCTACGACAAGCTCCTCGCCGTATTTGGCATCGGACGGATCATCGTACAGCCTGGCCGCGCCGTCTATTATGGTCACCGCACTCTCGAGTTCGGTGTTGTCAAGCCATTCGACGGCCGGCCACTTGGGGTAACGGCGCAATGATCGCTTTCGAAGCCCGGTCGCGCTCCCAAGTCGATGAAGCCCATGCGGTCGCACTGGCTGCAGGGGGATCGGACGAAGGCGCTGCCGGCGCCAGAGGCGAAAATGGCGACGGCCCTTATTGCGCCTACTTCCGCGATCCGGAAGGAAACAAGTTTCTCGTCTTCCCTGCCGGACCGGACGAGGTGTGACCGCACTTTAGAACGAATGGAGTTTGGCTGCCTTGCTGCAGGCAAGCTTCGCCACAATCCACATAGGAAAAGCACAATGAAAGCCCGCAGGCTGATCATCGCCGCATTGGCAGCGAGCGTTCTATCGCTCGAGAGCGCCCATGCACAGGAGCAGGAAATACAGCGCACTGATCTCGTCAGGAACGATATCAGTGTAGCCGGAAAGGAAGTCATCCAGACGAGGGTCGATTTCAATCCCGGTGCGACCGCGATCAATCACAAGCACCCCGGCGAAGAGATCGCTTTCGTCTTGGAAGGCGTTGTCGAATACTGGCTCGAGGGCCGTGAACCCACCACCTTGAAGGCAGGTCAGTCGCTGTTCATTCCGGCGGGCATCGCGCATTCCGCCAAGAACGTCGGCACCGGCAAATCATCCGAACTTGCCACTTACGTCGTCACCAAGGGCGCCGTACTGGTCGAGCCCGTCCAATGAGTTTTCAGATCCAGGAAGGATGCATGTCATGACAATCGAGCAGTCCCTTGACCGAATGGACATGTCCCGGCGCTCCCTGCTCTTCGGCAGCGCCGTAGTCGGGTTTTCGGCGGCCATCCTGCCATTGTCCGCGGCCGCTGCAGATGTCGCTATCGCGGCCGGAAACCGGGAAATCCGTCCATTTCAGGTCAACGTTGCGGAGGCCGCGCTCGTTGATCTGAAGCGACGCCTTGCCGCGACGCGGTGGCCCGATGGCGAAACGGTAGGGGACCGCTCCCAGGGCGTCCAGCCGGAAAAACTCAAGGAGCTGGTAGACTATTGGCAGTCGTCCTACGATTGGAGAAAGGCCGAAGGCAAACTGAACGCTGTTCCCCAGTTCCTGACCACCATTGACGGGTTGGATATCCATTTCCTCCACATTCGTTCGAAGCACGAGAACGCATTGCCGTTAATCATGACGCACGGATGGCCGGGATCGGTGTTCGAATTGCTGAACGTCATCGGCCCGCTTACCGATCCCACTGCCCACGGAGGCAAGGCTGAGGACGCGTTTCATCTGGTACTCCCATCTATTCCCGGTTTTGGGTTCTCGCAGAAGCCGACCGACACAGGATGGAATCCGCAACGTATCGCCGCCGCGTGGGATATGTTGATGAAACGTCTCGGCTACGACCACTACGTCTCCCAAGGTGGTGACTGGGGTGCAATCATCAGCGATGCCCTGGGTCGTCAGGCACCGCAAGGTCTGCTGGGCATTCATGTCAACAGGGTTGAGCGCGCCACGACTTTTCCCGCCGATGCCGCGCTGGCGCTCAAGAACGGCGGCCCGGCACCGGACAGTCTGTCGCCGGACGAGAAGGTCATCTTCGACGAGGCGCGTGATTTCTTGAACAATGGCTTCGGTTACGCCGCGATCATGGGTACTCGTCCCGAGACCGTCGGATACGGCCTTGCGGACTCTCCCGTGGGTCTGGCCGCCTGGCTTTACGACAAGATCGCCGACTGGGTGTTTACGCGCGGGAACCCCGAACAAGCGCTGACAAGGGAAGCGATCCTCGACAACCTCACGCTCTACTGGTTGACCAACACCGGCCCGTCCAGCGGGCGGATCTATTGGGAGAATGTCATGTCCGGCGCGAAGCTCAGCCCGGTCAAGGTGCCAGTTGCGGTCACCGTGTTCCCCGGAGAGGTCTACAGGCCGCCGAGACAGTGGCTCTCGAAGGCCTATCCTCAGCTCGTCTACTATAGCCGCGCTACAAACGGCGGACATTTCGCGGCCTGGGAGGAGCCTGGCTTGTTCAGCGAAGAGGTCAGACACGCATTCAGATCCATGCGGGGCTGAATATCTGCCGTACGAAGTCCCGTCGAAGGCGCGCGGAAACGACGGCCGCCGCCGCCCGCGGTGCGTCAAAGTTAGGGAGCCCGGGCAACTGCAAGCGAGCCGCTGGAATTCCAGCCCTGCGCCCATGCGAGGAGAAGACAAAAAGCCTGTCTTGTCCGCGTTTGTCGATCACGTGATTGGCGGCGCAAGCTTTCCAACGGGACTTCCGTGCACCAGATTTGTACGCGACCAACGCTGGCGCGGGTTGTGAGACCGTGAGAAGGTCGACCCCATTTCACCTTACATTGGTCGACGTCGGATGAACCATTTCCGTTACCCGACATACGGGAGTATTACTCTCAGACCGTCTGAACTTAGCGGTGGAGGGTGCAGTGTTTGTGGACCACAGTCGCACGTTTCTGTTCTTTCTGGCAGTCGCAATTTGTCAGATGATGTTTGCACCTGAACTAGGTGCGGCGGACGACACCGTTAGGATCGACAGCGGAATGCTCAGGGGTGAGCGGTCCGGCATTGTTGTCAGCTTCAAAGGAATACCGTACGCGGCACCACCTCTTGGTGATCTGAGATGGCGCAATCCCAGACCAGTGCAGGAATGGAGCGGCGTCAAGGATGCGCGCAATTTCGGTCCTTCATGCATGCAGACCGACGACTTGCCGAAGTCAGAGGATTGTTTGACACTCAATGTCTGGACACCCGCCAAGCGTTTCAAGATACCCCTCCCGGTGATGGTTTGGGTCCACGGTGACGCTCTTGTCCATGGAAACGCCCCTCAATATCCCGGTGCCCAGCTAGCCGCCCAGAGGGTCGTGTTTGTCAGTATGAACTACCGCATGGGACGATTCGGCTTCTTTGCCCATCCTGCGCTCGTAAATGAATCGCCTGAAGAACCCGTGGGCAACTATGGTTACATGGACCAGCTTGCAGCCTTGAAATGGGTCCGGCAGAACATCAGAGCTTTCGGCGGCGATCCGACGAAAGTGACTATATTCGGAGAGTCAGCAGGTGGCGGCTCGGTCATGGCGCACATGATATCGCCGTTATCACGGGGGCTTTTCCGGGGAGTTATTCTACAGTCACCGGCCGTCCCTACAGCGCGTGCGCAGACCACGCCCTTGTCGTCGTTGGAAGACGCCGAGAGAGGCGCGTTAGACTATGCAGCTTCTCTTGGGATCAATGGTAGCGATGCCGCCGCTCTCACGGCGCTTAGAGCGCTGCCCGCCCAAAAGCTGACCGAGGGTGCATCAGCATCCGAGGTGCTGGTGGGAATGTCGACAGGCAAACCCGTCATCGGCATCTCAGGCGCGATTATTGACGGACGGTTTTTGCCCGAAACGCCAGAAACGGCTTTCGCCGCGGGCCGGCAAGCACAAGTTCCAGTCATCGTTGGGGCGAATAGTCGCGATCTCGGTGTCGGTCAGGCAGCGACGAAAGACGATCTCTTCCAGCAATTCGGGAACGATGCAGCCGAAGCCCGCACCGTCTACGATCCGACGGGCCAGGGAACTCTCGATGAGCTGAAGCAGCAGGTTCTCGCCGATAAAACGCTTGTTGAGCCCTCTCGCCACCTCGCTGACGAGGTGGCCCGCGCTGGTCAGCCGGCGTGGTGGTATCGTTTCTCGTATGTCGCCGAAGCCCTCCGGAACGATCCCAAATTGAGAGGGACCCTGCACGGCTTCGAAATTCCGTACGCTTTCGACATTCCGGCCGCACTGGTGAAGGACGAGGTCACGCCCCGCGACTGGGCCATGGCCGCATTGACTAGTGCATACTGGGTTGAATTTGCAACGACGGGTGACCCCAATGGCGGCTCGCGGCCAAAATGGCCTCTCCACGACCCAGCCGTGGACAGGGTCATCGACTTCACCAATCACGGTGCGACGATAGGAGCCGATCCGCTGAAGCCAAGGCTCGACCTCTGGCAAAGGTATTGGCAGGAACGGAAATGACGGGGTCGGTGCGTGTCGTGGGCTATGCGTCCATCACGGCTTTCGGCATGCCGTGGTCGGGATCGGTTACGCGCTGAAGCGGGTCCCGAAGATTGTGGGCGGCGAACTTCAAGACCAGCGCTTCGGGCACCGGGCAGGGCAGGGTTCCGGTCGCGGCATGGGGCCAGGCCCCCGTTGCGGCAGTCCAGTCGACAGGTAGAACCGTCGTATAGTCTTCATTTCGAACGGAAAGCGCTTTTCGCCGGATCTCGTCAATTGTACGCAATGGCGAGAAATGCGGATTTAGGTAGTAACTTCCACAAGTTGGTGTCCGAAATGAAACGCAGCCCTGTCGGAACGAACTGTGTTGCCACACATCGATGCGGCTCTTGGGCTCTGCGAATTCGAGGACAGCAGTTGTCATGCTGCGATCGGCCCAACGTTCCGCACCGTGCACCAACGCCGTACGGCAACGGTGCTCTCGCTCAGTCGCAGAGTGCTTCCGCCTCGATCTCGACCTCGTAGTCCCCAATCAGGTTTCCTGCCTCGATCAGCGTGTTGGCAGGCAGCAACGATGAGAAGGCGCGGCCGTGGGCACGTGCGACAGGCTCCCATTGGTTGGCGTCGCGCAGATAGATGCGGGTGCGGACGACGTCTTCCATGCTGCCGCCGAGCGCCGAGATGGACGCGGCGATCTTGTCGAGGATGTAAGTTGCTTGCGCACCGGCATCATTTGGAGCGATACAGCGGGTGGTGCCATGGGTCGCGGTGGTGCCGGAGACGAGAATGCGATCGCCGATCCTGACTGCGCGGCTGTAACCGGCGATCGGCTCCCAGATACTGCCGGATGAAACGCGCGACCGGCCTGGCCGGCCGGGCACGGCTTCTGCGGTGTAGATCGATGGGATCGCGTCCAGATGGTGGCTGAGGTCACCCGATGCCGTCAGGAAAGGTGGCTTGCGGTATTCGTCGCCGCAATCGCCCGGAATGGGCAGTGTGGCTGCAAAGGCGGTGTTGAGTGCCGCGTGGTCCTCGTCATCCAGTGCGAACGAAAACACCTTCAGATTGTCGCCGCGATGCTCGTTTTCCCCGAGACGCGCGCCAACAATTGTGGCGGCGACGGCTTGGTGTTCGAGCACCCAGCGGCTGGCGACGTTCGAGATCGAGACGTTGTGCCTTGCCGCAATGCTGCCGGCCGCGCGCAGGATACCCTGAAACGCTTCCCAGCCGCCAGCGGTGTCGATGAAGCGCTTGTATTTCGAGCGGCTCCAGTCAGCGATGGTCGTGGGCTCCGGTTGGCCGAGCCATTTCTCCGAGAGGAAACCACCGCACAGCGTGCCGTAGGCCAGCAGCTTGACACCGCTCTTGGCGCAGAGATCCGATAATGCCACGCCAGCCCGCCGATCGACCAGCGAGAAGGAGACCTGATTGGTGGCGATGTCGATGCCATCGGCCAATGACAGCGCCAGGTGTCCCGCGTCGAAATTGGTTAGGCCGATAGCACCGATCAGGCCTTCTTCGCGCAGGCGCTGCATCTCGTGCAGGGCGTCGAGCCAGGCGGGATGCTCAAAGCTCCACCAATGGAACTGAAGCAGATCAACCTTGTCCACGCCAAGCCGGGTAAGACGCTCCTCGACGCCGCGACGCACCACGTCGGCTGTCATCGGGCCGGGCTTGGGGCACCACTTGGTGAAAGCGACCGGTCGGTTGCGGCCTTCATAGCGCGCTAACAATCGGCCGGTGATCACCTCGGCCGAGCCGTAGTGATCGGCCATGTCGAAGGTATCGAAGCCGTCGCGAGCATAGGCCTGCAGCGCATCGGCCCCCTTGTCGGGATCGATCGTCGTGCCGTTCTTCTCGATGTCAGCTACTTGCCAAAGCCCGCAGACGATGCGGCTGATGGAGAGGTCTTCGGTGAGCGCTATGCGAGGGGCCAGCTGCGGCATGGTTCTATTCCTTGGATTTCTGTGTGCGCTTGCGCGACAGGGATGCCAGTGCATTGGAAGCGCCGAGAATGCCGCGGGGGCGCAGCAGGAGGATCAGGCACAGGCCGACCCCGATCATGACGATCTGGAGCGATGCGGCGCGCGCCTGCTGCTCCGGTGGTACGAAAGCGGCAACCGCGGCGGCCGACAGCGCCCAGAGACCCCAGACGAGCACTGCGCCAAGGATCGCTCCGAGATTGTTGCCGGAGCCACCGACAATCAGCATCACCCAGACCTGAAAGGTCAGGATCGGTAGATAGTTGTCAGGCGCGATGAAGCCGATGAAATGCCCTTGTGCGGCACCAGCGAGCCCCATGATGGCGCCCCCGATAGCAAAGGCCTGTAGCCGGAAACGGATCGGCCGCTTTCCGAGCGCCTGCGCCGCAGTCTCATCCTCGCGGATCGCCCTGAGCACGCGCCCCCAGGGGCTTTTGGCCAGGTGCTGGAGCGCGAGGTAAAGTGCCAGCACGATGGTTGCCATCAGCGCGAGATTGGAGATGCCGAAGGAGAGCGGATCGCCGGCCAGACTGCCGAACGGTCGTGGAATGAAGCCGATGCCGAAGGCACCGCCTGTGAGCGGTTGCAGGTTGAGGACGCAAAGCTGCACAGTGACTGCGACGCCGAACGTGGCGATGGCGAGATAGTCGGACCGCAGCCGGACGGTGAGCGCCCCGACCAGCCAAGCGGCAAGGCCCGCAACAAGTGCTCCTCCGATCCAGCCGACCGCAATCGGCAGGCCGAAGCCGCCAACGCGACCGACAGCGTCGGGCGTCGTCAGCAGGGCCGATACATAAGCGCCGATGGCCACAAAGGCGGCGACCCCGACATTGAAGAGGCCCGTCTGGCCCCATTGCACGTTGAGGCCGAGGCACATGATGGCGTAGGCCAGCGCCATGGTCAGGAAGAAGGCCGCATAGGCGATCAGGTCCAGGCTCATGCCACCCTCCCGAAGAGGCCGCGTGGGCGCACAAGCAGAACCGCAACGAGGATGACGAAGGAGACAGCCGCTCGCCATTCCGCGCCGACCAATTGGACGGCCGCGGCTTCCGACAGGCCGACGATCAGCCCGGCAATCATTGCACCCGGCACGCTGCCGATGCCGCCAAGGATCGCAGCGGCAAATAGCGGAAGCAGCAGGTCGTGGCCGAGATAAGGGCGGATCTGCACCAGCAGCCCGGTCATGATGCCGGCGATACAGGCGAGCGCTGCGCCAACGAACCAGACGACACGGATCACCCGGCGCACATCAACGCCCGCAATTCCCGCAAGCGCCGGGTTCTCACTGACGGCGCGCATCGACCGACCGATATCGGTACGTGTCATCAGCAGATGAATGGCAATGAGCGCGACGAGCGCGACGCCAAGCGCCAGAAGCTGGTCCGGAGTGGCGCGCAACCCGCCGCCGATCTTCAGCGCAATCTGGAGTGCCTTGGTGTAATAGGCGGGTTTCGAGGTGAAGATAAATTCGAGCAGGCTGCGCAGCGCCAGCGAAGCGCCGAAGCTTGCCATCACCAGAATGATAACGGCGCCGCCACGCGCCCTGAGACGACCAAACAGCACAGCGTCCACGGCAAGTGCCAACAGTCCAGTGAGAATGATCGCGAGAACGGCTGCGAGCGGCAAGGACCAACCGAAGGAGAAAGGGCCGATCGGTTTTGTCAGCGTCACGGAGAAGAGGCCGAGGCCGCCACTCAGCGCCAGCGCCAGATAGGCGCCCCAGGAGAGCAATTCGCCATGCGCAAAATTGGCAAAGCGCAGGATCGAATAGGTCAGTGTCACGCCGATCGCACCAAGGCCGATCATCGCACCGGCAATCAGGCCGTCCATCAGAAATTGCGGGTTCATGGCTGCTGCGCCTTTTGCGGCTGGCTGATGCCGAGATAGAGCTTGGCGATCAGCGGATCGCCGAGCAGGGAGGACGCCTCGCCCTCATGACGGATCTTGCCTTCAACGAGGATGACAGCACGACTGGCGATCGCCAGCGCCGCCTTTACGTTCTGTTCGACAAGAATGACCGTGATGCCGCCCGCATTGATCTCCTTCAGCATTGCAAAGACTTCCGCCACGATCTTCGGCGACAGGCTTGCCGAGGGCTCGTCGAGTATGAGCACCGTCGGGTCGACGACGAGCGCACGCGCGACCGCCAGCATCTGCCGCTGCCCGCCGGAGAGGGCACCAGCCAGCCGCGATGGCTTTTTCGCAAGATCGGGAAAGCGCCGGTAGAGCGCCGCGATCGTTTCCGCGCGCCGGGTATTCGGCAGCACGGCGGCGGCAAGCTGCAGATTCTCGTGAATGGTTAGCGTCGCGAAGATGTTTTCCGTCTGCGGCACGAAAGCGAGGCCTTCGCTGATCTTGCGGTGCGCGGCGACGCGGGTGATGTCGCGTTCGCCGAGCGAGATGCTGCCGGAGTGCACGGGCACAACGCCGGCGATCGCCTTGACCAGCGTCGACTTTCCGGCGCCGTTGGGGCCGAGAAGCACCAGCAGCTCGCCCGGTGCGACAGAGAGATCGACACCGCGCACGATCGGCAGGTCGGGCTCGTATCCGGCGACCAACGCTTGGGTCCGAAGAGCAGGAACCGTCATGCCACAGCTCCGAGATAGGCCTCGATCACATCCGGATTAGAGGCGACATCGGCGGGCGTACCCTCGGCCAGCGGCCTGCCGAGCGCCATGGCAACAACGCGCGAGCAGAGCCGTGAAACCATGTCCATGTTGTGTTCGATCAGCAGGATCGACTTGCCCTGCGCGTTGAGCGAGAGAACGCGCTCCATGATGATCTCGAGCAGCGCAGGGTTGACGCCCGCCGCCGGCTCATCGAGCAGGATCGCCTGCGGGGCGGCCATCAGGATGCGTGCCAGTTCCAGCAACTTGCGTTGGCCGCCTGAGAGCACCTTGGCAGGCTGAGCTTCGAGGCCCGACAGCGTCACGAACTCCAGCAGCGTTCGCGCCTTGTCGATTGCCAGCTTCTCCTGCTGCCGGACGCGGCCCGGGCGCAGGAAGTTTGCAAACAGGCTCTCGCCATCCTGCGCCTGCGCGCCAGCCAGCACGTTTTCAAGCACAGTCATCTCGAGAAAGGGTTTGGGGATCTGGAAGGTCCGCCCCACGCCGCGGGCGATGCGCTGGTCCGGCCTCTCCTGCGATACATCCAGGCCGCCGATCCAGATCTCGCCCGATGTCGGCTTCAGGCTGCCAGCAATCAGGTTGAACAGTGTCGTCTTGCCCGCCCCGTTCGGCCCGATCAGCCCGACCATCTCGCCGTCGGCTAGCCTTAGCGACATGCCTGCAACGGCAGTGTTGCCGCCGAACTTCTTCACCAGATTGCGCGCATCGATCACGGCTCGGGCCGGTGGCACGGCGCTCGATGTTGCTTCTGGCATGGGCGAGGGCATGGTTGAAAGAAGTCTCTTGATTTGATCGATGATGTTTGATCAAACTTCACTACATGGCGAAATGCAACCGAAAAAAGCTACTATGGGCGGAGCAGGTCGGATGGCAGTCCAAATGAGAAGAACGTCCGAGACCGGTGCCGGTGGCCACGATCGCGACGATGCTCTGTCGCCGGTCGGCCGCGAGACCCTGCAGGACCGGGTCTATGCGCAGCTGCGCAATTCGCTTATCAACGGCATGTTCGATGCAGGCGACGTGCTGCGTATCGTCGATCTCGCCGAACGGCTGCAGACCAGCACGATGCCGGTGCGCGAGGCGCTTGGCCGACTTGTCTCCGAGCAGGCGCTGGAATCACTGCCCAACCGGTCGGTCCGCGTGCCGCTGATCACCCGCCAACGTCTCGACGATCTCGCCCGCGCCCGCATCTTGATCGAGGGCCAGATGGTGGCATTGGCTCTGCCAAACCTCACGACCGATGATTTGGAGGTGCTGAAACAGATCAATGTCGACTGTGATATGGCCTTCGAGCAGCATGGCAAGGACATCGGCCATGTCACCTCGGCGCTGAACCAGCGCTTTCATTTCCACATCTACCACGCGGCGCGCTCGCAGGTGCTGAACCCGATCGTCGAAAGCCTGTGGCTGCAGTCGGGCGCGATCATCCGCAAAGCTGCGCAGATCCATGACGAGCAGGGGGGATTGGCTGCGACCAACCACCACTGGGCCCTGATCGATGCGGTGGAGCGGCAGGATGTGGAGGGAGCGATGCAGTCACTCTCCAACGATATCAGCAGGTCCTTTGATCTCATTCGCGGGCGGCTGGATGCGGAGCCGGACAGTGCTGCGGAGGGATCGAACCATGGTTGATCCCGTTGACGATAGCTTCGACCTGTTCGACCTGCGGGTCGATGTGATCATTCCCGAAGGCGGTGCCGTCTATTGCGGTGCCAAGCCCGGCGATCATTTCGAACTGCGTGGCGAAATGCTGCATCTGCCACCGGGCCAGGGCATCTCGATCTATTCGCTGTCATCCGTCCTGCCGCTTCTAGCCGCCAAGCAACGCCCGACGGAGCGCAACGACTGGATGACGACGGATGCCGATATCGCCTGCCCGGACCCGAATTGCTCCACACGGCTAAGGATCACCCGCACCAACATCCGCCGTTTCAGCCATGCCGCGACCACAGCGGTTCCATTGAATGACGAATAGGCCAGGCCACATGCAACGTATCTCCATTGCCCCGAATTACGAGATCTCCCGCGTCATCCGCGGTGGCTGGCAACTGGCGGGCGGTCATGGCGCAATCGATGCCGAAAGCGCCATCCAAGACATGTTCGCCTTTGCCGATGCCGGCATCACCACCTTCGATTGCGCCGATATCTACACTGGTGTCGAGGAGCTGATCGGCCGCTTCCGTGTCGAATACGGCAATCTGCGCGGCACTGAGGCGCTCTCCCGGATTCGCGTGCACACCAAATTCGTGCCGGATCTGACGATCCTGCCTGTGATCAGCAAGGCCTATGTCGAAAGTGTCATCGACACCTCGCGCAAGCGCCTCAATCTCGATTGCCTCGATCTCGTCCAGTTCCACTGGTGGGCCTATGATATTTCGGGCTGGTTGGAAACGGCAGAATGGCTGAAGGAGCTGCATCAGGCCGGCAAGATTGGCAAGATCAGCGGCACCAATTTCGACACCGACCACATTGAGGCGATCGTCTCGTCAGGTGTGCCTTTCGCCTCACTGCAACTGCAATATTCGCTGCTCGACCGGCGCCCGGAAAAGCGAATGGTGCAGCTCGCTTTCGAGAAGGACTTCGCACTGTTCTGCTACGGCACGGTGGCCGGCGGCTTCCTTGGCGATCGCTGGCTCGGCCAGTCGGAACCAGATCATCCGCTCGAAAACCGGTCGCTGACCAAGTACAAGCTGATCATCGACGATTTTGGCGGCTGGGACCTCTTCCAGGAGCTGTTGTCGACGCTGAGAAAGATCGCCGACCGGCATCAGGTGGATATCGCCACCATCGCAAGCGCTGCGATGTTAGCCAAGCCCGGCGTGGCCGCGGTGATCGTCGGTGCGCGCAACCGCGATCATCTGCCATCTAATCTTGCGATCGCCGATATCGAGCTTACGGAAACCGACCTGGCAGAGATCGAAACGATCCTGTCACAAGCCCATCCGCTGAAAGGCGACGTCTATACGCTGGAGCGGGACCGGGAAGGCCGCCACGGCAGCATCATGAAATACAATCTCAACAAAGGGGAATAACAATGAGAACCACATTTCTGCTTTCTGCCATGGTTGCTGCCCTGGCAGCGTCTACGGCACCCACGTTTGCAGCCGACTGCGACATCACCGTCGGTCTCGTCATGGAGCTGACAGGCCCCGCGGGTGAATATGGCCAGGCGGGCGCTAAGTCCGTCGAGATGGCCTTCCGAGATTTCAATGATGCGGGGGGCATCGGCGGCTGCAAGATCGTTGCCGACACGCGCGACAGCCAGAGCCAGGGCAACGTCGCCGTCGATCAGGCGACCCAGCTGGTCAACATCAAGAAAGTGCCCGTCATCATCGGCGGCATCATCTCGTCTGTGTCGATCCCGATCCTGACCTCCGTCACAGCACCAGCCGGTGTCGTGCAGGTGTCACCGGCCTCGTCCTCGCCGACGCTGACCGAGCTCGGCCGCGACGGCAAGACGAATGGCGTGTTCTTCCGCACCATCACCTCCGATGCTCTACAGGGCACTGCGGCCGCCAAATACGCGATGGACCAGGGCCTGAAGAAGATCGCTATCATCAACGTCAACAGCGACTTCGGCGTCAACATGGTGCGTGAGTTCGCAACTGCCTACCAGAAGCTCGGTGGTACAATCACCTCGACCACGCCTTACAACGAGAAGCAGTCGAGCTATTCTTCCGAGGCAAGTGCCGCCATGGCCGGCGAGCCGGATGCGCTCTATCTCGTCAGCACGCCGGTTGACGGCGCAACGATCGCCCGGGCCTGGATCTCCGGCGGCGGCAAGCAGACCTTTCTGCTGAACGACGGCATGAACTCCAAGGACTTCATCGAAAGCGTCGGCGCGCAATATCTCGAAAATGCCTACGGCACGTCGTCCGGCACCAGTCCGACGGCATCAACCGAGTATTTCAATAGCAATTATGGGGCGTTCTCGGGAGGCATTTCTCCGTCCGCTCCGGCTGCGGATCGCTCTTATGATGCCGGTGCGATTGTTGCACTCGCGATTGCCAAGGCCGGCAAGTCGGATCCGGTCGCCATCAAGGCCGCCATGCCTGAAGTGGTGGCCGAAGGCGGCACACCAATCCATGCCGGAAAGGAAGAGTTTGCCAAAGCCCTGCAACTCATCAAAGACGGCAAGCCAGTGAAGTACGAAGGCGTCATCGGCCCTGTGAGTTTCGACCAATACGGCGACATTACCGGCCCGTTCCGCCTCTGGAAGATAACCAAGGGTGAGGTGACCACGGTGGGCGAATTGAGCGCAGACGAGGTTACTAAGATCAAGGCCGCGAACTAAGCGAAAGCAAGGGCTTGTGGCAGTACCCCAAGCCCTTGCTATCCAGAAAGACGCGATGGTGTCGCCCGAGCGGTTTCGAGGGAAGGAGCGTTCCCTCTCGCAAACGGATTGCCTCGGACGAACCTCTGGAGGAAGAATTCGATTTTTGATTGAGTTCAGTGGACTATCAGGATTCTGCAACTGGGGTCGAGATCAGGTCACATCGAAGCTGTTGGCAGCCGATCGAGCCCAGCATGTTGCCGGGTCGCGTTCTCGAGGGATCGCGGCTTAGCTCCTAGGGCGTCTCGCTCGGCTCAAACGCTCCTGGAACGGAGCTGTCGATCTCCTGGCTGGGGATGACCCGTCTGTCTCCCTGCTCAGCTGTGGGCGGCCTTGGATTGCGCGATTGGCCAATCACGCCGCGCCTTCAGTCACACCTGGTGAGTGATCTTTCCAATTGGAGGCGAGAAGGTCGAGAAACCCTTGCTCGCCTATCGGCCGACTCCCCTTTTAAAATAGGACCGTCAGAGGGCCTTTGCCCTGGCTGGTGCAGTAAAGGCGGCGATCGTGGCCTCTTCGTGCCCCGCTTCGCGCAACAGACGCTGGCCAAGTTCCGCGGCCGGTCCGCTCAACGCACCGTCTGGCCGGACAAGGTGAAACGAAACATGGTAGTCCAGCGCCCGATGGGAAACCGGGAGCAGGCTACCGGCTGCAAGCGCCGCATCCGAAAGAGGCGGCCGCGCCAAAGCAATACCAACCCCGTGGATACATGCGTCGATGACAAGATTGTAGTCCTCGAACCGGCGGTCCTGCCCGCGCGGTAGATATGCGATTCCGTCGGCAGCCAGCCAGCGGCGCCACCCCTCGATGTTTGAGTCATGCAAGATAGGCAGGGTCAGGATTGTGGGGGCGTCGCTGTTCTGTCCAAGTCGTTCCGCCAGCGAGGGGGCAGCAATGGGGAACGATTTCTCGTGCCAGAGAGGAATTGCGCGTACGCCTGCCCAGGGACCTTTCCCGCAACGAATGGCAAGGTCCGTGCCCTCGCTAAAATCCGCCAGCCGGTGCTCGAGCAGAAGGTCAATGTGAATGTCGTCGCCCTCCAGTTTTGGTAGACGTGAAAAGAGCCAGAGGGATGCGACGGAGGGCGTAAGCGAAAGGCGAACGGTTGCCTTATGCCGACGAGGGATCCAACGCTCGTCAGTTTCACTAAGGAGAGCAAGGGCTTCCTGCGCTCTAGCAAAGAAGCGCATCCCCTCGGGGGTAAGGGTGACACCCCGGGGCTGCCGCGAAAAGAGTTGCACGCCAAGCCAGCGCTCGAGCCGCGATATTTGCCGCGAGACGGCACCATGCGTGATTCCACTCTCTTCGGCGGCAGCGGAAAATGAACCAAGGCGTGCGGCGCGGGAGAAGGCTTCCAGCGTATCGAGTGGGGGAAGAGTTTGCGAGCTGTGAACCATAGGCACATCAGATCATCGATTGCGATGCTTTTCAAGCCAAGGTCGAACGGCGTAAATCGTGGCGCGAACAAATGGAGGCGAGCATGACCGTGGTGAACAGCAGCGAAGCGGCGAACAGCAGATTTGACGTGGCCGCCCTTCTTGCTATCTTTGTCACGGTTGTATTTTGGGCGTCTTCGTTTGTCGTCATCCGAATCTGTCTCGGCCCTTTGACGCCCATCGAACTTGCCACCGCGCGCTACGTGACGGCCGGGCTCATTGCTTTTGTCTATCTGGCAGTTCAGTGGACTCTACCGAGCACGAGAGATCTCGCGCGAATCTCGGTAGCGGCAGTTTTTTTCATCGCTGTCTACGCAGTTCTGCTTAATACCGGCGAGCAAACCGTCCCGGCGGGTCCTGCGAGTTTTATCATCAATACGATGCCGGTCTTTACCGCGCTGATCGCCACCTTTGCCCTTGGCGAGCGCTTCGGATTGTGGGGATGGATCGGGACGGCAGTTTCATTCTGTGGTGTGGCACTGATTGCCGCAGGCGCAGGCGACGGGTTCGGCCTCGATCCCAATGCTATCCTGATCCTCGGCGCGGCACTCTGCTCTGCAGTTGCCAGTGTTCTTCAGAAGCCAATTCTAGGCCGCATGCCGGCATTGACGGTGACCGCCTGGGTTCTGATGATTGGTTCGTTTCCGCTGCTGCCCGCAGTTCCGGCGACCGTTTCGGCGCTGGCTGCCGCGCCGGTGATCGTCAACTGGAGTGTTGCCTATCTTGTGATTTTTCCGACAGTCATTGGCTATCTGACCTGGGCCATCGCCCTGAAGCGCCTTTCCGCTGCGCGGGCATCGAACTTCCTCTATGGCGTTCCGCCAATGGCGACCCTTATAGGGTTTGTCTGGCTCGGAGAAACGCCATCCATTACAGGCGCAATCGGCGGCGCAACGGCTATTCTCGGCGTGTTCATCGTTAACGCGATGCGTGGGAAGTAACGCCTTAAAGCGTTGTTTTTGCTACGGCGATCCTCAGTTGAAGGCGAGCCTACCCTTACGCACGGTAATCGCCGCGGCGAAGGCTACGGATGCAAGTAGGGTACGGCGGTTCACGGACATCGCCTCGTTTGACCTTGGCCACCAACCTGCGACCGCCCTGAATGTTTCCCCGAAGATCGGTTCTGGCCCTCAGCGGGTTCATGTTGAAGGAATAAGTTCCTGACTTTTCCGCACCTTGGCACCGTGTACATAAGGTACAGATCAAGTTTCCAAACGACGTGATGTCGTCCTGTCCAACGCGATTTCGAAAGGATGTCGGCTGCCGGCGCGCTAGCCATCGCCGATCTCCCCGTGAACGCTCGAGGCTTTCGAAGGCGCCGGCGCGAAGGAGAAGGGTTGCCTGCCTTTCGGCAACCCCGAAATCGACCAGGACGCAGTCGAACGCCGCCCGAACCAACGCAACCGCACCGCTTGCACCAAGGGAAAGGTCGCCCGGAGCCTGACGCGACGGGAAGGTGGTTCAGTGGGCGGATGAAAGCGAGGCCGCGGGATGTCGGGCGATATCACGCCCGCGAAGTTCATAGCGCTTCGCGGAGGAGGCCGTAGGCCGTCCCGCCAGTTCCGCCCGGCATGCCTCGCCGAAATCCAGGAGAAAGTTCATCGCTCCGGAATGTGCGAGGTCCCGCATTTCAGAGAGCGAGCGATTGGGGGTCAAGTAGGTTTCGACGATCCTTGCCATCGCCAATTCTGCTGCGTCCACGACCGGGCGCGACGCGATCAGGCGCATCTGGGCGACCAATGCGTAAAGCAGCACGAGATCGGAAACGTCGTCCTTCTGATGGCTTATTGCGTCACCGTAAAGCCGCGTAGCTTCGCCGATGAAGTCCGAAAAGAGCTTTTCCCGCTTGGCGGCCTCGAGCTCTCGTTGCTTTTCCCTCACCTGTGAACGGTGCGTCATCCAGGCAGTGGCGAACGAGGCGAGACCTCCGATCGCGACGCCGGCTAGTCCCATCAGGGCGGAGATGTATGCATCCATGAGAATTCCTTTTCGGGACGAAGGGCGCCACCGAGTATCTTTAACCCGCTAGCGGAGGACCAACCCAAACGCCTTCTGGCACTGCTGGGATGCTGTTCACCAATCCGTCGAGCATTCCTTGCAGGACATTCTCGGTCAGCTCCTCCATCTTGTCGCTCGGGCCGACGAGGCGGTCCACAAGCAGCAACGTGAGCCCATGCATCTGGGACCAAAAGACAAGAATCGCCCCATCGATCGTGCGGGTATTGGGCTCGGTGCTTGCGATCGGCTGCCCGAGGGCGCCGTCGTGCATGGCATCAACTACCAAGGCTTTCATGTTGTAAGCCGCGGTTCTCTCGATCACTGGACGCCCATCGTCCTGGCCGGCAAGGTAGCCACCGAACATCAATCGATAGAGCGCCGGATTGTTGACGCCGCCGGAGACATAGGCGCGGGCCATGGCTGCCAGTCTCTCGCGCGGGCTGTCGAGTTCCTTGGTTGCGTCAGCCATGCGCTTGGCTAGCAGTTCGAACCCCACGGCGGAAACGGCTGCCAGCAATTCGCGCTTGTCGGCGAAGTGCTTGTACGGGGCGTTGTGACTGACGCCCGCTCGGCGGGCGAGCTCACGTAGCGAAAACTCGGTGCTTTGAGACTCGCTCAGCACGTCCAGTGCGGCCTCTACGATCGCCTTGTGCAGGTCGCCGTGGTGGTAGGGCCGCTGGTCTTTGGTGGAAAGTTCCTGGGTCATGTCGTTTATCTAGAGAGTGAAGTTGCTCATGTCAACATTTCGCTTCGAGGATGTTGACAGCGCCCACTTTTGCTTCTAAGTGGGCGCTGTCAACATGGGCGATGGCCCACAGCTCAGACAGGAGACGGCCGCGACGAACGCCGGCTCCTGCTGATCGGAAACCCTATCGGAGCAAAAAATGCAGTCCTTTCGATTGCTGGGAATTGGTCTCGCCTGCACACTTCTGGCTGCCTGCGAGAAGAAAGCTGAAGTGGCGCCACCGCCGCAGCAGGTCCGCGTCGTTGCGGCCGCCGAAACTCAGTATCAACCCTGTGCGGAAATCACCGGCGAGGTGAAGGCACGGGTCCAGACCGAGCTCTCGTTTCGAATAAGTGGTCGGGTTCTCGAGCGAAAGGTCGACGTCGGGTCGCACGTCCACGCCGGCGACGTTCTGGCTCGCCTCAACGACACCGAACAACAGGCGGACGTGATTGTCGCCCGCGCCGCGCTGGAGTCGGCGCAGGCCGTCGTTGCGCAAAAGACGCTGGCCTTCGAGCGGTCGAGGTCGCTCCTGCAGTCGCAGGCGGTTCCTCGGGCGATCTTTGACGATGCGCAGAAGGAGCTCTTGAGCGCGCAGGCGTCCCTCGAGGCCGCGGAGGCCGCGCTGGCGACGGCCGAGGACGCACGGTCCTATACCGAGTTGAAGGCCGCCGCGGACGGCATCATCACGTCGCGCGGCATTGAGGCTGGGCAGGTGGTACCAGCGGCGCAGTCTGCCTTCACGCTCGCCCATGACGGCCCGAGAGACGCGGTGTTCGATGTCTTCGAGGCGTTCTTCCTGGATGGCCGGCCGTTGAAGGACGTCGAGGTCGCACCGGTGTCGCACCCCACCCGCGACGTCCATGCCGGCATACGCGAGGTCTCGCCCGTCATAGATGGGAAGGGTGGCACGATCCGGATCAAGGTGGGGCTCCAGGAAGCCGCGCAATGGCCGCTCGGGACGCCTGTCATAGGCAGGCTACGGGCCTCGCCGCGCGACGGAATCGTGGTGCCCTACACCGCGATCGCATCAGCCGAAGGCGAACCCGCCGTGTGGCTGGTCAATACCCAAAACCATTTGGTCTCGCTCCGCAAGATATCGGTCGGCCGGTACCGCCAGAACGATTTCGTCGTCACCAACGGCGTGGCGGCGCAAGACATGATCGTCACCGAAGGCGGCAAGTTCCTCAAGGAAGGCCAGGCTGTCGCCTGGGAAGGTAAGTGAGATGCACCTCAACCCAATATACACGTGTCTTCCGGTTCTTCTGTCGATCTCCCTGCTTGTCGGCTGTGATCAAAACTCCGCCGCAGGAGAGCAGGCGACCCCCCGTCCTGTCAAAGTCGTCATGGCTGCGGCTGAACAGGACAAAGTGCCAAGCTTACCCGGCGTCGTACGAGCCCGCATCGAGACAGACCTGGCGTTCCGGACGCTCGGGCGAATGGTGTCTCGCAAGGTCGATGTCGGCGACCTGGTGCACAGGGGCGATGTCCTGGCGGAAATCGATCCTCTCACTCTGCACCTCGCGGTCAAGAGCGCGGAAGCCGACCTGCGCAGCGCCCAGGCGCAGTTGGAGAACGCCGCGACCACCGAAACGCGCAAGCGAAGGCTCGTGCAAAGCAATGCAGCAAGCATTGCCGATCACGATCTTGCCGAACAGCAGCTCAAGTCGGCTACCGCCAATGCTGCGAGAGCAAAGGCGAGCCTTGCCAAGGCGAGTGAGCAACTTGGCTACTCCGCGCTGAGAGCCGAGTTCGATGGCGTCGTGACCGCCACGTCCGCAGAAATGGGCCAGACCGTCTCTGCGGGCCAGCCAGTCTTGAAACTGGCGCGCCTTGAGCAGCGCGACGTGGTCGTCGACGTGCCAGAAGCGCAGTTCAGTAACGTTCGCCTGGACGACCGCTTCAGCGTCTCCCTCCAGCTCGACAGCAGGATCCAGGCCATTGGCGTGGTCCGCGAGATCGCGCCCCAGGCCGATCCGAATACCCGCACCTATCGGCTGAAGATCGCCGTCGATGAGGCCCCCGACATCTTCCGCCTCGGCGCCGTGGTCACCGCGATGCCGCTTGTCGGAGAAGTGAAGCAGGCTATCGCGCTGCCGCTCTCCGCTATCCGCCATGAAGGCGGTGCCAGCCAGGTCTGGGTGGTGGATCGTTCGACAGCCCAAGTCGCCCTGAGGGCGGTTGAACTCGAGGGCCCGGCGTCCGCCCCCCGTTCCGTCCTGGTTCTGTCCGGCCTGCGCGAAGGGGAAGAGATCGTCGTCGCCGGGATCGATGAACTCGTCGATGGACAGAAAGTGAAACTCGGACAGGAGCTACGCCCGTGAATAAATTCAATCTTTCGGACTGGGCGCTCGAGCATCGTTCTCTCGTCTGGTATTTCATGATCATGTTCGCGGCAGCGGGCGCCTTCGCCTATCTCGGGCTCGGCCGCGAGGAAGATCCGTCCTTCACGATCAAGACGATGGTGATCCAGGCACAGTGGCCCGGCGCTTCGGCCGCTGAGGTGACGCAGCAGGTTACCGACCGTATCGAAAAGAAGCTGCAGGAACTCGACAACCTGGAACACACCCGCAGCATCACGACCGCCGGTCAGACGATCGTCTTCGTCGACCTGCTGCCGGATACGAGCGCGCGGGACGTGAAGCCCACCTGGTCGCGAGTGCGCAACCTGGTTGACGACATCAAGCACGAATTTCCTCAAGGCGTCATCGGCCCCTTCTTCGACGACCAGTTCGGCGACGTCTACGGCAACATCTTTGCCTTCACGGGCGACAGCGGACTGAGCCAGAGGGAACTCCGCGACTACGCCGAGAACGCCCGAACGCAGATCCTCAAGATCCCCGACGTCGGTAAGGTCGACATCGTCGGGGCGCAGGACGAGGTGATCTACCTGGAATTCTCCACCCGCAAGATCGCCGCCCTCGGCATCGACCGCTCCGCCATCATCGCCACCCTGCAGGCGCAGAACGCCGTCACCCAGTCCGGCTTTGTCGAAACCGGGCCCGAGCGCGTCGCCTTACGGGTCGGCGGACGGTTCATCTCCGAGGAAACGTTGCGCGGGATCAATCTTCGGGTGGACGACCGCTTCTTCCCGCTGACCGACGTCGCCACCATCACCCGCGGCTATGTCGATCCGCCGACGTCGCTCTTCCGGTTTGACGGAAAGCCGGCCATCGGCCTCGCGATCGGCATGAAGACGGGCGGCAATCTGCTCGCCTTCGGGGAGACCCTCGAAAAGACGATGGGCAACATCATCCAGAACCTTCCGGTCGGCGTCTCCGTCGAAAAGGTCTCCGATCAACCGAAGGTGGTCGAGGAGGCGGTTGGCGGCTTCACCAAGGCCTTATTCGAGGCAGTCGCCATCGTGCTCGCAATCAGCTTCATCAGCCTCGGGATGAGAGCGGGGATGGTGGTGGCCGTCGCAATCCCGCTGGTGCTCGCCATCACCTTCCTGGTGATGCTCTACACCGGCATCTCGCTGCAGCGCATCTCGCTCGGAGCGCTGATCATCGCGCTTGGCCTTCTCGTCGACGACGCGATGATTGCCGTCGAGATGATGGTCGCGCGGCTGGAAGCAGGCGACAGCCTCAGGAACGCCGCGACCTACGTTTACACGTCGACGGCCTTCCCGATGCTGACCGGCACGCTGGTCACCGTGGCGGGCTTCATTCCCGTCGCTTTCAACAAGAGCAGCGCGGGCGAGTTCACCTTCACCCTGTTTGTCGTCATCGCTGTTTCGCTCGTCGTTTCATGGGTGGTCGCGGTTTTGTTCACGCCTCTTATCGGTGTGACCATTCTACCGAAGACCATGAAGAAGCACGCCGAGCATAAGGGCCGCTTTGCGACGGTGTTCTCGAGCCTTCTGCAGTTTTGCCTGCGCTGGCGGTGGATGACGATCGTTGCAACGGTCCTACTCTTCGCTGGATCGGTCGTCGGCCTGTCGATGGTGCAGCAGCAATTCTTCCCGAGCTCCGATCGCCCGGAACTGATCGTCGACTGGAACCTGCCACAGAACAGTTCGATTGCCGAAACGAGCCGCCAGATGGCCCAGTTCGAGCATGAGATACTGGCCGGAAACGCTGACGTCGAACATTGGTCGACATATGTGGGACGGGGCGCGCCGCGTTTCCTTCTTTCCTTCGACGTGCAGCCGGCTGACGTGTCCATCGGCCAGACGGTCATTGTCACCAAAGGGCTCGACGTCAGGGACAAGCTGAAGCAGCAAATGGAAGCCTACCTTCAGAAGACTTTTCCGGGAACGGACGCTTACGTGAAGCTTCTGGACATCGGGCCTCCAGTCGGCAAGCCGATCCAGTATCGCGTGTCCGGCGAGAACCTGGAGACGGTGCGCGACCTGGCACAGAAGCTGGGGACAATCGTCGGCACCCATCCCTCCCTCAGGAACCTTGCCTTCAACTGGAACGAGCCGGCCCGCGTCGTGAAGATAGACGTGCTGCAGGACAAGGCCAGACAACTCGGTGTTTCGTCCCAGGATATCGCGACGGCCCTCAACACCGTCGTCCAGGGCAGCGCACTGACGCAGGTTCGCGACGACATCTATCTGGTCGACGTCATCGGCCGTTCGGCGGAAAAGGAGCGGGGCTCGATCGACACCCTGCTTGACCTGCAACTGCAGAGCAGCAGCGGCCAGTCCGTCCCGCTGTCGTCGGTGGCAACCTTTCACTACGAGCTCGAACAGCCGACGATCTGGCGGCGTGACAGAATTCCGACCATCACGATCAAGGCCGGGATCGGTGATGCGACGCAGCCGGCGACCGTCGTGAAGGCGCTTTCCGACAAGGTTTCGGCCTTCGAGAAGACGCTGCCGGCCGGGTACTCGGTCAAGGTCGGCGGCGCGGTCGAGGAGAGCGCAAAGTCGCAGGGTCCGATTGCCAAGGTGGCACCGGCCATGTTCGTCATCATGGCGACGCTGCTGATGATCCAGCTTCAGAGCTTCCACCGGCTGTTGCTGGTCTTCTCGGTGGCGCCGCTGGCCCTTATCGGCGTCGTCGTGGCGCTGCTCGCCAGCAATTCGCCGCTTGGGTTCGTCGCGCTCCTGGGTGTGCTCGCGCTGGTGGGGATCCTCATCCGCAACTCCGTCATCCTGATCGTCCAGATCGAGGAGCTGCGTGCAGAGGGAGTGCCGCCGTGGAAGGCGGTGGTGGAGGCGACCGAGCACCGCATGCGACCGATCATGCTCACCGCCGCGGCCGCGACGCTGGCCCTGATCCCGATCTCGCGCGAGATATTCTGGGGGCCCATGGCCTACGCGATGATGGGTGGGATCGTCGTCGGCACGGCGCTCACCCTTCTCTTCCTGCCGGCGCTCTACGTCGCATGGTTCCGGATTCCTCGTGAAGTCGAGCAGCACTGAAATGAACACGTCACTCTTCTTCCCCGGGCGAATTGCCCGGGGTTCCATCGGGTGTGGATTTTCCAAGGCGATCGCGGGCCGCTTCGGCCGAGCCGTTCCGATCCTTGTGGCCCTATCTCTCGCTGCATCGGGTTGCGCCAACCGGGCGCAGGATGTCCTTCAGCCTCTCGCGGTTGCCCCGACCGGTACAAGTCGGGTCACCATGCTCGTCGCCACGACACGCAAACCTTCGGAGGATCCCGGCAAACTCTATTCCGGCGACCGCGGAACGGCGATCTCGCTTAACAGCGTCGACGTGTCCATCCCGCCCGACCGCAACCGCAAGATTGGCGAGGTGCAATGGCCGTCCCGGATGCCGCCCAACCCACAAAAGCAGTTTGCGGTCACGCACGTCGCCAGGGTGCAATCCGAAGGCCAGGCTTTCGACTGGTACCGGAAGAATCGAAACACGAAGCATCAGGTGGTCATTTTCGTACATGGCTTCAACAATACCTATGCCGACGCTGTCTTCCGTTTTGCGCAGATCGTCCATGACTCGGGAACCGACGCCGCACCGATCCTCTTCACCTGGCCATCAAGGGGACGTGCCTTCGACTACCTCTACGACAGGGAGAGCGCCAACTATTCGCGCCGCGCGCTGGAGGATCTAATCCTCCAGGCCGTGAACAGTCCCGACGTCTCCGACGTGACGATCCTCGCCCATTCCATGGGCGGTTGGCTTGCGGCCGGGCACTGCGCGGCGTCGCCATGCGCGAGAAATCAATCCCGACGAAGGTCAAGAACGTCGTTCTGGCATCGCCGGACATCGACATCGACGTGTTCCGTCGCCAGTTCACCGAGATGGGGCCGAAGCGGCCGCACTTTGTGATCCTGACATCGACACGCGACAAGGCACTGGAGGTCTCCGGCTGGCTATCGGGCGGCATCAATCGCCTTGGTGGAACCGACCTCAGACCCTATGCGCCTCTTCTCGACGAACTTGGCGTTTCGGTCATCGACACCAGCGCCGTCGCGACCAACGATCCGCTCGGCCACAACGCCTTTGCCCAAAGTCCCGAGATCGTGCGCCTGCTCGGGCGGCGGCTGGCCGGCCAGAGCCTTGAGGGCGGAAAGACCAGCGTTGCCGATCAGATCGGCGTGAGCGCGGCAAATTTCGCCGGCTCGGCAGCGCGGGTTGCCGTGGCGGCTCCAGTTGCGGTCATCAGCCCGGAGGCACGAGAAATCCTGAAGCGGGAGATCTCTCCCTCAAGCGGACAGATCCTTGACGGCCAGATCTCGTACTGAACTATCTTCCGCTTCAACCAGACGCCGCCGGAAGCCCGTCCCAGCCAGAGAACTCGGTACGATACGCAAATGGAAATTGGCACGACAATAGGAAGCGAGACGCGAGCTGATCCTAAATCCTCGATCGGCGAGGCCGGCATGGCAGCGTGTCGGCTGTACGGACTGTCGAGAACAAATGTCGCCGATATTGCCCGGCTACTCGCGAAATCCCCGGCAAGCGTGTAAAAAATCTATCGCTCCAAGGCTGCGATATTAGATGCCATTGCAGGCTATTTCTACTGGTGCTTGCCGCCTCGATCGATAAACGACGGCCGAGCATAGGGATGATCATTTTCGGGGAGGGTGATGGTCAGCCGGAACGCGCTCGCGGCGTGTTCCTCTCCAAGTCGTGTACGACGTCGACGATCTCGCCCACGCTTCGGCGACATGGCGTGGTAGCGCCCCCGCTTCGTTCAGACCATTTCACGCGGCCTCGGAAATCATCCCTATATAAGGGGTGGCAGTCGGCACAGAGATCGCCCTCCTCAAGACGGGACCGAAAACGGTGACAGACAACGAGCCCCTCGACCAGCCCGAGTGGAACTCCAATCAGCTACGCAGCGCCATCAAGGCCGCGGGCGTCGCGCTCTGGACGTGGAACGTAGATGACGACGCTTTCCTGATGGACGCCAAGGGTTATGATCTTTGGGATGTCTCCAGGGGCAGTGGGCTAACGTTCGACCGTCTGTCCGCGAAGATTCATCCCGCCGACCGCGACAGGGTTCGGTCCGCGTTCGTCGCAACACGTGCGATCGCCGGCCCATATGAGATTGACTTCCGCATTTTGACAGAAGCCTCCGAAGTCCGTTGGATATCCGCTAGGGGCCAAGGCGACGATGCAGACATCGCCGACCGAAAGATGACCGGGATTTTTCTCGACGTAACCGGCCGCAAACAGGCCGAAGAGGGACACGAGCTGCTTGCCGGCGAGATGAGCCACAGGGTCAAGAACCTGCTGGCACTTGCGTCCGCCATGACTGCTATCACCTCCCGCTCGACGACGTCGAAGGAGGAGATGGTCGTGCAGCTCACGCAACGCCTGACGGCGCTCGGGCGCGCGCACGATCTCGTCCGGCCGCTCAAGGGTGGACAGGGAAGTGCAGCGCTGCTTGGAGATCTTTTTACCGTTCTGCTCGCGCCTTACGAGGACGAAGGGGCATTTGCCGGAAGAATCCGCGTCGCCGTTCCACGGATGGGTGTCGGCGAGGCGTCGGCAACGAGCCTCGCTCTTGTCATCCACGAATTGGCCACGAACTCCCTCAAGTATGGCGCACTCTCGGTCGAAACGGGAACGTTGGACATCGCCGGTCTTCTTTCCAACGGCGAGGTCAAGATCGCCTGGACCGAGCAGGGCGGGCCGGAAGTCGAGGCTCCCACGGATTCAAGCGGCTACGGAAGCAAGCTTCTTCATCGCACAGTGACTGGCCAGCTCGACGGTTCGATCGCCTACGACTGGACCAGGAGTGGCCTCCTGGTATCGCTAACACTGAAGGAAAGCCGGTTGTCGCAATGATGGACCTCCCGTTCTGAACGGACAAAGGCGTGCGGGAACAAAAGGCCGAGATTGGCATTCCTTCTGTCCATCAGGGAGTGCACGCTCATGCAGATCATCGACACCAATGTTACAAACAATTCCAACGGCAAGGTCACTGTGGAATTCAAGGGCGAGGGAGGCGAGGGCATCGCCGTCACCGTAGCTTCATCGACCGGGGATCTCGACGGCGACGCCGCCGTTTGTAGAGCAAAGGAAATGATGGTCCAGGTCGCGACGTTTGGAATCCCGAACGAGGCTTTTGTCGAAGCGCGGCAAGCCGCGGACGAACCTGCAGGCGATCCAGACGACGATCTCGAAGCGACGCCGCCCGCGACCGGTTCGTTCTCTTCTCCCAACGCCGCGTCGTAGTCCCTCGGATTAGAGACGCTCGATCACCACGGCACGGAGGTCGATTTCTCCTGCCGGAAGCGAGCCTCAAGGTCGGCGCGGTACGACGACCACGACGGGCGGTCGAGATTCTCAACCATACCCTCAACGGCGATGACGAGGTCTTCCTAGACTGTGCTGTCGTCCTCCCACAGACCTTCCGCAGGCGCGTTGACATGGAGAGTGACGCCGCCGAAGCGCTCGGCAAGTTCCTTGCGCACGATGTCGAGATTCGCGCGACTGCGGGTGATCGGGAGAAGTATTTCGACAAGACAGGCCATAGGGTGCTCCCGCAGTCGACCTATGCGAGCTCAACATCTTTGAAGCAAACGGTGTCCTGGGCCACCGAAACGTCGAGGCGCCGTTGCGTGTTGTCGAGGGCCAACATGGCAAGCACGAAGAAGATTAACTTGAACTCCGCGAACCCGCAGCTCGACCTCATAAGAAGGTAGCGGCAATCGCGGACACTCTCACTGCGCAAAGGCGTGGTAACGCATCACGAAACGGCCGCCGCGCAGCGCTCTTTCCGATCCCCGTCCTGCTCGGCAACGAAGCCGCCTAGCGCGGCAAGAAGTTCACCTTCTCGGGCTACGCCGACTGGTGGCGTGTTGCGGATCTGCGGAGTCGGATGGGACATCATTCCGGAAGTCAGGAACCACTCCCCTTTTTAATTATATGCGCGATGATCGCAAGCTGCGCGACGCAGTCAGCGATCACCCTCCCGCCTTGAGCAAACCGAGCCCCATAAGGTGGAACCCCCTCGCGAAAACGCGAGGAGGTGAAACCAAGCTCCAGGACAAACACCTAAACAGTGGTACGATAGCGGTTCCGCTCTTGCTCGATCTGCTCGGGTGCGTAGGGATCGAGCGTGTCGTCAAACCGCGTCCAGCCTTGCTCGTTGTACGCTCGCCGACGTTCGACAGGGTCGACCCAATTCGCGCCTCTGAGAATGGTCTCCGCGTCAACAACGCGCGCTTCGTCGACCTTGGCTGTGACCAGTGTTCCACCGCGGCGAACGCCTTCGGCATACAGATGAGCATCTTGTTCCGATACTCCCGAGTCGGTCAGTGCCCCGATCAGCCCGCCGGCCGCTCCACCGGCGACCGCGCCTGCAACGGCGCCGGCAGCCGTCGCGGCCAACCAACCTGCAGCGACAACGGGCCCGACACCGGGTATGGCCATCAGGCCCAGCCCCGTCAGCAGTCCGCCAGCACCTCCAACGGCGGCGCCGATGCCAGCGCCCGTTGCTGCATCTTCTCCGGCATCGGAACCGCGATCAGTTCGGCCGGCTTTGTTGGAGACGATACTGATGTCGCCAGAAGGAACGCCCACCGCTTCCAATTTACTCACTGCGGAGCGAGCGTCCGAGTAGTCGTCGAAAAGTCCAGTTACAGTTTTCATCATGCTTCTCCTTGGGTTACTTGGCGACAATGTTGCCCTGGTAATCGAGGGCGATAGAGACTGCCTTGCCGTCCTTCATGCCGGACGCCATCCAGATCCCCTTGTCATCGAGCTTCAGATCCTTGACGCCGGTGTAGCCGGCTTCGGCGATGCGATCCTTCGCTTGGGCTTCGGTAAAACTATTGGCTCCCTCTACGGGTGCGGTCGGATTTTTTGTGTCTGGAGTTGCAACCGCAGGTGTGTCTCCATTGGCAGATGGTGCTGGCGTTGTCTGGGCGATGGCTCCAAAGGCCGAAGCGCCGAGAATTGCCGCCGCGAAGATGATGTTCTTCATATGTGGTTCCTCCATTTTGCGGATCACGTGACGGATCCATGAACAGAAAACACGCAAAGGCCATTTTTGTTCCGACCGAAACAAGTCATTATACAATTGATTTTTTTGCATATATTTCATCGTTGGTGGGGGATACGCCTTGCGTGATCCTCCCCGGCGGTGTCGAAGGCAACGAATCCGAACAACGAAACCTACGGCGAACCGTCGATCCACCAGGTACATTTTGGAAGTCTCTCAGAGGCAGACCAAGGTCCGATTATCAACCCCTAAAGTTGTGTTGCACTCTAATGTTCGAGGGTTTTTGTGAGCCATAAAAGGCGAGGATGTTCCATGTCCGAATTCGTAATCACCTCTTTCTGTCCGACGGGTTCCAGGCTGCGTCGCCGTCCTATTCCATGGCATACATCGCCATCCGCTCGGGACCGAACCCATCACATGTCCTCATCAGGTGATGCAGTTGCGGTTGTCGATGGGGCCGACCTATCTACAATGGTCGCAGGTAAATAGCTCTAGGTTGGCTCGTCCATGATCTTCGCGTGTCGGGGAGGCTCCTTTGACCTGAAAACTGCGAGAGTTCGAGGTGCCATGACAACGGATCCAGGGGCCGCGTTGTCATCGCCCTGCCGGGCCGGATCAGCGGTGGTGAGTTCCTGTATCCAGCCGGGAAAAATATCCGGAAGCTTGAAATGGACTTCACCGTCGTGCGGATTGAAGACTACGACAACGTCCCGCATCCCTTCGAGACTGGCGTCTTCCGAAGTGAGGCGAAGACCGATTGTCGTGCTCCCTGCATCCTGCCACTGCTCCTCCGTCTGTTCGTTGCCGCCCGGATTGAGCCAGGCAACACTTACTCCGTCACGCCAGCTTTCGCGGCGAAAGATCGGGTTGCCGTGACGCAAGGAAATGAGACGGGTGGCAAACTTTCGAAGCTGATCAGCAGAGTCAGGCAGGTCTTCCCAGTGCACCCAGCTCAGATCGCTATCCTGACAATAGCCGTTGTTGTTGCCCATCTGGCTGCGGCCGAATTCGTCTCCGGCGAGCAGCATAGGCGTTCCATGCGAAAGAAACAGGGTGGCAAGGAAGTTTCTCTTTTGTCGTTCACGTACAGCGTTGATGCTATCGTCCTCGGTCGGACCTTCAACGCCGTAGTTGGAGCTGCGGTTGTCGTTGTGACCGTCCTTGTTATCCTCACCATTGGCTTCATTATGCTTTTCGTCGTACGACACGACGTCGTTCAACGTGAAGCCGTCGTGAGCCGTGATAAAGTTGACGCCGGCCCACGGGCGGCGACCTCTCAGATCGTAGACGTCGCCGGAGCCGAGAACGCGAGCCGCGAAATCCGGCGTCGTTCCGTCGGTGTCCCTCCAGTAGTCGCGGACGGTATCCCGATACTTGTCGTTCCATTCGGCCCACCCTGGCGGGAAGCCACCAACCTGGTAGCCGCCGGGCCCGATGTCCCAAGGTTCGCCGACGAGCTTCAATTTCGAAAGTACAGGATCTTGGCCAACTGCGTCGAAGAATCCGCCCCGCTGGTCGAATCCTTCAGGCTCGCGCCCGAGGATGGTCCCCAGATCGAAGCGGAAACCATCGACGTGCATGTCTTCGGCCCAGTAACGCAGGCTGTCGGTCACCATCTGCAAGACCCGAGGGTGCGACGTATTGACCGTGTTACCGGTGCCCGTGTCGTTTATGTAGTAGCGGGCATTGTCGGGCATCGTTCGATAGTAGGAAAAATTGTCGATACCCTTGAACGATAAGGTCGGTCCAAGTTCATTACCTTCGGCCGTGTGGTTGTAGACGACGTCCAGGATAACCTCGATACCGCCGTCATGGAACGCCCGCACCATGTCCCTGAACCCTGCAAGGGCATTCGGCCCGTAATAGCGGGAGGCGGGCGCGAAGAACCCAAGCGTATTGTAGCCCCAGTAGTTGTGAAGCCCCTTGTCGAGAAGGTGGCTGTCATCTGGGAAGAAATGGATTGGAAGCAGTTCGATGGAGGTGACGCCGAGACTTTTCACATAGTCGATGATCGCCTTGTTGCCGAGACCCTCGAACGTTCCCCGGAGCTTTTCTGGTACAGCGGGGTGTAGTTTGGTGAAGCCTTTGACATGGGCCTCGTAGAAGATCGTCTTAGACCAGGGAACCAGGGGCTTGCGATCCTTCCTCCGGTCGTAGTCTGCAGGATCGATGACCCGGCACTTCGGCATGACGGCCGCGCTGTCGCTCTCGTCGAAAGCGAGGTCTTTGTCCTCGCTGTCCATATCATAGGCGAAATGCGCCTTCGACCATTCAACCTCGCCTACGAGTTCACGGGCATAGGGATCGATCAGAAATTTGTGCGGGTTGAAACGATGGCCATTCTCAGGCTCATATGGCCCATGAACACGGAAGCCATAAAGCGCGCCAGGTCTCAAACCCGGCAGGTAGCCGTGCCATATTTCGTTCGTGTATTCGGGGAGCGTAATGCGGCCGGTTTCATTCCGCCCGCTTTCGTCGAACAGGCAAAGTTCGACACGTTGTGCGTGAGCGCTGAAGATGGCGAAGTTGACGCCCTCGCCATCGTAGTTTGCGCCTAGTCTGGTCCAGTCGCCTGGTCGAATGTCCTGGCCTCCACGATTGTCCGTCATCTGTAACCCTCGTTATTCGCAAGTGCGCCAGAAACACGTGTTGAATGCTTTTGTTCCGCGCATGCTGATCGGTGGGCGCAGGCAAACCCCCGCTCATCTTCCCAAGCACGCGGGGTGGCCAGAATGACGTAGCGTCGTCGAACCTGAACGGCGGCAGAAGTGTGGTTTCACCGGGTCCACTCGTCCCGATATGTTTTTACCGTCCACGGTCCCATTGGAACTTGCGGCGGTTGTCGAAGTTATAGAGCGCAGGTCTGGGAGCGTCATACGACAATCACCCCCAAACCAATAACGGCCAAAGTCAATGTCGTTGGCTGCACCGAATGCCAGATTAGCCGGTAAGCGCGGCGAAGGAACTTGGGCGGAAGACAAGTTGATGCGGCATTGGCAAGGGAGCTATGAATGGACAAGTACGTAGCCCTGGTGACGGGCGCGGGATCAGGAATCGGAAAAGCTTCGGCTTTGGCGCTTGCCATGGATGGTTATGCCGTCGGCGTACTTGGGCATAGCCGCGACGAGCTTCTGCAAACTGTCGGGGAGATAGAAGCAGCGGGGGGTGAAGCTTGCGTTCTTCAGGCCGACATCGCCGTTGAGGCCGAGATGAGAAGCGCGATGACGCCTCTCATGGAACGGTGGGGTCGTCTGGACGTAGTCGTCGCAAATGCTGGCATAAACGGGGTATGGGCTCCCATCGACGATCTGACGCTGGACGAGTGGAATAGGACCATTTCCGTCAACCTGACGGGCACTTTCCTGACCATACGATCCGCCGTCCCTCATCTGAAACGGTCTGGGGGCGGATCGATCATCGTAGTGTCCTCGATCAACGGAACGCGCACATTCACCACGCCGGGCGCGACGGCCTACACCGCGACGAAAGCAGCACAGGTGGCCATGGTCCAGCAGCTCGCCCTGGAACTCGCGCGCCATCACATCCGTATCAACGCCGTTTGCCCAGGCGAGATCGAAACGAACATCGATGCAAACACAGACCTCAGAAGCGAGGAGCAAACCGCCATCCCTGTGATTTGGCCAGAAGGACAGGTTCCCATCACGGGGGGAAGGCCTGGACGCAGCGAGGATGTCGCGGATGTGATCTCGTTTCTTGCGTCTAGCAAGTCCAGGCATATAACGGGATCGCCGATCTGGGTCGATGGCGGGCAGGGGTTGCTGCGATGAGCCCTGACCTGCCGACGTTGATGACTTCGAAGGATCGGGAACAGCAATGGGGTCCATTTCGTCTCCCCGATGGCAGGACCCGCTTCCAGCTATGGGCTCCCGCGGAAGAATCTGTCGGCCTTCGTCTAGGGGGTATGGATCTGCCCATGACCAGAACAAATGATGGCTGGCACCGCTCAGAGGTGCAGGCGGAGTACGGATCATCCTATGCCTTTATTTTGGCAGACGGTAACGTCGTCGGTGATCCCGCCTCAAGGCAGCAGGCTGGAGATCTGGATGGTCCGTCCGTGCTTGCAGATGGCGAGAGCTACGTGTGGCAGAATGCGCAGTGGACAGGAAGGCCGTGGGAAGAGACGATCGTCTACGAAATTCATATGGGTGCCTTCACGCCAGAAGGTACGTTTCGCGCGACGATCGACAAGCTTCCGGTCCTGGCCAGGCTGGGAATAACTGCGGTGGAAATTATGCCGCTTGCTCATTTCCCGGGAACGTGCGGATGGGGTTATGATGGCGTCCTGCAATTCGCCCCTCACAATGCCTACGGTACTCCCGATGACCTCAGGGCTCTTATCGACGCCGCTCACGGATATGGGCTGATGGTGTTTCTCGACGTCGTCTACAATCACTTCGGTCCGGAAGGAAATTATCTTGGGAAGTATGCTCCCGGTTTCTTTCGCAAGGACGTTCCGACCCCGTGGGGGGCAGCGATAGCCTACGAAAGGGAACAAGTCAGAACGTACTTCGTCGAGAACGTCCTCTACTGGCTTTGCGAATTCCGGCTGGACGGACTTCGGTTCGATGCGATCGACCAAATCGAGGACGGCAGTGAGGTTCATATCCTCGAACAGTTCGCCCATGTCGTGCGGGCCGAGATCACCGGGCGCCATGTGCACCTCATTACGGAAAATCCGGCGAACGGAACCGACCTTATGGCCGAAATCCCTGGAGGACGGTATTATAAGGCGGACTGGAATGACGATTTCCATCATGCACTCCATGTCGCGGTCACGGGCGAGGCCGTAGGCTACTACGGGCCATTCAAGGACGATACATGGGGAAAGCTTAGGCGGGTTATGGCGCAAGGATATCTCCGGCCCGGCAAGCCTACCGTCAGCGACACTCCGCCCCCGACAGAAGCTCTCCCTCCGACCGCGTTCGTGCATTTCCTCCAGAACCACGACCAGGTCGGAAACCGCGCCTTTGGAGATCGTCTCCATTTGGGCATAGACCGCCAGCTCTATCGTGCACTGACAGAGGTTCTGCTCCTTTCGCCGCAGATCCCGTTGCTGTTCATGGGCGACGATCACCTGTCCCTGAGCCCGTTCCATTTCTTCACTGACTACGACGGGGAGATTGCCAAAGCCGTTCGGGAAAACCGTCCGAAGGAGGCGGCCAACTTTGGCGGAATTCCGGAAGGAAAATCGGCGGCAGACATGCGTGATCCGAACGCCTACGACACTTTTGCGTGCAGCAAGCTCAACTGGGACGAAGCGAAATCGGAAGATGGGGTTGCACGCGCCGAGCACATCCGTTCCGTGATCGGTGTTCGTCGGGAAAGGGTTGTTCCACTTCTAGCGGACGCCGGCGGCTATTGCGGGACAGCGCTTCACGCCCCGGACAAATGTTTGTTCATAGACTGGAGGCTTGGCAGTCGGATTCTTCAGTTGCGGGCCAACCTTTCCGAAGATCACGTGCCACTCCCGACCGGGTTGGGCAATCGCGTCTATTGCTCTGCGGAACCAGCCGTTGATACGGTTTTACGATCTAAATCGGTTCAAGTTTTCATCAGGTAAGTGAAGAACGGCAATGACGCAGCGGGAGCCCCGATCCTCAACGCCCGCTGGCGATCTGCGACGCTCAACGATGATTGGCTATCGTGGGGTGGCCATAATGGTCAGAAGTGTCTGGGCGGCGAGGGGCTTTGCGAGGAACGACACACCTGGCAAAAGGTCCTGATCACGCAGACGCACCAGGCCGGACGCAATGATGATCTTCGTCCTTGGCCAGAAGGATCCGATATGGGCTGCCAATCCGAGCCCGTCGAGCGAACCCGGCATGTTGATGTCTGTAATCACCGTATCGAACGGCCGATTTCTCAACAGGACCAATGCCTCATCTGCGTTGGCTGCCTCTTGGGTCGCATAGCCTGCGTTTTCCAAAACATCGACGGTATCGAAGCGGAGTTGTGGTTCGTCTTCCACGACGAGCACAGTTCCATGATTGAGCCCGATCTCATCAACGCCTCCGCGTGTTCGCGTCATCACCTCGTTTCCGTCGACGGACGCCATCGTGCGTTCCATCAGCTCTCGTTCGGTGGAGGCCTGCAGCCAGTGGTCCTGATCTCTGCCGAGCGGGCATCCCGCCTGTTCCCAGAGTGCGTATGCCCGCTTGCTGATCCAATTTGATCTCTGATCCGACATGTCACGCTCCATGTTGGCCGCTGTTGACGCGCTTTATGACAGCCAAATTCACAAAGTCTCTAGATCCCGGCCGTATTGGGTTGCCGCCGGGCGACCCAATACGGCTTCGAACACCTGGTATCCTGGTGGTGCCAGGACGGAAGGGCGAGCAAGAGAGGCCCACTCGTATGAGGCCCTTGCTGCAGATCGATCAAGCAGCTTTCTTGCCCTTGGCATTGGCCGAGGCCTGCGCAAGCTGCGTCAGCTTTTTATCAGTCGCTTCTTCCTCAGCAAGGTTTGCCTGCAGAAGCGGTACAACGTCTTTCAGGCCGAGCTGCCTTGCCCAAGCGATCAGCGTTCCGTAACGCGCGATCTCGTAGTGCTCGACAGCCTGTCCCGATGAAATAAGACCTGCATCCAGAGCGGCGGAGCCCTTGTAGGCTTCGATGATTTCCTCACCTTCAGCGATGATCCCTTGAATTGCTTCGCAGGTCTTGCCGCGGGCTGGCTTGCCGAGGAGCTCGAATACCTGCTCGAGGCGCTCGATTTGGCCTTGCGTTTCGTCGCGATGCTGGAGAAAACCGGCTTTACCTTCTTCTGACTGCGCTGCGCGCGCCATTTTCGGCAATGCCTTCAGGATTTGCTTTTCTGCAAAATAGATGTCCTTGAGCGTATCAAGGAAGAGGTCGTCGAGTGTTTTTTCCGTAGCCATTTTGTCCTCCTAAAGGGCTTGGATTTGCAGCGACAGAACGTCGGAGGAGCACCAATGTTCCATGGTCGAGATTGTAGACGTGGCACCCGTGCTTGATGGTGCCGGCAACGTCTGCCCGTCTCTCGAAGCCTCTCTTCTTTTTGAAGCCTCATGACGTAAATTATGACGCCGACGTTCGTTTGCCGACGTCAAAACCTGTCCAACGCCTGGTTTCTTCCAGATCGTGTTGTCGGACGATATTGCAGCCATCCAACCGATCGAAGACGGAATGCCCCGCCGAGGAAGGAACTTACTCCACCTGGCCGTGGCCGCCGATCGCGACAATCGGCGTGGAATGCACAAAAAATCCAAACCATATCTTGAAGAATAATCGGGCAAAAACCATTTGATTTTCGATTTTCAAACTGTGCCAGAAAGGAGGGCTCAGAGATGACGCAACTACTTCGAAACAGACAAAACGAACCATTGGATTCCAGCGATCTTTCCTTGTGCCAATCGATATTCGAGGCCGTTTGCCGTGAGCACGAGATTCCCGCGCCTTCCGAGGAATCAACCCGACTAGCAGCCATCATTATCGAGCTTTTTCAACAGGGAGTTCGAGAGCGTGCGCAATTGGCGACCCTAGCGGCGGCGGCACGAGGTTTGCAAAACCCAGAAAATAAATCCTAGGCTAGAGCGTTCGAGCGAACAACCGAGGGATGGCTAAGGTCTGAACCGTAGAGCCATCCCGCGCATCCGGACTTCCAGGCTCGTCTCGATGTTCGTGAGCGCGCCTCGCGTACGACGGCAACGGAAGGTGCGGACCATCTTGGTGGCGCGGGCTGACCGACGGCCACCGAACCGTTCTGTTGCGTTGTCGGCTTTCAAGAAGGACTGTGCGCATACCGCGCCGGGCAAAGCTGTCAGGACGATGCCGATCGTCAGGAGCATGTTCGCACGCGTGTTCTTCAACCAATCTCTCCGATCTCGCCTCAAGCGTCGAGGGCGCGGGACGGTTGATCACTATGTCATCCTCGAAGGCGGAGAGCATCGACGACGAGAGCGAAGGCAGGCGAAGGGTGCCGGCGGTTTGGATAGTAGAGATGATAGCCGCCAAATGGCGGGCACCAGTCCTCCAGAACTCTGATGAGTTCGCCCTTCGCGAGATCGTCCTGCACCTGATCTTCCGGCATGTAGGCTAACCCCAGGCCACGCAGCGCTGCCTCGCGTCTCATGGCCAGGTTGTTGAACACGAGTTGACCCTCCACACGGACGCGAAGCTCGCGATCATCCTTTTCGAACTCCCAGGCGAAGATCGTGTCGTGGGTCGGGAGCCTCATGTTGATGCAGTTGTGCGCGGTCAGGTCCTGAGGCGTCTCCGGCCAAAGATTCTGGCGGAAGTATGCAGGCGACCCCACCACCGCCATGCGCACGTCGGGGCCGATCGGAACCGCAATCATGTCCTTGGCGATCTGCTCGCCGAGACGGACGCCGGCATCAAACCGCTCGGCGACGATGTCAGTCAGGCCGTAGTCGACAATGATCTCGACCTTCACATCCGGGTTCTCGGGGAGAAACCTCTCCAAAGCAGGAGCCAGCACGGCGACGGCGGCATGCTCGCCTGCGGTGATGCGGACCGTGCCTGTCGGGCGATCTCGCATCTCGCTGAGCGCCGAAAGCTCGGCCTGGATCTCTTCGAACCGCGGTCCGGCAGTCTTGAAAAGGCGCTCGCCTGCTGCAGTGGGCGAGACCCTCCGTGTCGTCCTGGTCAGAAGTCGCATTCCCAGACGGGCCTCAAGTCCCCGAATGGACTGGCTGAGGGCCGACTGGGAGACGCCCAGACGGACGGCGGCTTTGGTGAAACTCTCCTCACGCGCGACGACGACGAAGGCGGCAAGATCATTATAGTTCTCGGAGGGCATTCATAAGTCCTGCTAATAGGGAGATGCGGATTATAGCACCTAATCGAATGCGCGAGCGAGATCTATATTCGAGATCGTCGTCAACGCTGCTCGAAAGGATCCCTTGAATGGCAGATCAGAAGAAACTGACCATTGGCCGCCGTGGCTTCCTCGGAGCTGCAGGGTCGCTCGCCGCCATCCCTCTTGTCGACGCGAGCTACTCCCCGGCTGAGGCGCAGGCGGTGGCCAGGAGAGGCCCGATCGGACGCCGCAAGCTTGGATCGCTGGAAGTATCGAGTATCGGCATCGGCGTCCAGAACATGAGCCGCACCTATCAGACGACGATCCCCGCCCGCAGCGAGATGCACGCGATCATCCGGACGGCGCACGACCGCGGCGTTACCTTCTACGATGCCGCCGAAGCCTATGGTCCGCATGAGGTCGAGCGAATTCTCGGAGAGGGGATCGAACCCTTCCGGAACGACGTCGTCATCACGTCGAAGTTCGGCTGGAACATCGATCTGGAAAGTGGCAAGCGCATGCCGGGCCTGAACAGCCGGCCCGAGCACATCAAGCTGGCTGTGGACGGAATGCTCAAGCGGCTTCGAACGGATCGCATCGATCTTCTCTACCAGCACCGCGTCGATCCGGCAGTGCCGATCGAGGAGGTCGCAGGTGCGATCAAGAAACTCAAGGATCAGGGGAAGGTGCTGCACTGGGGCCTTTCGGAAATGGGCCTGCAGACGGTACGCCGTGCCCATGCCGAACTGCCGCTGACGGCGATCCAGAGCGAGTACTCGATGCTGTGGCGTGGCCCGGAAGAAGCAGTGCTTCCGCTCTGCGAAGAACTCGGAATCGGCTTCGTGCCGTGGAGCCCACTCGGCGTCGGCTTCCTAACGGGCGCGATCGACGAGCGGACGAGATTTGCCGAAGGTGACATCCGCGGCATCGAGGGCAGGTTCTCGCCTGAAAATCTACCGAACAACCTTGCTTTGGTCGCGTTGGTAAAGACGTGGGCCGAACGAAAGGCGGCGACACCCGGTCAGATCGCGCTGGCGTGGCTGATGGCACAGAAGCCGTGGATCGTGCCGATCCCCGGGAGCACGCAGATGCCGCACATGCTGGAAAACGTCAGTGCAGCATCCGTCCGCTTCTCGTCCGACGAGATCGCCGAACTGAACAAGACGGTCGCCGCCATTCAGATCAAGGGCGCCCGTCTTCCAGAACAGGTGCTGGTCTATTCCGGCGTGGAAGCACCGCCACGGATGTGAGCGCACGGCATGGAGTCGCACCGGAAATAGAGATGACACGAAGGGAAACACAATGACGACGTGGCTTATCACGGGATGTTCCACGGGACTGGGACGGAGCCTCGCGGAGGCCGTTCTCGCCGCCGGGCACAACGCCGTCGTCACGGCGCGCGATGTGGCGAAGGTTCTGGCTCTCGCCGCGCAGTATCCTGCCACCGCCCATGCCGCGGCCCTCGATGTGACGGACAAGGCGCAGGTGGCCGACGTCGTCGGCGACGCTGAAAAACGGTTCGGCGCGATCGACGTCCTCGTCAACAATGCCGGCTACGGCTACCGCGCCGCGGTGGAAGAGGGCGACGAGCAGGATGCCGCGAATCTCTTCGGGACCAACTTCTTCGGCACCGTCTCGATGATCAAGGCGGTTCTGCCCGGCATGCGCGCTCGCCGCTCCGGCACCATTCTCAACATATCGTCGATCGCCGGCCGGCTCGCAGCGCCCGGCTCCGGATACTATTCGGCATCGAAGTTCGCCGTCGGCGGCATGTCAGACGCGTTGCGCAAGGAAGTCGCGCCGCTTGGCATCCGTGTGACCATCGTCGAGCCGGGCGCATTCAGAACGGACTTCGCCGGCCGGTCACTGCAGCAGGCCAAGGCCAAGATCGACGACTATGCCGCAACTGCCGGACCGCGCCGGAAGGAGAACGACAAGACGCATGGCACCCAGCCCGGCGATCCCAAGCGTGCGGCCGCCGCCCTTCTCGATCTCGTGGGGAGATCAGAACTTCCGGCGCGGCTTCTGCTCGGCAGCGACGCCGTCAAGATCGTCGGCAACGAGGTCGACAGCCAGCGCCGCGAGATCGACGCGTGGAGGGAACTCAGCGTCAGCTCGGACTTCGCGTCCGAGGAAAGCAACAATTAAAGAAGGAAGCGACAATGCAGAAACGCAAGCTTGGAAGCTCCGGCCTTGAAGTCTCGGCGCTCGGCCTCGGATGCATGGGAATGACCGGCGTCTACGGCACGGTCCCCGATAAGGGCGAGATGATCAAGCTTCTCCGCGACGCCCACGAGCGCGGGATCACTCATTTCGACACGGCGGAAGCGTACGGGCCGTTCACCAACGAATCCCTGCTGGGCGAAGGATTGCAGCCCATCCGGGACCAGGTGACGATCGCCACCAAGTTCGGCTTCGACATCGATCTTGAAACGGGAGCAAGAAAAGGGGGTACCAACAGCCGGCCCGAACACATCAGGGCCGTTGCCGACGCCGCACTGAAGCGTCTGAAGACCGACCGTATCGACCTGTTTTACCAGCACCGCGTCGATCAGAACGTCCCGATCGAGGACGTGGCAGGCGCCGTCAAGGACCTCGTCGCCGAAGGAAAAGTGAAACATTTCGGCCTGTCGGAGGCCGGCGTCCAGACTATCCGCCGCGCACACGCCGTTCAGCCCGTCGCCGCCGTCCAGAGCGAATATTCGCTGGTCTGGCGTGGACCGAAACAGCAACTGCTGCCTGTGCTCGAAGAACTTGGCATCGGCTTCGTTCCCTTCAGCCCGCTCGGCGCCGGTTTTCTCACCGGCAAGATCGACGAGACCACGACCTTTCCGGAGGGCGACTTCCGCAACATGGTGCCGCGGTTCTCTCCGGGAGCTCGCAAGGCCAATCTCGAACTCGTTTCTGTCATCAAGGTAATCGCGGAGCGCAAGCAGGCGACGCCTGCGCAAGTCGCCCTGGCATGGCTGCTGGCGCAGCGGCCGTGGATTGTTCCCATACCTGGCACCACCAAGCTTCACCGCCTGGAAGAAAACATTGGTGCCGTCGAACTGGATCTGACGACGGACGACCTGAGTGAAATCAATCGCGAAGCTTCCAAGATCGAAGTCAAAGGCGAGCGACTCCCGGACGCGGTGCTGAAGATGACTGGCCACTGATCGGTGCCCAGCCGCCCCATGGAAAGGGATAGCAACATGACAAACGTCATCATCGTGATCGGCGCAGGCTCCATCGGCCAGGCGATTGCCCGGCGGGTCAGCTCGGGGAAGCATGTCCTGCTCGCCGACCTCCGGAAGGACAAGGCGGACGCCGCGGCGAAAATCCTGAGCGATGCCGGCTTCGATGTCAGCACCGCCGTCGTCGACATTTCCTCGCGCGTCTCCGTTCATGCGCTCGTCGAAGCCGCGACCGCCATTGGCGACGTGACGGGCGTCATCCATGCAGCCGGCGTCTCCCCCTCTCAGGCCCCGCCGGAGGTGATCCTCAAAGTCGATCTCTATGGGACCGCGGTCGTCCTGGAGGAATTCGGCGAGGCGATCGCGCCGGGTGGCTCGTGCGTGGTCATTGCCTCGATGTCGGGCCATCGGCTTGCCGCGCTGACCGCCGAGCAGGACAGACTGCTCGCAACCACGCCAGCGGAAGCACTGCTGTCGCTGCGAATGCTGCAGGCCGTGACGGACCCGTTGAACGCCTACCAGCTTTCGAAACGCGCCAACGCGTTGCGGGTCAAGGCCGAAGCCGTCAGGTGGGGCAGGCGAGGCGCGCGCGTCAACACGTTGAGCCCCGGCATCGTCATAACGCCGCTGGCCAACGACGAACTGACAGGTCCACGTGGCGCCGGCTATCGCCGGATGATCGACCTCTCTCCTGCAGGGCGAGCGGGTACCCCGGATGAAATTGCTTCGCTCGCAGCCTTGCTCATGGGACCGGACGGAAAGTTCATCACCGGCAGCGACTTCCTGATCGACGGCGGCGTGACCGCGTCGTTCTTCTACGGCGAGCTCGCGACCCAATAACGGGCATGTCTCTTACGAATTGAAGGAGAAGAACCATGAACAAGATCGCAGCTACCATCGCGGCGTCCGCGCTGGCGACGACAGGCGCGGAAGCCGAGGAGAGGCGTCCGCGGGTCGCGCCGCCCGCGGTCTACGAAACCGCGCCGGGACTTGGACACTTCACCGACGACGTCCTCTTCGGAGAAGTCTGGGAACGCGCGGAGCTTTCACCTCGCGACCGAAGCCTCGTTACCGTTGCAACGCTAGTTTCGACCGGCAAGGCGGCACAGGTGGGCAACCACGTCCGCCGTGCGCTCGACAACGGCGTTAACCCCGAGGAGGTCGGCGAGCTCATAACGCATCTCGCCTTCTATTCGGGCTGGCCGAACGCAATGTCGGCGGTGACCGAGGTGAAGAAAGTGTTCGAGGAACGCGGGATCGATCCTGTCGTCAGCAGCGACGCGAGCCGGATCCAGCTCGAGGCCGCGGCCGAGGCGGCACGGGCTTCCACAGTCGACACGCACGTTGCGCCGTCGGCCCCGGCACTTGCCGACCTCACAAACCGGGTGCTGTTCGGCGATCTCTGGCAGCGCCCCGATCTCTCGGCCCGCGATCGCAGCCTGGTGACGATGGCGGCCCTTGTTGCCGTCGGCCAGCCCGAACAGCTCCCTTTCCACGCAAACCGTGCGATGGACAATGGGCTGACACGGCAGGAGGCGGCGGAAGTCGTGACGCACGTCGCATTTTACGCTGGATGGCCGCGGGCTATGTCCACCGTACCGGTGCTGAAGAAGGTGTTCGCGATGCGCGAGGCGGCTTCTAGTGAAACGGCAGCGCCAAGCGCATTGAAGGTAACGCGGGCAGGAGAGGGACGAGCGGCCGCGCCGGAACAATACTTCACCGGCAAGGTCGAGACGTCAGGATTCTATCGCGGCGACGCGCCTGCGCGTATTGGGGGTGCGACCGTGTCCTTTGCGGCCGGCGCTCGAACCGCTTGGCACACGCATCCTCTTGGTCAGACGCTGTTCATCGTTTCCGGGAAAGGACTAGTGCAAATGGAGGGCCGCCCGGCGGAGGTCGTCGGTCCCGGAGACGTGGTCTGGATACCGCCACATATTCGCCATTGGCACGGCGCGTCGCCGAATGATGCGATGACGCACTTCGCGGTTGCCGAGGCACTCGAAGGCAACAACGTCACCTGGATGGAGAAGGTCACAGATGACGAATACACCGTAGGGCAGGCGACAGAGTGACCTTGGATGGAGATTTGAATGCGTAGACGAAACTTCCTGCAGGCACTTCCGCTGGCGGCAGCAGCCATATCGCCGCTTTCGAATAGCGCCTCCGCGCAGGCTGCTGGTTCGTCACGAATTCTGGTCGCCTACTTCTCCCGCACGGGGAACACGCGGGTGATCGCCAACCAGATCCGGAGGGCGAAAGATGCGGTGTTGTTCGAGCTACATCCGGCAACTCCCTATCCTGAGGATTACGAGCAGACGGTTGCGCAGGCCAGTCGTGAGACGACGGCTGGCTACTTGCCGCCGCTGGCGGCCTCGATATCAGACATCGCGCGATACACGACGATCTACATCGGCCTACCGATTTGGGGCATGACCGCACCACCGGTCATCTGCTCGTTCGTCCAGGCTCACGAATTGTCCGGCAAAACCGTGCATCCATTCATAACTCATGGCGGCTATGGCGTCGGCCGGAGCCTCAATGTTCTGAAGGCGATAGCTCCTCAGGCGGACTGGCAGCCGGAGTTCGTCATTGAAGCTGACCAGGAGCGCCGGACGCTTTTGCAAGTCCGGGGCTGGCTGGCCGGTTGAATCGGCAGATGCCGCCTGCCGTATTTTGACCCGCCAATACTCGGCTATCGCTCCAACCAACGACATCCGGTTCGTGAGACCGGCGCCGATGGCTTGTGGGTTGGACCCACAAGATTTTAAACAAAGTTGAGAGGGCATTGACATGTCCACCGATCCCGCGAGCATAAGCTGGCTGTTATATGATCGAGCAAGACCTTCATCTCATCTCGATGCATTGAGGCGCACCGCAGTGCGTCCCTCGTCGTGTGCACCGGCAAACAACGAGGTCGGCTCCTGATCCGGTATCGATCGTGTATAACGCTGCCCACGGGAGATCGCTTGAGACCTGAGGAGTGGTGGGTCAGCTCGAAATCGGTCGATTTTGCCGCAAGTCAGCGGGACTGTATTTCGCCTACGATTGATCGAGCTGCGACGACCGCCTCGCGGCTTCTGCCAACAATGCCCGCTACTTGCTCGTGAAGACCAACTGATTCAGTTTCTGCTAAGCTATGCGGCGCGTCGATGCGGAAGGTGGGAACCGGAGCGGGCTCGGCGCTGCTCGACATTCGTCACGACACTGTGGTGGTGGTCGCAGTAGACGCGGTATGGCGAAGTCGGACCGGCACAAAAGTAGTGACCGCCGGGCACTGATTTGTCTTCGAGAACCGGGAAGCGGCACTGACAAGCGCCCAGCTTGAGGAGAGGGACATTGCTCCTGGATGGTCCTGTGCTTTCACGCATGGTGTGTCTGTGGCTCCTAGGTTGTGGCCCTGCCATGACGCGCTACTTGTCGTCCATGCCTTAAGGGCGGGGCGGCCGTTGGCGAGTTCTCTCGCCGTTCTTGGCCATTGACCACCATGTGGTGTCGGGTGCCACCTCAGTGAACTCCGAAACTTGTTTGGAGAAGCCAATTGTTTGCTGTCAGAAGCCACAGCAGCTGCGGTCGCCACCAGCGCGCTGACCCGGACCCCTGGAGCGTCCACTTACACGTGGCGCCCCCCTTTATCTCGACGAACAGCGCGGCGTTTTCCGCAGGCTTCGCCGGCACCAGGCACAGCGTGGTGCGATTCGTCGGCGGTTCGACCGTCGACCGAATTGGCGTTTTCCTGCGGGAGCGGATTGGTCTTCTCGATTCCAGGCGCGGCATTACGCTGGACAGTCATCGGCGGCGAGTGCGCGAGCGTGGGCTTTCAGCAACAGCATCATTTAATTCAATACGCAGTTGATAACCCTGACCAGCGAAGTGGCTTGCGATAGGAAATGCAAGGTGAACATGGTACAGAGGGTACCATTGGTACTCCGTCGAAGGCAACGACGATAAAACACCCGGGCAGCATTCACGTGCTACTCGGGTGTTTTTACCTTCTGCCTACACCTGTGCCAAAAGGACCCATGTTGCGATCCGCCCGGTAGAGACACGCGGTCAACGCCTTCGATATGTTTGAATTGCCGACGAGTTTGGATCGGTTAAAGAGAAATATGTTTGGTCACGTCACGTACTGCGGACAGGGTGCTCCAAATGCTCGGAACGACTAGTCAAAGGCTTACTGCCGCGCCGACAGCCATGGGACTGGCTTCGCGCCTGGCGCTCTCGCGGATCAAACAGGAAAACATCGACCCGCTGCCATTACTCAAACGAACCAAACTGACGCTGGCCATGCTCGACGAACGAAAGCGGGTCGGTATCGCTTCACAGATAGACTTTCTCGGTGAGGCATCTCGCGCGCTCAACGATGAGTGGCTCGGCCTCACACTGGCCAAGCATCTCGATCTGCGAGAGATCGGAATGATCTACTACGCGGCGGCGTCTTCGCGCTCATTTGGCGACGCTCTCCGCCGTGTCGTGCGATACGCTCACCTGGTCAGCGAGGCTTTGGAGCTTCGGATCGACCGGCAGGGCGGAACCCTAAGCCTTGGAATATCCTATAAGGGGTTTTCCCGACATGCGGACCGGCATCAGGCCGAGTTCTTCGCCTTGGTGCTCCTGCGAATATGTCGCAAACTGATTGGACATCGAATTGTCCCCGTTGCCGCAACGTTCGTTCATCAGCGCTCGGGTGATGCAGCGCAAATTCGGCAGCTGTTCGGCTGTGACGTGCGGTTTAACACCCATGCTGACGGGCTAAGTTTCGACGCAACGCTGCTTGACCGTCCGGTTATTGATGGCGATCCATATCTCAACGACTTGATGGTCAATCTCTGTGAAGAAGCCATAGCCGCCCGTACGTCGAACATCAGTCCACTCCGCACGCTCGTTGAAAACACCATCGCTCCGCTTTTGCCACATGGTGAAGCCAGCGCCGAAAACGTCGCCCGCAAGATCGGCCTCAGCGAGCGGACGTTCGCCCGGCGTCTGGCCTCAGAGGGTATGAGTTTCGGCAGAATACTGGACGATCTGAGGCGCGAGCTTGCCGTGAACTATCTTCAGGAGGGCCTGCAGGCATCCCAGATAACGTGGATGCTTGGGTTTCGTCAGAACAGCTCCTTTACCCATGCTTGCCGTCGATGGACCGGAAAACCCCCTTCCGAACTTCGTCACGTTCCAAGGCTTCGTTGACGCCTGATGAGGTAAGCAATCCACCTCCGGGCGAAGTATGGCCCGACACGATTGCCCCGACCGATTCAATCTGGTGTAGATCCGACGATGCACGCCGTCGATTCAAATCCGGCCGCAGATGGTCACCAGTTCGATCGTCACTGGTGTCTCTGGGATAGGACAGCCCGGCCGTATCGGCCTGCAGCGCGCTCAATGATCTCCATCGAATTCAGGAGGTCCACGAACTCGCATGCCTCTGCCCAGCAAAGCCCGACTACCGGAAGATCGTCCAGCGTGGCGGGCTGCATGGTTAGGCCATCCACCACCAACCATTGTTCATCTTCATCGCGCCTGAGATTGAATCGCCGCACAGCATGCCTCCAAACAACTATACATTAGATGTAGTTAAAATTCATGTTAACTCATAAATCAAGGCTCGAGACGCCGAACGGGGCCATGCGGGAGAGTTTTCAACACTTGCCGCTTTCGCTCGGCCGACCCTACCCATGTCCCAGCCCCCCCCGCCAAACATGTAGATGTTCAACGTGGAATGTCCTCGGTCCCGGTGGGAGAAAACCCATCGCGGCACAAGTTGCGTGCTTCCGCAATCCCGTCTGACCCGGAACAGTGGCCGGAGGCAAATGCCACATAATATCGCCTTTTCAGTCACATCACGGCCAAACCTGCGGCGCGACAATCAGGATGAGAATGCGCGTCAATCAAGATGAGAATCTGTCAGCCCTGCTGGAACGTAGGGAGGGCGTAGCCCTGCCGGAGTTCCAGCAGGGCTGACGGCGAGATTTTTCGGCTCGTTTGTGTATCGCGGCCGGCCCAGTATCGAGGTGTATTCCTGAGAGGAGCACCGATTGCCGGGTCGCCATGTAAACGATCATCAAATGAGGCTTTTTATGACGTTGCGTCAGACGC
>NZ_JBFUAL010000016.1:0-2808 GCF_056406295.1 Rhizobium sp. P1_C7
GTCGAATGTAAGCACGCCATCGGGCTTGGGATAGTCGATTTTCCTGTGTTGCGAAGCAGGCTCCAGCGACTGCGCATCGGTCTTGCCGTGCTTCAGCGTGCCGAAGAAGGAGAAGCCGAGAAGTGTATTCGTCCACATGTCGAGGCCGCCGAGCGCCACACCGATCGCTGTGCCGAACTTCGACCACAGCGGCTTGACGTTGCGAACCCTCTTCAGATCCTTGCCTATGTCGCTCGCGCGCCAATCGTTCTCGATCTCGATCACTTCGTCGTTGGAGCGGCCGGCGCTGATTGCTGCGGCAATGCGATCAGCCGCCATCATGCCTGAGAGAACCGCATTGTGGCTGCCCTTGATGCGCGGCACGTTGACGAAGCCGGCAGAGCAGCCGATCAGCGCGCCGCCGGGGAAAGAAAGCTTCGGCACCGACTGGTAGCCACCCTCGGTAATCGCACGTGCGCCGTAGGAGAGCCGCTTGCCGCCCTCGAAGGTGGTCCGGATCGCGGGATGCGTCTTGAAGCGCTGAAATTCCTCGAAGGGATAGAGATAAGGGTTCTTGTAGTTCAGGTGGACGACGAAACCGACGGCGACGAGATTGTCCTCGAGGTGATAGAGAAAAGAACCGCCGCCGGTCTTCATGCCGAGCGGCCAGCCGAAGGAATGCTGCACCAGGCCCTGCCGGTGGTGCTCCGGCTTCACCTGCCAGAGTTCCTTGATGCCGATGCCGAATTTCTGCGGCTCGCGATCTTTCGAAAGGTCGAACCTGGCGATCAGCTGCTTGGCCAGCGATCCCCGCACACCCTCGCCGACCAGCACGTATTTTCCGAGCAGTTCCATGCCGCGGGTGAAGTTGGGGCCGGGCTCGCCGTTCTTTTCGATGCCCATGTCGCCGGTGGCCACACCGATGACTGCACCCTCGTCGCTGTAAAGCACTTCGGTCGCGGCAAAACCCGGGTAGATTTCGACGCCAAGTTTCTCCGCCTTGGTGGCAAGCCATCGACAGACAAGCCCAAGCGATACGATGTAATTGCCGTGATTGCTCATCAGCGGCGGCATCAGGATATTTGGAAGACGTACCGAACCGGCCGGGCCGAGCACCAGGAAGTGGTCGTCCGTTACCTTGGTCTTGAACGGATGGTCGGCATCCTCGCGCCAGCCCGGCAGCAGCCGGTCGATACCGATCGGGTCGACGACAGCGCCCGAGAGAATATGCGCCCCGACCTCCGCACCCTTTTCAAGCACGACGACCGAAAGCTCGGGACTGACCTGCTTCAGACGGATCGCCGCCGAAAGACCCGCAGGACCGCCACCGACGATCACCACGTCGAATTCCATGCTTTCGCGTTCCGGCAGCTCAGTCGTCTGGGTCATCGCAGAGCGATCTTAAGTTCAGGTAGCGCCTCGAAAAGATCGGCGACGAGGCCGTAGTCTGCGACCTGGAAGATCGGGGCATCTTCGTCCTTGTTGATGGCGACGATAACCTTCGAATCCTTCATGCCGGCGAGGTGCTGGATGGCGCCCGAGATGCCGCAGGCGATGTAGAGCTGCGGGGCGACGACCTTGCCCGTCTGACCAACCTGCCAGTCGTTCGGCGCGTAACCGGCATCGACGGCAGCGCGCGAGGCGCCGACTGCGGCCCCGAGCTTGTCGGCAACAGGAAGGATGACTTGCCTGAACTTCTCGGCAGAACCAAGGGCGCGACCACCCGAGATGATGATCCTGGCCGACGTCAGCTCCGGACGGTCGGAAGCCGACAGCGCATCCCCGACGAAGGTCGACAAAGCAGGATCGGAAACGGCCGAGATCGCCTCGACCGGAGCGGAGCCACCTTCAGAGGTCGCGGCGAAGGATGCCGTGCGCACAGTGATGACTCGTGTGGCGTCGGTCGCCTGCACCGTCTGGATGGCGTTGCCGGCATAGATCGGACGTTTGAAGGTRTCAGCCGAGACGACCTCGATGATTTCCGAGACCTGSGCGACGTCSAGCAGGGCTGCGACGCGCGGCAGCACGTTCTTRCCTGTAGAGGTGGCGGCCGAGATGATCGTGTCGTAGCTGCCGGCCAGCGAGACGATCAGGGCGGCGAGCGGCTCGGCGAGGTTGTGGGCAAGGCTTGCGTCCTCGGCAACAAGCACCTTGGAAACGCCGGAGAGCYTTGCGGCCTGTTCGGCCGCAACCTTGGCGCCGGCGCCGGCGACGAGGACGTGGACATCGCTTCCCGTTTCCTTGGCAATCTTTGCCGCCGCCGTCAGGGTCTTGGCGGTCTGSTCGGAAAGGTGGTTGCTGTCGTGATCAGCCAGAAGAAGAATGGCCATGGTAGAATCTCCCTTTCTCGAACCTTAGAGGACGCCGGCTTCGGTCTTGAGCTTTTCGACGAGCTCGGCAACCGACTTGACCTTCACGCCTGCCTTGCGGCCTGACGGCTCTTCGGTCTTCAGGACCTTGAGGCGCGGCGTGGTGGAGACGCCGAAGTCAGCGGGCGACTTCTTGTCCAGCGGCTTCTTCTTCGCCTTCATGATGTTCGGCAGCGAAGCATAGCGGGGCTCGTTCAGGCGCAGGTCGGTGGTCACSACTGCCGGCAACTTGACTTCGATCGTCTGCAGACCGCCGTCGACTTCGCGGGTCACCTGAGCCTTGCCGCCAGGACCAGCAACTCCGAYYTCGATCTTCGAGGCAAAGGTCGCCTGGGCGGTGCCGAGCAGAGCTGCGAGCATCTGGCCGGTCTGGTTSSWGTCGTCGTCAATTGCCTGCTTKCCGACGATGACAAGACCCGGCTGTTCCGCGTCGACGACGCCCTTGAGGATCTTGGCAACW